>JAUXFF010000088.1 GCA_030620155.1 Candidatus Cloacimonadota bacterium | reverse complement strand
TATAAATTTTGGTGAAAAAATCAATATAATTGGAAATTATCAAATTTATCCCTTTCAAGAACCATATCCATTAAGTTTTAATGGAAAGATAGAATTTACAAAACCAGACCCTAGAATATATAATTCCAATAAAATATATCCTGATAAAGCTTATACAAAAATTCAAACACAATATTTCAGAGGGCATTCAATAGCTCTATTAAATCTATATCCTATAGAATATGAACCTCTTACAGGTAAAATTTCTTATTATACGAGTATTAAAGTAACTATTGAAACAGGATCTTCTGTAGAAGCAGAAAATTCTTTTAACAACTTTTATCGCTCTTGCGAACAAACAAAAAAAAGAGTTGAAAATTTTATTGATAATATCGAAGTAATATCAGAATATCCGATTTTTTCCGATCTAAGGGATGAAGATAACGATTATGTAATTATCACAAATAATACCTATTTAACTGATTTTAATACTTTTATAGATTTTAAACTTAGTCAGGGTTATAATGTTTTAGTAAAACTTACTGAAGATATTTATACTGAATATACAGGTGTTGATAATGCAGAAAAAATTCGTAATTTTATAAAATATGCTTATCAGAACCTGGGAACTGAATATGTACTTCTTGGAGGTGATACGGAAATTATTCCTCATCGTGGTTTTTATGTAGCTGCAGGTTCAACTATTGAGGAAGATCTACCTTCAGATCTTTATTTTTCGGGTCTTGATAGAGTTGGAACCGGTACCGGACCTGACTGGAATGTTGATGATGACAGTTACTGGGGTGAAACCTCCGAAGCTGATTACTATGCTGATGTTTTTCTTGGAAGGATCTCAGCAGATACTCATTCCGAATTTTCTTCAGCTTTAAATAAGCAGATAATGTATCAAAATACTCCGGTAACAGGTGACCTGGAAAAAGCAATAATGGTGGGAGAAAACTTGAATAACAGTCCGCTGACCTGGGGAGGAACTTATAAGGATGAGATTATAAATGGGGGCACTTACAATGGATATTATACTACCGGATTCCCAGCCAATTTCACTGTTCAAACTCAATATGATAGAGACGGAACATGGAGTCTATCAAGTCTTATTACTAAATTAAACAATGGTACTCATCTTGTTAATCATCTCGGGCATTCGAGTAATGGTTATAATATGAAATTCTATACCAGTGATGTAAATAATACAAATCTCACTTCAAACGGAACAAATCATAATTTTTATATAATGTACTCTCAAGGCTGTTATCCGGCTGCTTTTGATAATCGAAATTCATCTGGAAATTACGGTTCTGACTGTATTGTAGAGGAATTTACTACAATTGATAATGGTTGTGTGGTTTTTATAGGGAATACACGATACGGTTGGTATAATCCGGGTGGAACAAATTCGTGCTCACAGTATATGGATAGACAGCTCTTTGATGCATTATTCGGAGAAAATATTTTTCATATAGCTGCAATGAATGAGGATGCCAGATTTGATGGAGCATCTCAATGCAATGGCAACCCCTGGTTCAGATGGGCTTTTTATGAAATTACTCTATTTGGTGATCCCAGTCTTGATGTATGGACAGACACTCCAACCGATATTTCTGCTTCCTATCCTTCCAGCATTCCGTTAGGAACTACTCAAATCTCTTTTAATACTGACACTCCTGATGCTCTGATCGGTTTGATTCAAAATAATGAACTTATTGGCAACGGAATTACCGACTCATACGGTGATGTTACGATTAACCTGTTCACACCTGTAAGTTCTATCGAAACTATCAGTGCTTCAATAATTGCGCATAATAAAAATAGAAATCAGGGTGATATTATTGTTGTTTCCAATCAACCATACGTAATATATGAATCATATCAAATTAATGATAGTTCCGGAAACGGGAACAACCAGGCTGATTTTGGAGAAAGTATTCTTTTAGGTATGACCTTAGAAAATGTTGGTAATCAGACAGCATATAATGTTGATGCATCCCTATCTGCCGTGGACAGTTATGTCACCATTACAGATAACACTCAATCTTACGGTACAATACTATCTTACAATACTTCAAATCAAATAGACGGATTTGCTTTTAACATTGCAAATAACATACCTGACCAACATCAAATCGATTTTAACCTTGAAATTACAGGAAATGCCCGGGATACATGGAATTCTTTTTTCAATATTACTGTGAATGCACCCAACATTGAAATTGGAGACATGACAATAGATGATAGTGCAGGTGGGAATGGTAATGCAAGATTAGACCCGGGAGAAACAGCAGAAATCATAATCGAAACTTCGAATAATGGTCATATGGATTCTCCCTCTGCAGCAGGAACTTTGAACAGTGCAAGTTCTTATGTAACTATAAATGACGGTGCACATAATTTTGGAACTATTCTTATGGGAAATACTGAAAATGCAATATTTAATATAACAATAGATTCGGAAACTCCTATTGGGACACCTGTTGATTTGCAGTATTCAATAATTGCAGGAAGTTATAATATTAACGAAACATTTAATAAGTGTGTTGGTCTTATTCTTGATGATTTTGAGGATGGAACTTTTAACAATTTTGAATGGGAATTTGCTGGAGATGCAGATTGGTCTGTTGTTACGGAAACACCTTTTGAAGGAGTTTATTGTGTGAAATCAGGTGATGTTGGAGACAATCAATCATCTGATCTGATTTTGAGTGTAAATGTTCTTGCAGATGGTGATATTTCATTTTATAAGAAAGTATCTTCAGAAAGCAATTACGACTATCTTAGATTCTTTATTGATGGGTATGGACCTGGTCAATGGAGTGGTGAAGTAGGTTGGAGTGAAGAAACTTTTCCGGTTACAGCCGGGAATCATACTTTTAAGTGGTCTTATGATAAAGATTCCTCGATAAGTAATGGAAGTGATTGTGCCTGGGTGGATTATATTATCTTTCCTCCCTTACAACCCCCAGCTTATCCCGATATTATGGTGAATCCTATTAACTTCAACGTCAATTTGTCTCAGGGAGATACAACTGATAGAAATCTAAGAATATCCAATTCCGGAGAAGCAGAACTTACGTATGATATTTCACTGGATTATGTGTCGCGTTCTTACTTGACTTCTGATGATAATTCTTCCGTTGTTTTGAACAGAACCAGTGGTGGACCTGATGTTTATGGATATACCTGGTCAGACAGTGATGAACCAGGAGGACCTGTTTATAGCTGGAGGGATATTTCCAGTGTAGGTTCTTTAGTCAACTTCACTCATAATGATTATGCAACTGATTTCATTCCGATTGGATTTACCTTTAACTATTATGGTGTGGATTATGATCAGTTTCGTATCAATCCGAACGGTTGGATAGGATTTGGAGATGACTGGACGGATTATCACAATTATGGTCTTCCCAGAGTAGATGCACCCAGACCTGCAATATTTGGATTCTGGGACGATCTTGATCCTATTCAGGGAGGAGATGTTTATTATTACAGTACCGCTGATAGTCTTGTAGTCTGGTTTGATAATGTTATCCATTATCCGGGTATATACGATGGTACTTATGATTTTGAAATTATTCTTTATTCTAATGGAAATATCCTGATGCAATATAGAACAGTATCAGGTGATCTTGATACTTCAACGATCGGGATTCAGGATGCTGCAGGTACGGATGGATTGGAAGTAGCTTACAATGAAAATTGGGTTCATAATAATCTGGCAATTGAATTCATCAAACCTTTAAACTGGTTAAATATTGGCACCTATTCAGGTTCGATTCCAGTAGATAATTGGGAAAATATTACTTTATCAATTAATACTGAAGACCTTGAAGTTGGTGATTATTTATGTAATATGGAGATATCTTCCAATGATCCTGATGAGAGTATGGTTTCCATTCCGGTTAACCTAAATGTTGAATCTGCTTCTCTAAGTATTCCCTCTAATATTCAGACATCATGTGAAGGGTTAAATATGAATATTTCCTGGCAGAGTGTGGAAGGCGCAACTTCCTATAAAATATATTCTTCAGATAATCCCTATTCCGATTTTGTATATGAAGCAACCGTAACTGCTACAAACTGGTCTACTCCTCTAACAGAAAATACAAGATTTTACAGAATCACAGCCAATAACTAAATTATATTAATATTTGTGAATTTTCACTTTTTACAAGTGAAATAACAGCTTTGCTGTGAGATTGCTGACAAACCTTGGTTTGCCAGCAATTTTGTTATAAGATGCAGAACGATATATGTCACCCTGAGCTTGTGTCATCCGTCAGGAGCCGGACAAGTTCCTGAGCGTAGTCGAAGGACGAAGGGCTTAACACACTAATAATTAGACAATTATGGTTCGACTAAGCCTGTCCTGAGCGATGCCGAAGGGCTCACCATGACAATTTCATTTAAATCAAAGTTCTACATAACATACTAGTCAATTTTACTTTGTCAACAGCCTGACAGCTTTGCTGTTTATACTTTACAGACCATCAAGATTGAATTCTCTATTAATCAGTTTTTATAGCGATTATCTAAAAAAGGAAGATGATAAAATCCTATAAAAAAAACCTTCCGAAGAAAAAAATCCAAACTTGCGGAAGGTTATAAAGAAAATTATCAAGGTTTATTTCATCAGGATTTATAAGCCTCAGGCTTATTTATCCTCCGAAGCTTTCTTGAACTTCGAAGCTCTTGCGAAGAAGTTAGCGTAGGAGGATTTATCCTTCATAGCTTTAGCGAAGAAGGATCATTTTCTTAACCTGGGAATAAGTTTCAGTTTGTAATTTATAGAAATAAATGCCTGAGCTACAATCCTGAGCATCCCAGTGATAAGTGTAAGTTCCAGCGTTAAAATTCATAGACTCAAGTAACTGTCCTTTAATGTTATAAATAGAAAGTGTTCCGGTTTCATCTTTCTTAATATTGAATTTTATAATAGTTATGGGATTAAATGGATTTGGAAAATTATTCTCGAGATTATTTCTTAAAACAGTAATTTCATTCTCATCGGAATCATTGGAAGTCTGGGAAAAAACTATAGCTTTTATACAGAAATTATAATCAAATACCGATGCCAGTTCAACCCAGGAACCTGCTCTTATAAATGCACCTTTCCCCTCTACCCTGGGACCATCATCATGATACGAGGCAGGGATAGGTCCTGAGAAGGAATGAATTCGGGAACCAATATAATATTCCTCATCAACATCTATCAGGGCAAAATTATCAAATATTACCTCAAGCCATTCTCCTTCAAAGAATTCTTCAACCTGTATTTCGGAAATCAAAAGATCTCCTCTCCAGAGTTGACCGAAAAGTTCACCATCTTCAGGATCAAAGGGAGCAATAAATTCAACTTTAGAAAACACATCATCAGAATGATCTGCGATATCTTCATTAGCTAATTTTATAGCACAGGTCAGGTTTGGACCAAGCTGCAGTGTTCCCGTTGGTTCTCCTGCAAAAGTTATCATAGTATCATAAGGATATTCTTCCACTACAAAATCAATTGTTTGATTATCTGCAGTAATGGTTACTTCTTGAAAATCAAAATAATTCTCTCCTAAACTTGCTGTAGCAGCATATTCTCCCGGCAAAAGACCGGGTACTGAAAATTCTCCTGAAGCATTTGTAACACTGGAACGTAAAAGTTCATCATTTTGATAAATAGCAATAAAACTGTTTTCCGTACTAACCGGACCTGACACGGTACCGGTAATTGTTTCATAACTATCCATAAAAAATAACAATAAATTATTTGCTGCATCTATTTCAGCTTCATAAGATTTGTAAAAATATCCACCTTCTTCCAGTTCGATCATTGCAGTTGCTATATAAGTTCCTTCATAAATATAAGGCATTTCAAAATATCCGGTTGGATCATCTACATAACAATCATAAAATCTTTCTCCATCTAAGGTAATATAAGCACCCTCAACTGAAACTCCAGTAGCAAAAACCTGACCGTTTACAAGAAATGGCACATTCCCATCCTCGATATTAATAACTGCTGAACTAATAACATTAAATCCTTCAGGCATACCACTTGGTAGAGTATACCAGCCATCGCTATATCCACCCCAACCCAGATTCAGATGGTATGTATCATCCGTACCGTTATACCCATCGACAATAAGGGCATGTCCATAGGGTGCACCAGCTTCGATAACTGATAATAAAACAGGACGGGCTTCTATCATTTCATTTATAAGATCATCATAAAAATCATCTGAAATTGCAGAAACTAAATTGGAAGATTCATAATCAAATTTATTTAGAAAAGCAGCATTAGCATAGGAAGCATTAGATCCTGAGCCATCAGATGCATAGTCCATTTCCACAGCTACACCTGTGCCAAAGCATAAAGCAGCTATCATTTCCTCAGTAATATTCCCATTCTCTTCATAACAGTCTTTTAAATCATCCAGAGGTGGATTTAATTCAGGAAAGGAAGCAAAATCCCAAAGTTCATGGTCATCATCAATATGAATCATGGGATAAGTATATGTAGAGTAATAATCATCACTATCATCAAAACTAACGTCCCCGATATAACGATGATAATGCATTATTTGAACCATGGCTGTGGCTACGCAGCCAACAGGACATCTTTGCATGTCTGTTGGATCAATAGGGCAGTATATCCAATATGGATAGGGACTTTGATTCCACTGGGTCTCCACCCATCCCCCAGTAGGACTATATCCTTCCGGAGGCCAAATATCATCCCTGCTCTGGAAGGATTCGATATTTCCATTAATATAATTGTCCCATAAAAACCTGTTATGACCTTTCACAATCCCGGATGTTAAGGGAATGGCTGATAATCTTAATTGCATATCTTCTTTCAACAATTGGTAGCCAATATTTTGATTAACATCTTCTTCAGAAAAATCATTCCTGAATGAATAGGCAATTACCGGCGTTATATCAGTATCTGATGAAATAGCAATAAAACCATTAGGATTTAGATGAAAAACATACGATAAAATATTTTCATTATCTGCTTTTAATTCGAAATCATCATCAATCGAATGATCTTTCTGGTTGCTGATGTATAATTTCATTTCAGCAATTTTTTGAGCAATTTCAAAGTCAACAGGTTCAGCAAATAAATGAAGAACAAAAATCCCTAAAATAATAATTAAATATAATTTTTTCATTTCTTCCTCCAAATTCAATCTTTGTTTTTCAGGATAAATTTTTTAGACTAAAAAACAGTCAATACTTTTTTTCGTAATTCAAGAAGAAAAAAATAAAAAACATTTAGTTGACATTAACTATCCTAATTAGATTCTCTGTAAGAAAAAAAATGATGCATTTCCCAAATGATAATTTGAAGTAAAAATGAAAATTAGAATAAATAAAAAAATAATTTCTCTAATTATAATCATATTTATAACTCTTCCCTTTTTAACAAAAATAAAAGAAAAAAATTATGATAACCAACGTGAATTAATGGTTGATACACAAATAGAATCAAGAGGAATATATGATGAAGCTGTGTTAAAAGCAATGAGGACTGTTCCTCGCCATCTCTTTGTCACTAAAGGTTATCGGTATCAATCTTATTATGATAGACCCTTACCAATTGGTTACGGGCAAACCATTTCTCAGCCCTACATTGTTGCTTTGATGACAGAACTCTTGTGTTTAACAGATAGTTCAAAAGTCCTGGAAATCGGAACAGGTTCAGGTTACCAGGCAGCAGTATTAGCTGAAATAACCAATGAAGTTTATAGTATGGAAATTGTCGAAGAGCTACATAATATTTCTAATGAAACCCTGAAAAAAACAGGTTATTATAATGTAAAAACAAAAACAGGAGATGGATATTTTGGATGGGAAGAACATGCTCCTTTTGATGCAATAATCGTAACCTGTGCAGCAGAATTTGTTCCTCCTCCACTGATAAAACAACTAAATATCGGTGGTGTGATGTGCATACCTGTAGGTCCTCCCTTCCAGGTTCAGAATTTACTTTTGATCACGAAAAAAAGCGAAAAGAATATCGAAACAGAGGTTATTACTTACGTCAGGTTTGTACCGCTGGTAAGGAAATGATGTTTTAAACTCACCTCCTACCCCTCCCTTGGATTCAAGAGGGGAGATAAATAATGACCAAAAACTACACAAAATTCATACAAATTATTGTATTCCTCACCTCCCTCACTATACTCTGCTATGAAATTATTTTAACAAGGATTTTCGCGATAACTCAATGGTATAATCTTGCATCTATTATTATCAGTGTGGCTTTGCTGGGTTTGGGGGCAAGCGGAACTATGATCTTACTTCTAAAACGCAGAATAGAACAACATTATAATAAATTTATTCTATCTGCACTCATTTTGTATCCATTCACACTCTGCCTGGGTTTTATAATTTTCTGTAAAGTCCATTTTAATCCATTTGAAGTAGGAATCGATCCTAACCAACTTTATATTCTATTTTTGTATTTCATCATTTTGGGAATTCCTTTCTTTTTCGGAGCCTGTGTAATTGGATTGGCACTTTTGAAATTCCCGATCGGGAGAACATATTTTTCCAATCTTCTTGGTTCGGGCATGGGAGCATTATCAGTCATACTCATTTCCTATTTATTCCATCCTTTTTCAATTTTAATTGGAATTACTATTCTTGCTTTTATCAGTGCTGTTATTTTTTCTTTTAACTTTAAAAAACGAATAATCGTATATAATTCCATTATCTCTATAATAATTATTTTACTCTTTTATTTTTCCTTTGACCTGCTGAATCTGAAAAAAATCTCCCAATATAAATCGCTCTCAAAAACCTTACTCTTACCAAACTCAAAGATACTCGATGAACGCTATTCCCCTCTGGGTCTTGTACAGGTGGTGGAAGCGGATGGACTTCGCTCAACTGTTGGACTCAGTTTTTTATCTCCTGATCAAGTTCCAATACAAAAAGGAATATTCTTTGATGGTGAATCAATGAGTGCAATTACTCCTTTTAAGAAAAATAAAGATGAAATCAAATACCTGAACCAGATTCCCTCTTCTCTACCTCACCATTTACTAAATGAAACAGATAAAAACAAAATCCTCATCGTAGGAGTTGGTGGTGGAGAAGGAATATTAAAAGCACTTCTTCACGATTTTGAGCAAATCGATGGTTTGGAATTGAATAAAAATGTGATTTCACTTATGGAGAATGAATATGCAGATTTCTCGGGGAATATCTATTCAAAGATAAATATAATTAATAAAGAAGCTCGTGGATTCATCAAAACCACAGAGAAAAAGTATAACCTCATAGAAATTTCCATGCTCGATACCTACAATGCTGCAGCTTCTGGTGTTTATGCTTTGAACGAAACCTATCTCTACACTCTGGAATCGATCCAGGACTTTTACAATCAACTAGAAAATGTTGGACTGCTGGCAATAACCAGATGGGTGGTGAATCCTCCGCGTAATAATTTGAAACTGCTCAATATAAGCATAAAAGCTCTGGAAAACCTGGGAATTGAGGATATTGGTAAACATATAATCTACATTCGAAGTATTCAGGCAACCACGCTTTTAATTTCCAAAAGACCCTTTTCAAAAGAACAAATCGAAAAAGCTAAGGAATTCTGCATATCCCGTCTTTTTGATATCTGCTACTATGATGGCATCAAACCCGGTGAAGTAAACAGATTCATAAAACTAGAAAAACCGATCTACTTTTTAGCTGCACAAAGCCTGTTATCCGACCGATCCTCCCAATTCATCAAAGATTACGAATTCGATATCAAAATTGCCACTGATAACAGACCATACTTTTATAACTCCTTCAAATCCAGAATGCTGAAATATCTGGTCAAATACGGAACCGACAAAATCCCCTTCACAGAATGGGGATACCTCATATTGATCCTGATATTGATACCTGTTTTGATAACCAGTTTAATTCTAATAGTATTGCCTTTATTCCTACTGAAAAAAGTTAGAAAAAGCCTGAACCTGAGAGCTATCTCTTATTTCAGTCTGATAGGGATCGGGTTTTTCTTCATAGAAATGCCACTCATCCAGAAACTTATCCTGTTTTTATCGCATCCCACCTATTCCCTGAGCGTGATAATTTCCAGTCTGCTGATATTCTCCGGTATTGGAAGTTATTTCTCTGATAGGATCTTTAAAGAAAAGCGAAGAATATTATATTCAGTTATCATTATCGGACTTCTGACGCTTATCTATTTATTGAACTTCCATTACATTTTTCAATTGTTCATGAACAAAAGCGAAATAATTAAAATACTTGTTACAATTATCATGATATTACCTCTGGGATTTTTTATGGGAATCCCATTCCCGCAGGGATTGAAAAGAATTAAAGAACTGAATATCGAAAATGTCCCCTGGGCATGGAGTATAAATGG
>JAUXFF010000172.1 GCA_030620155.1 Candidatus Cloacimonadota bacterium | reverse complement strand
TGCAACGATAGGAAAACCGGTTTTTGTAATTGGAATTTGTAATTTGTAATTTATTTGTAATTTGCCTGCCCCGTAAGGAACGTAGTGACTGTACGTGGGATATTTGTAATTTGGAATTTATAGAACACAGGTGACACCCCGTTAAATACAGCTTCGCTGTTCCTGCTTCGCAGGATTTCACGGGGTGAACGGATATTCACGGATCTTTTTGCCACCCCAGTTAGTCAACGGGGCAGGCAAATTACAAAACTTGTCCGGCTGTGACGGATAAATTACAAATTACAAATTCCAATTACAAAAACCGGTTTTCCTATCGTTGCAAAGTATCTTACGTGTTCCCCAAAAAAGTAAAAAATCCGTGAACATCCATACAATCTGTGTCATCCGTGTTCTATCCGTGTTCTATAAAAAAAGTACAAAAAATCCGTGAATATCCATGAGCATAAATATGAAAACAATTGTAATAGAAGTCAGTGATAGTCTGTGTAAGTCAGTGGCAAAAAAATCCGTGATTATCCGTACTATCCGTGGTATCAGTGTTCTATCTGTATCATCTGTGTTCTATCCGTGTTCTATTATAATTTGAAAAAATTGACTAATAATTAAAGAAAAGATTTTTGGTATCAAAATTGCTTTATATTCAAAAAAAGAAATCGGAGTGAATATGTTTAAAAATATTTTTCTTATAATATCATTAATTTCTGTCTTTATTACCTCATTAACAGGTTCAAATATAATTATCAATTCATCAAATGAATATTATCTCGATCTAAGTGTTTCCTTACCTGAATTAAACATTATTGAAAAAAATATGAAGGATGGTAATATATATGTATCAATAATCGTACCTGGAGCCGGCTCAGTTCCTCCAGGCAAACCGGATATCCCTGCTTTTGGTTTATGGATTCTAATTCCTAACAGTACTAATATCGATGTACAGGTTAACCCGGGGAAACCTGAAATATTTGATGAGATCAATTTAGCACCTGTTCAACCTTCTACTATGGATTATGCAGATGCTCCGGAACCTGAGTTCACCAAAGATCTCTCAACTTATAATACTTATGCAGATTATCCCGGGATTTTTGCAGAAACTGAAAATCGAATGGAAAAAAGAGGTCAGGATTGCACGATTTTATGGATCTATCCTTATCAATATCATCCTGTAGAAAAAAGGCTTTCTGTTTACCCTGATTTACAGGTATCTATTAACTTTACAGGAAATATCCAACCAATCCCTGCGAACCTGCGAAATACTATCCCGGAAATATATTCTTTTGCTTTGAATTCAGAAACAGTGTTAGCTGCTGAAAAACAAGCCGAATCTGATTTCTCAGAGCCATTAACAAGGATAGAAGGCTGTGATCTATTAATTATTTCTCATCCGCTTTTTGAAAACGCTGCTAATACTTTAGCAAGCTGGAAAAAAAGAAAAGGATTCCATACAAAAGTTGTAACAACCGATATCACCGGAAACCAGGCAGAAAGCATTGATCAATATATTGTTGATGCTTTTTATAATTGGGATATTGCTCCTTCTTATCTCATTTTACTGGGTGATGCAGAATATGTGCATACTCAGTATATAACTATTCATCCTGCAACTGACTACAATCAGGGTTATACTGCGTCAGACCTCTATTATGCAGATATCAATCAACCTGCAGACCTGATTGCAGATATGGGTTATGGTAGAATTCCTGTAAATACTCCTGCTCAAGCAGATAGTATAATAGCGCGAATAATTAGATATGAGAAAGAGCCTCCTGAATTACTGAATTTCTATCAAAATATGACAGCTGTCTGTTATTTTCAAGATAATGGATTTGGCTATGCAGAACGAAGATTTGCTAAAACAAGCGAAGATGTCAGAAACTTCTTAACAGAAAATTTTTATAATGTTGAGAGGATTTATTATACTGAACCGCATAATGATCCTCAATACTGGAATGTTGGTGATTATGTTTTTGAAAATGATATATCCGGAGGACCACTTCCTTTTGAACTCTTAAAACCCGGATTTCCCTGGGATGGTAATGCATTCGATATACAAAATGCTATTGAAACAGGTTCTTTTTTCGTGCTTCATCGCGATCATGGTTACAGATTAGGATGGGGAGATCCTGCTTATAGTATTTATGATGTTCAAAACCTTGATAATGGAGAATTAAGACCTGTAGTTTGGACAATAAATTGCAACACAGGCTGGTTTGACAATGAAACTGATGCCAATGAATGTGGTACTGCTTATGCCTCAGAATGTTTTGTAGAATATTTTTTAAATCATGATACAGGTGGTAGTATAGGTTTATTGGGTTCAACCAGAATAAGTTATTCCGGTAATAATGACCGTCTTGTCTGGGGATTTATGGACGCTATCTGGCCTGATTTTCTGGAATGGTGCACAGCTACCTACCCCGCTCATTATCCAATGTATAAAATGGGTGATGTTACTAATTTCGGAAAAGAATATATGATGATAAATTATACCTGGGGTAATGAAATCCGTTTAACTTCAATTGAAGAATTCCAATGGTTTGGTGATCCTACAATGGAAATCTGGACTGAATATCCTGCAACATTAGAAGTTTCTCATGACCCGGAAATAGAACTTGGCAGTTCGTCTTTTCAAGTTAACTGTGATGTTGATGGCGCTTGTGTTTCTCTTGTTTTTAATGATGAATTGATAGGCAGAGGAACAATATTTAATGGTTCAACTACAATCACCTTCCAGCCTATTATTGAAGTCGGAATTCTTAAAATCGGTGTTTCGAAACATAACTATATTCCTTATTTAGCAGAAATCGATGTAGCTCCAACCGGACCTTATGTTATCTGCGAAGATGTTTCTTTTGAAGAAACAGGGGAACATATTGACGGTTCAATTCAATCATTAGACATAATTAATATGGACATTACCTTAAATAACATAGGCATTGCTGCTACAGGTGAAGAAATGCTGGTAACTCTATCAACAACCTCTTTTTTCGTATCAACTATAATTGATTCCATTATTATAGGATCCATCCCGGCAGAAAATTCAATAACAATTGAAGACGCTTTTTTGATTGAACTTTCACAAGGAATTCCAGATAATAGTGAAATTGACTTTACAATTGTTATGTCATCAGATGAAGAGGAATGGCAGTATGAATTCAATTTACTGGTTCATGCTCCTGTGCTGGAATTTGTAAATTTTGAAATGAATATAATCAGTGGTGAAGACCAGGTTCTTGACCCAGGAGAGACAGCAGAACTCTTCATAACCTACAATAACATCGGTTCAGGTTATGCTTATAATATTTATACTTATTTGTTTTCAAATGATCCTTATGTTCTTTTAAGCGGCAGTGATAATATACCTCAATTAAATCCCGGGGACCAGGCTTCTACAATACTTCCAATATTTGCAGAAGTAATACCTTCCTGTCCTATAGATTATTATATTGAAATCAGCATTTTAGCCTTAGATGAGATGGGCTCTTCGCTTACTGCCTCTTTCTCTATTCCAGTTGGAATTTTAGAATACACTTTCGATAACAACGCTGTTTTATGGGAACATGATATAGTTGAAGAAGATTATCTTGACCAATGGCACCTAAGCAGTTATAGAAATCATACGGAAAATGGGATATACAGTATGAAATGTGGTGGTGAAGATGGAGAATATTATGTCAACGATGTATTTGCCGCTCTTTATACACCTGTATTTATAGTAACATCTAATACTTATATGAGATTTCATCATTGGATGGAAACTGGAATCCTGGGGACCAATCAATCGTGGGATGGAGGTATAATAGAAATATCGGTAAATGGAAGTGAATTTGAGCAGATAGAACCTGTCGGAGGTTATCCAGCCACAATAATGAATATCCCTACTTTTCCCTTTGAACCGGGTACACCTGTATTTGCCGGTGAAATCGTATGGGAGGAAGCTGAATTTGATCTATCCGATTACCCGGGAACCGCTCAACTCAGATTTGTTTTTGGAACCAGTCCTACAATGTACACAAAAGAAGGCTGGTATATCGATGATGTTCAGATTGTAAGTTATGTAGATGCTGATAATGAAACAGTAATTCCATTTGAAACACAATTATACCAAAATTATCCTAATCCCTTCAATCCGTCAGGTGCCGGACGCAGTCCGGAAACAACAATACGATTTACCACAGAGGACGTCGGGCTTCGTCAAACTACGCCCGGACAGGTGGAGAACACAGAGTTAATAATTTATAATGTTAAAGGGCAGAAAGTTCGACAATTTTCAATTGATAATGGTCAATCTTCAATTCAATGGAACGGAACCGATGAGAACAACAAGCCTGTATCGTCAGGTATCTATTTCTATCAACTTAAAATCGATAATAAGCCTTTTGCCACCAGGAAAATGATCCTCCTACGTTAAAGCTCCATCTGATCTTGAACCCATTAGGCTTTTTAAGATTTTTTTAGTTATTGTAGGAGTAATAGATGGGTTTTAAACGGATAAAATGCCCTATTTGTGGACAGAAAGTTTCATTTTTCTGG
>JAUXFF010000155.1 GCA_030620155.1 Candidatus Cloacimonadota bacterium | reverse complement strand
TAATCCGTCAGGTGCCGGACGCAGTCCTGAAACTACTATTTCATTTTTCACCGCAGAGGGCGTCGGGCTTCGTTCAACTTCGCCCGGACAGGCAAAGGATGTAGAAATAATAATTTATAATATCAAAGGACAGAAAGTTAAAATTATACCTGTCATCCTGAGCGGAGTCGAAGGATCAGGGCAGAATTATTCAGTCACCTGGAATGGCAGAGATGAAAATAGCAAACCTGTTGGTTCAGGAATATATTTCTACAAACTGAGAGCAGGTGCTTTTCAGAAAGTCAGGAAGATGATCCTTCTTCGTTAAAACTACGGAGGATAAATCCTCCTACGCTAACCTGTCCCCAGAAGTCCGGTAGTTTATTCCTTCTACTTCTATATACCGGACGAAGGGGGAAGCTTCCACCTTCGCTAACTTCTTCGCTAAGGCTTCGAAGTTCAAGAAAGCTACGGTGGATAAATCCGCCTTTACAAAAGTTACGGCGGACAAGACGGCGTATAAATAAGCCCTGCTTGCAGCAGGCAAGTAAGCCTTTGGCTTACAAGCTTAGGCTTATAAATATTGTTGAAATAAAGATCGGGCAAAATTAATTGTGCATAATGATTCTATTTAACTAATTTGAATGAAATGTTTTTTTTAATTAAGGAAATTTAATCCACACCAACCAGAATTTAGCTTTACAAAT
Source organism: Candidatus Cloacimonadota bacterium (assembly GCA_030620155.1). Lineage (GTDB taxonomy): Bacteria > Cloacimonadota > Cloacimonadia > Cloacimonadales > TCS61 > JAUXFF01. The sequence goes on along the minus strand of JAUXFF010000155.1, from coordinate 5,092 downwards.
AAAATACTCCTCAATATTTGAAGATCAAGAAAGAATATTAAAAGTATTCTGGGGGGATTAATAATGAAAAAATATACAATATTTTTGATTTTTCTTTTTACATTTAATTTATTAACTTTTGCAGATCCACCTGAAACATTCGATCTTCGAGATGTTGATGGTGAAAACTTTGTTACATCAGTAAAATCTCAGTCTGGGGGAACATGCTGGACTCATGGGGCAATGGCTGCTATAGAAGGAAACCTTCTTATGACCTATAACTGGGTAAATGCCGGAGAAACAGGGGAACCAAACCTGGCAGAATATCATCTTGATTGGTGGAACGGATTTAACCAGCATAATAATGATGATACAGATCCTCCAACAGGTGGAGGTTTAGTGGTTCATCAAGGTGGAGACTACATGGTAACCTCAGCTTATCTCTCCAGAGGAGAAGGTGCAGTCCGTGATATTGATGGTCAATCTTATACAACTCCACCACTTCGATCTGATCCCAGTTACCATTATTTTTATCCCCGGGATATTGAATGGTTTGTTGCCGGACAAGATTTAATCAATATTGATACAATAAAAGATATAATTATGAATGAGGGTGTGATCGGAACGTGCTTATGTAGTAACAGTTCCTTCATTAATGATGAATATGAACACTATCAACCTCCTAACAGCACTTTAGAACCGAATCATGCTGTTGCAATCATCGGTTGGGATAACTATCGAGAAACCCAGGCTCCTCAACCAGGAGCCTGGTTAGTCAAAAACAGTTGGGGAGAGAACTGGGGTTACAACGGATATTTTTGGATTTCTTATTATGATAAACATTGCTGCCAGGAACCGGAAATGGGAGCAATTTCTTTCCAGGATGTTGAACCTTTTAGTTATGACAAAATCTATTATCATGATTATCACGGCTGGCGGGATACAAAAACAGATTGTGCAGCAATATTTAATAAATTTATTGGTGGAAGTAATGGGTTAATTGAATCAGTCAGTTTTTTTACTGCTACAGATAATGTTGATTTCACCACAATCATATATGATGAATATCAAGACGGAGAATTACTGGATGAACTCTCATTAAAAACAGGTACAATTGAATATAAGGGATTTCATACAATCGACCTGGATATTCCAGTAACGGTTTCTCCGGGAGAAGACTTCTATATCTATCTCTTATTATCTGATGTTGGTTATGCATTTGATAGAACATCTGATGTCCCGGTACTTCTTGGTGCTCAGTACCGTACTGTTGTGGAATCTTCAGCAAACCCCGGGGAAAGCTATTACCTGATTGGTTCAGACTGGTATGATTTGTATGACTTCGAATTTGAGGAAACATCCTGGAATGGAACAGCAAATTTCTGTTTAAAAGCTCTTTCTGTAACGACAGGTCTAAAAGTGACCCCTTTGGAAAATCTCAGATCCGAGGGTCCTATGGGAGGTCCATTTTCTCCGGAAAGCAAAGTTTATGTACTTGAGAACAAAAGCCTTTATCCTATATCTTATTTAGTAACAAATCTTCCTGCAGTAAATTGGATAACTCTTTCAGGAAATACCTCCGGAACCTTAGATTATGGAGAAACAACCGAGATTACAATTGAGATAAATGACAATGCAAATAACCTGACTGACGGGGCTTATCTGGCAACAGTTCAATTTTTTAATGCTACTGATCAAATCGGTAATACAACTCGAGATGTAATATTATTTGTAGGTGATGCTTCTGTCTGGTTTGAATGGAATTTTGACGAAGATCCTTTCTGGACAACTGAGGAAGATTGGGGATTTGGGCAACCAACTGGTGACGGTGGTGAACATGGAGGACCAGATCCGACAAACGGGCATACTGGAAATTATGTTTATGGATATAATCTTAATGGAGATTATCCAAATTATTTACCAGAGAAACATTTGACAAGCACACCAATTGATTGTACCAATCTTTATAACGTCCATCTGAAATTCTGGAGATGGCTTGGTGTTGAGCAACCAGCTTATGATCATGCTTATGTGCGTGCAAGTAATGATGGAATAAATTGGACTACTGTCTGGGAAAATTCTGTAGAGATAACAGATTACTCCTGGATTCAAATGGATCTTGATATTTCTGAAGTTGCAGATAATGAACAATCTGTTTACCTTCGCTGGACCATGGGAGATACTGATGTAGGTTGGATGTATTGCGGATGGAACATTGATGATGTGCAATTATTTGCAATAGAAGATGTTCAAACAAATATTACTGAAAATATATCAGCAAATAATTTTAAGTTATATGGAAACCACCCCAATCCCTTTAATCCAATAACAACTATTAGTTACTCAATCCCTCAAGAAACTCATGTCGAACTCAAAATCTACAACATCAAAGGACAGCTTGTTAAAGTATTAGTTAATGATCTTCAGGAGGCAGGTGAGCATTCTGCTATCTGGAATGGCTGGGATTCTAATGATAAGCGAGTCGGTTCAGGAATCTATTTCTATAAGCTGAAAACAAAAGAAGATTCTAAGATAAGGAAGATGATCCTCCTACGTTAAAGCTACGGCGGACAAGTCCTGATGAAATAATAGATTTCACCATGTTATTCAACATGGCAAACAGGATAAATATTGTTGAAATAAATGACGAGCTAAATACTATATAAATCTACCTGTCCCCCACATTCCAATAACTTATAATAAATGCCATTTAGCACAAAATCGCAACAATTTTAACAAAATAAATAAAATATATTGACAGAAAATAAAACATATTTAACTTTGTTCCCGTAACTCATTAAAGAGTATGTGAATAGGTGTTTTAAGAAAAAATGAGATAATATAAGGAAGCTTATATTTATGAGACAAAACATAAATAAAAAAATTGGTGATTTGGAAGTAAAATTGTTAGATTATATGCAATTGAAAGATTCTCCGATAATTAGATCAGGAGATATGGTTGAAGTTCTTGGAATTACTCAGCAAAGAGAAAATAATTTGCTAAGTAATATGGATCAAAAGGGACTGGTGGTACGAATAAAAAAGGGATACTATATTGTTTCTCCGAAGATTCCAATCGGAAATTATGCTAGGATATCTGAATATAAATTGCTTTATTATATTATGCAGGCATACGATACGCAATATTTAGTGAGTGGTCCTACAGCAATATATTATTATGGCTATACAACCCAAATTCCGAATAGAATTTATGTTTATAATAGTAAAATATCTGGGGATAAAGAAATTGGAGGAAGATCTTTTGTTTTCATGAAAACATCTACTAAAAGATTGAAAGCAGCAGACATCATTAAAATGTATGATGGTACAGAAGTCCCCTATACTTCCAGAGCTAGGCTTTTGATAGACTGTATTTACGATTGGAACAGGTACAACACTATACCGAGAGTATTTAAGTGGATAAAAAATGAGATTAAAAAAGATCCGGATATTACAGAAAAACTAGTAAGCAATGCAATCAGGTATGGAAATAAATCTGTCCAATGCAGGTTGGGTTATTTTTTAGAGAAGTTAGACATTAATGCTAAATTTGTTGAGAGGATGCAAAAGAAAATCGCTGGAAGTAAATCAATAATACCATTAATTCCAAATACCGATTTAAAAGGTAGTGTTAACAAAAAGTGGGGATTAATAATTAATGGGCAGATCTAAAGGATCAAAATTTGAAATTCATAAAGATCCAAAATATTTCCGGGAAGCTGTTATCTACATGACCCAAAGGTCCGGATTTCTTCCAAATCTGATCGAAAAGGATTATTATTGCTCATTAATTCTAAATTATCTTTTCAAAGATGAAAAAACTAATCTTGTATTCAAAGGTGGCACTTGTTTAAGTAAAGTTTATACGAATTTCTACCGGATGAGTGAAGACCTGGATTTTGTTATACCAGTAAAACCGGAGATTTCCAGAAATGCAAGAAGTAAGTTGGTTGATCCAATAAAAGAACAATTAGCGAAACTTATTATAGTGAACAGTTGTTTTAGTATGCAGGATGAGTTAAAAGGTTCCAACGAATCAAGACAATATATTGGGATTTTGTATTATAATTCTGTGATCGAATCTGAAAATAAACCAGGTGAGATCAAAATCGAAATCGGATTGCGCGAAGAACTTCTAAAGGATGCTATCTGGCAGAAAACATCAACTTTACTGATTGATCCATATCGCGAAACAGAGTTTATTCAAAAATTTAAAACACAATGTCTTACAATTGAAGAAGTGTATTCAGAAAAATTTCGGGCAGCTTTATCCAGAAGAGAACCTTTGATCAGAGATTTCTATGATATTTTCTATGCAACAGAGAATCTCGAACTGGATTTTATAAGCGATAGCTTTTTATCGCTGGTAAAAACCAAGCTTGCTATTCCGAATAATGAACCGGTGATGATCAATCCACAAAGAAAGCAGCAGCTGATAAACCAATTAGATACTGAACTTAAATCGGTTCTTCGTAATCAGGATCTTGCTCAATTCGATTTTGAATCAGTTTACGATCTTGTTGAGAAGGTCTCAAAAAAGATCAACGACCTTTAATTGCTCACACTCGAGTGCACCCATTGTCAAGACCGAAATTTGTTTGATTTAAGATGAAATTAAAGGATTTTTTCATTATCCTGATATTGATAGTATATTTCATTCGGGGTTTGATATTGAAGCAAGAAAAAATGCTTGGGAGGAGTACAATCGTCCGAAATCAAAATTATTTCATAGACTTAGTTGAATATATTGTAAGGAAAACTACCATTTGACATATAATATTACAAAAGTAGAGTTTAAGTATTTAATAACTTTATTTAGTGCCAAAAACAATATTTTAAAAACTAGTTCGTTTTTGCCTGCCCCGTTAGCCATGGTGCATACCATGGTTGTATAACTGGGGTTAGTTTTGCCTGCCAAGCCATAATGAATGACGACTGGTTCGTTGTTAAAAAACAATATTATTAAAATTTGTTCGTTTCTAGTTGGATTTTGCCTGCCGTGGCGAAGTGTAACGAAGACAGGTTCGTTGCTAAAAAAAATGGCACGCCCGAAAGGACTCGAACCCTCAGCCCTCTGATCCGAAGTCAGATGCTCTATCCATTGAGCTACGGG
>JAUXFF010000190.1 GCA_030620155.1 Candidatus Cloacimonadota bacterium | reverse complement strand
AAGTGCTTTTTCTTTTCCGAATTTCTTATAGTTTCTATAAACAGCAAAAGCACCCAGTTGAGACATAGCATATTCAATGTAATAGAAAGGAACTTCAAAAATATGGAGTTGGAACAACCATAATATTTTCTTGAAATTTTCCAATTTATCCCAATCAACTCCAGTGCTGAATCTATCCATAAGCTTCACGAAATAGTCCTCTCTTTCCTCAACAGTATGGTTAGGATTAAGATATATCCAGTGTTGGAAGGCATCAACGATCATAGCCCAGGGTAAGAACCCCACAGTTCCTTTTAATTGGTCACGTTTTGATTTTTTAAAGTCATTTTTTTTGTCATAGTATTTATTCCAATAGTCCATTGAAAGGAATTCCATAGCCATGGATGCAAGTTCTGCAATCTCACTGGGAGTACCTTTATAAGCATTAATTTTAATATTTTTCATAGCAAATGTATGCATGGCATGACCCGCTTCATGTAAGAGAGTTACTACATTCCGGTGCAATCCTACAGCATTCATGAAAATAAAAGGAGCTCCTGTTTCCTGCAAGGGATAATTATAACCTCCTGGTGCCTTTCCCTTCCTGTTTTCAAGGTCGAGGAATTCACTGTTTTTCATCAAATTTAATCTCTTGCCAAACTCAGGTTTTATTGTCGAAAGAATATCGATTGCCTTATCAGTGAATTCTTCGATGGTTTTGAAAGGTTTTAATATTTTTCCGTCCAGATCAACAGAAGTATCCCATGGTCGAACTGAATCTAATTTCAGAATTCTTTTCCTTTCCAGGATAAGTTTTTTAATAAAAGGTATAATAACTTTTTCTACTGCTTTATGGAATTTAATCAGGTCTTCAGGAGTGTATGAAAAACGCCCTTTGGATTTATGCATATAATCTCTGTAATTATCAAAGCCGGCATTTTTGGCAATCTTGATCCTGATTTCTTTCATTTCATCAAACAGTTTATTGAATTCATCTCGAACTTCCATCAATTTGTTCATTCGCAGTTGCCAGACTTCTTCTCTAACTTTTCTATCAGGATCTTTTAAATACACAGCCAGTTGAGAGAGGGTTTTTTCTTCACCTTTATACCTTACAGTTAACTTAGAGAATATTGAACCATATTTATTAGCCAGTTCTTTTTCCTTAACCTGCAGTGGAATATTTTCTTCTCTGAATAATTCGATTTCGTTTGAAATGATTTTATTCAACAATCCATATTTTTCTTCAGGTAAATCTTTTCTATAAGGACTGTCATAGAATTTTTTATTAAACTTGAAATTATAAGGTTTAACTTTTGAAATTATGTTTGCATAGAATTCATTATAAGCTTTTGCATGTTCTTCTTTATCTGCAAACCTGGTCATTGTGATATAACGCCATGCTATTTCTTCATCGAGGATATCAGAAAGTTCACCTATTTTTTCCATAAATTTAATAAGTTTGTCTGCGGAATTAATTTTTTCTTCTTCCAGTTTTTTGAGTTCTTTTTCTACGTTTTCCCATTTAGTTACGTCCAGGTCTTCGGGGAAATATATCCTGGGTTTTTTTACGATTTTTTCATCCCTATTATTCATATATTTGGCTCCTTATATTTTGTATTTATTAAACGACGAATTTTTATTTCCTTAGGAAAGTGACAAGTTTTTTTAAACATATTAAAATTTTATATCTGTTTTTTATTCAGATAGCTTCTCTTTATATCTGATCTCTATGTTGGTTCAATCGTCATCTCTTTGTTGGTTCAATCGTCTCGATTGAACCACTTGTTTCCCTCCGTATCGTCTCGATGCGGTAATAAATCATTGTTTATGAGAACGAGACTATCTCTAGTAAATATCTGGTTCAATCGAGACGATTGAACCAACTAATAACATAATATTCCGTATCTGGACTATACGAAGAGGAAAAGTGATTCCCCAGGGATGGATGTGTATGCTAAATTATCACCTAAGAACAAGTTTCAATAAATTAATAAAATTCCTCTTGACTTCTTAATTAATTATAAAAATAAGAATTTAAAGCTGGCATAATTAGCTCGAGAGAGTTAGTACCAACTGAAAAATATAAAGGAAGACTTATGGTAAACCCAAAGATACTGGAAAATATTCAAAAAGATGATGTAAAGTTCATCCAACTTCAATTTACTGATCTATATGGGATCGTTAAAAGTTTAACAATTCCGATAAAGCAATTATCCGATGCACTGAAAAATGGTGTTTGGTTCGATGGTTCATCTATCCTGGGTTTTTCCAGGATTTGTGAAAGTGATATGTATCTCAAACCGGATATTACAACCTATTCTGTTGTGCCCTGGTTAAATTCTGAGTATGGAAATACTGCCAGGTTTATATGTGAAGTTTATAAACCGGATGGAAAACCATTTGAGGGAGATCCGAGGTTTATTTTAAAGAAAATATTAGCAGAAGCGAAAGAGATGGGATTTGTTTATAGAACCGGACCGGAGATGGAGTTCTTTCTTTTTAAAACTGAGGATGGACTTTCTCCTCTTCCACATGATAAAGGCAGTTATTTTGATCTAACCACTGATGAGGCATACGATATCAGGAGGGATATGACAGTAACCCTGGAAAAATTTGGAATTGAAATTGAAACTACTCACCACGAAGTTGCCAGGGGTCAGCATGAGATATCATTCAGGTATGGAGATGCTTTACAAACTGCTGATAGCGCTGTGACTTTAAAATTTGTTGTGAAAGCAATTGCTCAGAAACATGGTTTACATGCCACCTTTATGCCTAAGCCAATAGCAAATATTAATGGCTCAGGAATGCATGTGCATCAGAGTTTATTTAATATAAAATCTAATAAGAATGTATTTTATGAAGAAAAAGACGAGTATAAATTGTCGCGAACCGCTTATAATTTTATTGCCGGTCAATTATCTCATATTAAAGGGATGTCGGCAATTCTTTCTCCAACAGTGAATTCTTATAAACGATTAGTTCCGGGATATGAAGCACCGGTTTATATATGCTGGGGTAGAACGAACCGTTCTGCTCTGATCAGAGTTCCCAGTTCTTTCAGGGGGAATCCTCACGCAACAAGAGTGGAGCTGAGAAGCGCTGATCCGAGTTGTAATATCTACCTGGCTTTTGCAATAATGCTTAAAGCAGGTTTAGAAGGCATTAAGAATAACCTGAAAGCACCGGCACCGTTAGAAGAGGATCTTTTTCTTTATAGTGAAGAAAAGTTAAATGAATTAAAAATAGATACTATTCCACATTCGTTATGGGAAACCTTGCAGGAATTAAAGAAAGATAAAGTTATAAAATCCGCACTGGGAAATCATACTTATGAAAAATATATTGAAGCTAAAAATAAGGAATGGAATGAATATAGTATCCAGGTTTCAAAGTGGGAAATAGATAAATATCTGGAAAGGTATTAACCCTTTGAGATAGGATTCTTTTAAACTGCTTTAAGCAAAAAAAGGTTAAGAAATGTTATGTTACCAAAAACAGATATAATTCTTAACCCATTTAAACATAAGTACGGAGTGAAAGACTTTTTTGAGCATTTCTCCCTGAAAATCAAATCACCCTCAATTTCTTTTCTCCAGGAAATTCTAAATTGTTATACAGCTTTTCCTTATGAAAATATCAGTAAGATCATTAAACTGAATGAAAAGAACAAATCAAATGAGTTAATACGATTACCGGAAGAAATCATTAATGATCATAAAAATTATAATCTGGGTGGAACCTGTTTTTCATTAACTTTCTT
>JAUXFF010000033.1 GCA_030620155.1 Candidatus Cloacimonadota bacterium | reverse complement strand
GCATATATGGATGAGATAAAGAAAAAAGCAAAGAAGCGTAAACAAGAACAAATAGAAGAAGGAGAAAGAATAAGATATATAAATAGTATGATTCGAAACAGAGAAGGAATATTTGAATCGCTTGTATATTTTTATACACTTAAACCATATGCGAATGACGAGTTTTATCGTCTAATGTTGGAAGGTTTGGGAGATGAAGACTTAGCTAATGAATTGTTAACAAGATTAGAGGAAAGAATTTCTGAGCAAAAAGAGCGATATAAGAGAAGAGATGAAATTTTGGAATTATTAAAACAACAGGAAGAAGAAAATAAATAAAATAATAAGTTGTATAGAACTTTATTCCGAAAAACCTTATGCTAATGAAGAATTCAGGGAAACAGCAATGGAATACTTAAATGATGAAGTATATGTAAACGAAATAATGGAAAAATTGAATGAAAAAATCATAAGAAAGGAAGCTGTTAGAAAAAAATTTGAAAAAAATGAATAATACAATAAAAATGAACTAAAGATAGAAAATTATCCTAATCCAATTTATCGGATTAGTTCTCAAACAAGAAAAATGATTCTTTTAAAATAGTATAGACAAAAATAGTAACTCCTCAAAATTAGGGGGGAGTTTTATTATGAAAGTTCTTCTCATTCAAATCGCTTTATTACTGTTTCTAAATTGCTTATATTCTGCAATATTAGAAGTGAATCAAGATGGTTCTACTCCCTATCAAACGATACAATCTGCAATAGATGCTGCAGTCAATGGAGATACTGTGCTTGTTTATTGCGGTGAATATATTGAAAACATTAATATCACAAACAAAACCATTTATTTAACTTCGTTGTATTTATTCATTCAGGATGATAGTTTAATTTCAAATACTATAATAAACGGTAACAGAAATGGTTCGAGTGTTATAATTGATAATTCCGATAATGTGATAATTAATGGATTTACAATCACAAACGGTGGTTATGTTTTACCTAATTCTTCCTGTTGGGGAGGTGGTTTGTTCATATCCTATTCAGAAGTAACAATAAAGTTTTGTGTGATTCATGACAATAGAGGAAAAGTTGGTGGTGGATTATGTATTGATCATTCAAATGTTAACTTTATTGGCAATACAATTAGGCATAATATAGGAAATATTGTTGGAGGTGGATTTCATGCATTAGGTGGTAGCCAGATAATTTTCGATGAAGAAAACCTCAATAATATTTATTGTAATTTAGGAGGAGCAGGATCTGATTTATCATTTGCTGGTACAATTCCAGCAACTATAGTTGTTATAGATACATTCACTGTTCAAAATCCTGATATTTTTTATATACAGAGACAGGATTCATTAACTATATTAATAAATAATCATAAAATTGAATTAATCAATGATGATTTGTATGTTGCTCCAACAGGAGACAATGATAATTCAGGGTTAACACAAGATGAACCACTTCAGACTATAGCTTATGCACAAATGATTATAAAATCAGATAGTCTGAGCAATAATAAGATATTCTTAGAAGATGGCATTTATTCTTTTTCTCTTAACAATCAAGTGTATCCACTCAATATAAAAAATTATGTTACAATTATTGGTGAAAGTAGAGAGAATACAATATTAGACGCTGAAGATTTCAATCCATTTTATTACCAAGCGTGTTCAGGTATATTTAAGACAATATATTACAAAAATCTTACTTTCATAAATGGGAAAGAATATGTTGGTTTTTCCGGATGGGGGTACTTACAAACCTATAACGACTTATATTTTGAAAATGTTACAATAACTGAATGTAAAGGTGGATTTGTTAGCGGTCTGCTGGGAAAAGATGGGACTTATAGATTTGTTAATTGTGATTTTATACATAATGCTGGCGGTAATCCACTGAGAATATCATCCAATCATACTCCTAACCCGGATCCCCATGTTATCTTTTATATGGAGAACAGCAGAATCCACAATAATGTTCCTGATGATGATCCTGAAGATGGGTATGGAGGTGGTGTATATATCGGTGGGCATTCAACCCACAATGGAGTATATAATGCTGTGTTTAATAATGTTCAATTTACAGAAAATTATGATAATCTGGATTGGATGGGAGATGGAGGTACCTCAGCACTTATCGTTTACAGACAAATGAATGCAGATATAATAAATTGTACTTTCGGGAATAACATAGTAGAACTTCTGACTGGTCAGACAATCGCTATTGCTAATGATGCATATATAAATATGGTAAATTCAATATTCTATGGAAATAATGGAACATCGGTTGTATTAATTGAATCGGATATGACAATTCAAAACACTCTCTTTGAAAGTTTTGAAGAGAATATGTCTATAGATGGTGACTCAGAAGTAATATGGTTAGATGGAAACATAAACATGGATCCCCTCTGGTTGGGTGATGGAGCAGAATTCCCTTATGCTCTTTCTGAAGGATCTCCATGCATTGATAGCGGCACCCTGGATTTACCCCCTGGTATAGAATTACCTGAATATGATCTTGCAGGTAATCCAAGGATCTATGGTGATATGGTTGATATGGGAGCTTATGAATGGCAAGGAGTAGAGATATCTGAAGATACAATACAACCAGAGAAAATAGAATTATTTAGTTATCCCAACCCATTTAACCCTGAAACAGCGATTAAATACAGCATCAAGAAGGATTCAAATGTTCTAATAGAAATCTACAACATCAAAGGACAGCTTGTTAAAACTCTTGTTGATGATGTTCAAATAGCAGGAGAGCATTCTGTTATCTGGGATGGAACAGATCAATATCGCAATCCAGTATCATCAGGTGTTTATCTGTATAGATTAAAATCTGATGAAGGTGTGTTAATGTCAAAGAAGATGCTAATGTTGAAATAAAATGAGGAAAAAATGTTGAACAAAGTGAAATCCCAATTTTCGGAGAGATTTGTAATCTTATTATTTTTAATGTTATTTATTTTTTCGACAACTTTCGCATCTGAATACACAGTTCCCCGTGCTGCCTATTCTGTTTATGCAGAAGATTTGGATTTAGATGGAGATAATGATATTGTTGTGGGACATAATTATAATTCCCAAACAGAATGGGGTGGAGTTTCAATTTTACAAAATAATGGAGAGGGTGAATTTACTTTAATCGACTCTATATACCTTTATTCTTGGCAAACAAATATTTATGCTAATATAATTAATAATGACGAATATCCAGACATAATAGGACGACATTTTGAGGATGATAATCAATATATAGCAATACTGGAAAATAATCAGGGAATATATATTCCAAACTATTACACAATGGAGTATGGAATATCTGATTTTGTTACAGGCGACATAGACAATGACAATGACATAGATATAGTAATAGCCTCTAACAACGGACAATTTTGGGGTATTCTTTATAATGATGGAACTGGACAGTTTTCATTACCTTATTATACTTTCGTAGATTATTATCCAGGAGGAATTGCTTGCGAAGATTTAAATAATGATGGTAGGGATGATATTGTTGTCTGTGGTCTGAAATTAGAAGTATATCTTAGTTATCATGATAGTTTTCAATATATTCTTGTGGATGAAACGGATTTCCAGAACGAAATAAAAATTGAAGATATTAATAATGATGGCAATAAGGATTTAATTGTTTCGAGATATGGAGCACCACATTTACTTCATTTTCTTCAAATATATGAAAATCAAGGTAATAATGATTTTTCATTGGTTTATGAAGAAGAGATTACTGTTGGGATTTTTAAAATGCAATTAACAGATTTGAATAATGATAATTTATTAGATATTATCTATGTTAAAGATGCTTATTTAAATCAGGTATTTGTCAGATTTAATTGCAGTAATTGTTCTTTTTCAGAAGAAATATCTTATTTAACAAATGATTATTGTCATAATTGCTTTTCTGCTGATTTGGATGGAAACTTTTGGAATGATATAATAACTACACATTATAGTCATAATTTTTTGTCTGGGAACTTACATGTTCTTTTCAACGATGGTTCCGGCAACTTTGTGGAAGAACCGCAGGTGGGAATTGATGAAGAATGTATAAAGAATAATGAAAAATGTAAAATATCAAATTATCCCAACCCATTCAATCCCTTAACTACAATTAGTTACGATTTACCCGTTAATGTCGAAAATCCGGTTGTTGAAATCTTTAATATCAAAGGAGAAAGGATTAAACAATTTTCAATTGACAATTGTCAATTTTCAATTAAATGGGATGGAACCGATCAACATAGCAAACAGGTATCATCGGGTGTTTATCTATACAGATTGAAAACTGATGAAGGTGTATTAATGTCGAAGAAAATGTTATTATTTAAATAGTGGCATATATCCCCCCAGTTCGTTTTGTATTATCTATAAACGACTGAGGAGGACTTATGCAAAATAGAGATAATCCGTTTACATGATCGGAGTTAAAGAGTTATGAGGAAGAGTTTTTTTAAAAAAAACAATAAAACTTTCTTGACAAACTTGAATGAGTTATATATAAAAAAGTAGATTTTGATTTTCTATTTTCAGCGTTAAATCGGTTTTTAAAGGAGATAGTTATGAAATTCTTTAAAATACCAAAAATAGAGTTTCAATTGTTTTATCTGGGTTTTCTTACAAAAGAAAAAATCAAACCACTGAGTAGATGGGAAAAAAGAATTAACAAAAACCAGCTTAGGTTTTTAGAAGAACTCGGGCTAAAAATTGATCTGATTCCAAGAAAGGTGCTTACAGGCAAAACTGTTTATGAAACAATTTTTAGTATGAAATCTCGCTATCTGAAGTATTATAAAAAACATTTTTACATGAAAAATATAACTCATAATATGGATGAAAAAAAGAAGGAAGGATTTTTATTTGGTTATCCTTCCTGTTGCGTGAATAATTTTGTATATAATGGATATAATTGCAGCAACTATATTCCTGATGAGCAAAAGATATTCTTTCATCATATTTGTCCTGATTGCCGGGTAACACCCTCCTTAAAGCCTTATTATAAAAAGATTTACGAAAATTGTAAGAATGAGTGGTCATATAGAATTGAGAAGCAGAAATTTGGATCTGGTTTAATTCAAAAGGCAATTCCAATAGCAGCATCCCTGCTGCTGGGAATTTCTTCAACTAATATAAATGCAGATGAACATTGGTTGCCTGTACAAGGTGATAATGATAATGATTTTCTCAATTACCCTGAAGAAATTCTTATGGGCACAGAATGTTTTTATTTCTATCCTTCTGCTGCAGATTCTATTGCCAAGACCTTTAGTTCCATAATTAATGCTCTACCAAGAGAAATTTCAGAAACAGAATGTTATGCCGTAGATAACTATGCTTATGGCTTTTACACTTGTCCAATTTGTGGTGAAACGGCTAACATGGGCTGGGTCAGTGTCCATAATCCTCTCAGAGAATTGGAAATAGGTATTCCATATATGACGCTTCATTTTATGGGACATGGAAGTTTTTCCAGTATTATAGAAGGTGATACTCTTCGGGTTAATATAGAGCTTTTAAAAGAGATATTGGCTCCTTTCGATACTGAACATTTAATAGTTCTGACAGAGAATGACAATGATAATGATGGATTGAATAATTCCGCGGAAATATACTTTGAAACTAATCCGGAAAACCAACAAACCCATAACCTGGGGATAGACGACGGACAGGAAATTTCTGAAGCAATAATTGAAGTTATAAGTGATTTACCAAAAATTGAAATCGGACAGACACAACCAACGGATGAATGCTATTTATCTTTTTTTGAAGGTAATGGGGTGGAAAGTTGTATTATTTGTGGTGGTATTGTTAGTATGGGTTTTGTTGCAATTCACAATCCAATGCTTGAAACCGACCTGGGTTTTCCTATAATAGGTTTGCATTATATGGCACATGGCAGATTTGCATTCAACGGCTCTTCTAATGAAGGGGAAGTTGACCCCATATTATTAGCAACTGTGTTGGAAATAGATCTTACAGGTGTCTCCGATATTGCATCTATTGCAGAAAAATATGGATACAAGATTATAAACTTTCCCAACCCCTTTAATCCGTCTGGTGCCGGACGCAGTCCCGGAACAACCATAAGTTTTGAATTACCTGTTAATATCGAAAATGCAATTATTGAAATCTTTAATATCAAAGGAGAAAAAGTTAAAACACTTCCCATCGTCACACCCTCTCCCTCTCACACCCTCTCTGTTACCTGGAACGGAACAAATGACTCCGGTAAACCAGTCAGTTCAGGAATATATTTATACCAACTCAAAGTCGGGAATAAATTTTCTCAAATAAGAAAAATGCTCCTGATGAAGTAGTCTTTGCCACTTCACCCATGTTGAATAAAAAAAGGATTCCACAGGGCAAGCAGGACAGGTGCTGCTGAAATAAGGTTACATCAATTTCGAACGTTTTATCAGGTATTGAAATAAATTTTGTTCAAATGGGGTTTCTGTAGAAATGGGATTGTATTCTATAAAAGCCTCATGACATTTTGTTTTTAGATATGTAATATTGTTTTTATACTCTGTTAAATAGTCATTCTTTATCTGCCAGGGTGAGACCACGATTTTTTCACCTGTTTCCGAATCCACAAATTCAGTTTCATTTTTAAAATTAAAGTCCAATTCCTGTTTATCCTGGATATGAAAAAGTATTACTTCGTGTTTCTGATGTCTGAAATGTTGTAATCCTTGTAGAATTTTATCCGGATCATCGATCATATCTGAGATTAATATTATCAATCCTCTTTTTTTTATTCTATCTGCTAAGGAATGAAGAATATCTACAGTTTGAGTTGTATCTTTTGCCTGCAGGTTAAACAGTTCCTTAAAAATAATGTTAAGGTAGGACCTCATGGAGCGTGGTGGTATATAGTTTGTTATTTTATTTGTATAAGAAAGGAGTCCTACGGCATCTTGTTGTGAGATCATAAGATATGCCAGGGCAGAAGCCAATGCTTTTGCATATTCCAGTTTGGATATTTTCCCGGACATATACCCCATGGAATTGCTGTGATCAACTATAATATATGCTTTAAGGTTGGTTTCTTCCTCATAACGTTTGATGTAATATCTATTTGTTTTGGCATATACTTTCCAGTCAATTCTGTTGATCGAATCACCGGGGTTGTATTGCCGATGATCTGAAAATTCCACACTGAATCCATGATAAGGTGATTTATGCAGACCAACAATAAAGCCTTCGACAATCAATCTTGCCCTGAGATTAAATTTATCGATTTTAGCGATAAATTCTTCGGTGAGATAATTACTATGCATTTTAATTATAACAGGATGTTTTTTAAAAGAGTTACTTTTTTAATTGATTGTCTTTTTCTCTGGTGCCAATAATAATAGCAGCCGGGAAGAGAATCACATAGGAAATTATTAGGAGGATAGGGGATATGGTTTTATCTCCCGTACCCATAATAATGTAACCTATGATTATTACAATAATTGCTATTATCATCAAAATAACATTTAATTTTTTAAAAACGAATTTCATTTTATCTCCGGAGTTATTTTATTTTTTCTAAAATTTTTATTGATATTTCCACCGATTCTGGTTCAGTATCTAATTCTACAGCTAATTGAAGATATTTTTTTGCTTTTTCTACTTTGTTTAACTGCAAGTATATCTCTCCGATATGGTAGGCAATTTCGCTGTGTTCGATTTTTTGTTCAAGTGGTCTTTTCATAGCCTCTAATGCTTCTTTTGTCACACCCTTTTTGAAATATAGCCAGGCTAAACTATCCCAGATCATAATATTTTCCGGATCGATTTCCAGTGCATCCTTCAGAAGTATTTCAGCTTCATCATATTTATTTTCGATATCATGATCAGCAATTGTATATCCGAGAATGTTAAGGATTTCAGGATTATCTGGATAGAGTGCTACTCCTTTTTCCAAGATGGGAATTAAATTATCGATATCATTGAATTGTTCTCCTAAAATGGAGGTTATCATGAAAACACCTATATCAGGTTGTGGATTATTTTTTATCTCTTTTTTAAAAAAGTCATAGGCAAGTGTATCTGAATTTATATTATAGAAGTAAAAGCCAAAAATCTCATTTTCAGATGGAATTTGTTCATTCCTCTGAGCTAAAAGTTCCCTTGATTTATTAATGTCCCTGGAATTAGTCAAATAGGCAATAACTGCGGATATTATCAAGTTATTATTTTTTAAGAAATCTATGGAAACCTTATCCAAATATTCCTCTGCTAAGGTTTTTTCTTCTAAAATAGTATAAATATATCCTGCTAAAAAATTTACATAATCCATATCAGTTGAGTGAGTTAGTATTAATGCGGTAAAATCCTTTAACCTGATTTCATTAGTTTCCGTGATCAACCCGTAGTCACTAAAGATTTTAAGAAGAACATTAATATCATTCGATTTGATAAAATATTGTGCTGCTTTCTCATCTTCTTTTGCGCAAAATAACATATAACCGAAATAAGCATAAAAATAGGATTTTATTTCTTCGGGTATACCCCCTGTATTTTCAACAGCATAACCTGCTTTTATGGCCAGGTTGTATTCTTCCAGAGATAAAGCGGAAAAGAATAGATATCTTAATATTTGCTCATTGTTTACGTTAAAACAGAGATCACTGTTTTTTACTATTCTCTCATAATTATTGTTTTTGAAATATCTTCCTATTAAATGGGTTTTAAGATTATCTGAAGTTAACTGTTGCTCATCTATTCTTTGCTGAATTGTTTCAATTATCTTTTTATCTTCTCCTGCTGTATCATAAGCGGAGAGTAGAAGCCTTAATACCCGTTCATTATCCCACTGGCTATATGCCTGTTCAAGTATGGATATGGTTCTATTCTGATTTATATCTTTGTAAAGCTCGGCTAATAAGAGAATGTTTTCCTGCTCTTTCCAGGGGAATTCCAAGGCTTTATTTAAAAGGGTTGTATCAACAATAGAAAGATGTTTTTTTTTGAAAATGAAATATGATGTGTAAAGCCGCATTGAAGGTTTGAGGTCTAATGCTAATCTTAAATATTTATCAGCCATTTCATAATTATTCAGAGCATTATAAGATTCTGCCAGAGTTATTAGTATGGAAGCAGAATATAAATTCCGGGAATAATAGTCTTCTCCCAGTCTGATGATTTCATCATGGTACTCAGGGTTATGATATAATTGGCTGGCAAGGAATTTCAGAAGTCTTTCCTTGATATAAATGTTTTTTGGATATGAAGAATCAGCTTTCTCAAAAAGATCGATTGCTAATTCGTAATCACCCAGGTGAATAGCATTTTCTGCAAGTGAATAATAGTATAAAGAAAGACTATTATAGTCTTTCTGGGGTGTATCCTGGAAATTATCCTTTGTTACTGCACAACTGCAGATTATTGATATTAAAACAAGAATTAAACAAAATCTGATCATTATATTTAAAGTGACATATAATACATAAATGTAATTGTTCGGTCACATCCTTTTGTATCAGGACGATTTTCGAGAAGATCATAGAAGGAAACTTTCAAAGTTAGATATTCTGTAAAATGAAGATCAAGACAAGCATTTAAATAACCGTATCCCAATCCCTTAATAGCTTCATCGAAAGGTTGTTCATGCCATTTATCATTATCATTCCAGGCAAGATCATATTCACATATAAAGACAAGAACTTCGCCGATTGATTTATCGAATCCTGCAAAAAAATTGAGCTCATCATCATCATCTTTGCTTTCCAAACTATAATTCACCCCCAGATGAAATCCTAAATTGCCCAGGAAAAGGTAGTTCTTGCTTAATACACCATAAAATCCTTTTGATTTTATGTCGTAACGTTCTGCGTCTTCATAGTAGTTTCCGTGACCTTGAGAATCATAACCTAAGGCGATAGCAGGGAAACTGCTATCTTCATCAATAATACGGAATTTTGCATTGAATTCAACACGGTCGTGCCAATCCGGGTCCTCATTTCCTACAATTTTTTCAGCCCCATAATAGACCCCAAACATAAATCGTGGGAAAAGCCCTACTTTTGTACCGAGAATAAAGCCGTCATTCTTATAAAGTTTAGCATAAATTTCAGCCTCACCTTTTTGTAAAATTCCTGCAGTAGGAGAATCTATTAAAGTGTTCAATTCATATGCATAGATCATATTGACCATAAAACAAATTGTTATAATTAAAAGGATTTTTTTCATAATATACTCCGTTTTTAAAATTAATCTTTCACACAAAAAGTTTCACTGATAACTTCCAGTTCAATTAAAGCAGCCAATTTGTATCCTTCCGGGAAATATACGGAATTATCAATTAAAATAGCAAGTTTTGAATCTTTGTCATAGAAGGCGAAGCTTTGGAAAGCACCTCCGGCAGCGTATTTTTTGTTTTGCCATCTTCCCGAAAGTTTCCAGCATTTGTTTTCTCCCAGTTCGCTTTTTTCAATCTTGATATCCTTATCGTAAAATTCATCTTCGTCATAATAATCCCATGCTATTTTTGCTCTTTTTTTCTTAAGCCAGACCTTATCAACATTATCCATGTCCATATTCTCATAATAAAAAGAAATATAACGGTCGGGTTTATCTTTACCACGAGCTATAAATGAAATGAAATTATTATCAATATCTTTTTTGTAAAGTATATAATTTTTGGGAATTTTTATTTTTCCGGGGAATCCCGCAAAAATATTTTCAGGATATATATTCAACTTATATACTTTTCTGGTAATTCTTTCATACAATTTGTTTTTAAAAAGATCAAAAATTTCATTAGATTGCAGGATATTTAATTTAAGAAGGTTTTCTTCATTATCACCTAAAATAAAAAGGATATACTGGTCATTAGCCCATAAATTGTTTTTAGGATAGATTCCCACAGAATTTACTTTTACTTCATCCTGAACTTTTTTACCAATAATATTTTTTACGTATGCAGAAACCTCTTCATTGGATTCTATATCACAAAAGAAAATAAGATTGTTGAATTTATAAAACTGCTCGATTGATTTATAAGGTGTGCGTTTAATTTCAAAGTATGTTTCGTTTTCTGTAGTGAATTGATATCGTTCTAAACTTTTGCGTAGATAAGATTCTGCATATTTCCAGACATTATCATCGGCAAAGATATAAATTGTCTGCTGATGCCCCCAGGACATGGGCTTGTGGATGTCAATTCCCCCTTCCCCTACTTTATGTTTTCTTTCCTGTTGAGAACAACTAATTAACAGCGAAAAAAGCAGTAACAGGAAAATCATCTTTCTCATTGCTTTTTCCTTACTTCTGTACGAAAATAATTTATTCCGGAATACCAGGTCAAGAAAGCTACGATCCAGAAAAATATATTACAGGCAATTATAAATGAGTCATGCCAACTGAAAATACCCTCGGTAATAGAATCTATATAATAATATAAAAGGGCTAAGATTATTCCTGTCATTTGCATGAATGTCTTAACTTTTCCCCAGAAGTTAACAGGAATAAATATCTTTTTTGCTGCATAATATTCCCTTAAGATAGAAATAATGATCTCTCTTGTAAGAATTATTATTACTAATGTAAGACTAATATAATTCAACTTGATATATAAAGCGAGTAAGGCAGTTATTACTAAAATTTTATCTGCTAAAGGATCCATATACTTACCAAATTCACTTACAACTTTTAATTTGCGAGCTAACAAACCATCTAAAAAATCCGTGATGCTTGCAAAGGTAAATATGATCATTGTCCACAAGATACTATGATTATCTTGTGAGAAGAATAAAAACCAGATAAATACAGGAACCAGTGCTATCCTGAATAATGTTAGAGAATTTGGTATATATTTCTTCATTAAATTTTATCTCCTAAGATTATTCTTGAAATTAAAAAACTAATAAACAGAGTCAAGAATTCTATTCCCCAAAGTTGATAATCTATTTCAAAGTTTAAGTAATTTAAATAATTTGCAAAATAAAAAAGTGCATTTATTAAAATAAATGGAAATATTGTTAAAATAATTGTATTCATCCAAAAATTCTTATTTCTTAAATTGCTATAGCCTCCCGAAATTCTATAGATTTCCCAATAATGATTACTTTTTGATTCATAAAAAACTCTTAAAGAAGTGATAATAATTAATACAAAGATAATTATTGCTGCATTCAAAATTTTGTAAATCATCTTCAGAAGTTCCATTTTTTCCTGAATCGTTATCCAGAAATTTTCACTGTAATTGAATGTTATATTCCAGTACTCTTCTGTAATTAATTTTTCCAGTTCGTTCTTTTGGTTTTTTTTATAATACTTCCCATCTGGATATATTTTCATTACACTGGGAACCATATATTTAGATAAGATATTTTTTGCTTTATCGAGTTGATATATTTCTGTGAGTTCTTTTATAATGGTGGTGTCTTTTATTATTTCCGTTCTTAATATATAATATGAAGAATCTGTTTTTATTTTTAAGGATTTTAGAAAATTATAATCGTATGAGAAAAGAACGATTGGAATTTTGGAAAGCTCAGTTTCATAAGTCTCTTTCTGAAAATTATATCCGAGATGTAACAAATTCCAACATGTAAGAAATATCAAAATTATTATAAATTGGAGAATAATTCCTTTTTTCACAACTGGACCACTTTTTTGTTTTGAATCCTGTAAATATTATCAAAATTTTCTAACCTTGTCTTTGAGGTGACAACAACAGTTGAACCATTATTTACTGCGAAATTACAGATTTCGTGTGCCTTTTTGAGATTAATAGAATCGAAATAATTATCAAAATCATCTAATAAGATTAAATAGGGTAACTGGATGACAGCACGAATTAATTCTATGAATTTTTTTTCTGAATATGATACATTTTTTGCTTTATTAGAAATTTTATCATTAAATCCAGCTATAATGCAGAATTCCTTGATCTTTTGTTTGAGTCGGGTTGTTACTTTAGGTATAGGGAGTATAATATTTTTCCAGATACTTTCTTCCGGAAGAAGATAAGGAATGCTCTCAATTAATATGGTCGTTTTTTTCTTTTTATAAAAAAGATGCGATTTCTCTTTTATTTTGATATTTCCCTTAAAACTAAAATAATCACTATTAATAGATTTAAGAAGCAAGCTTTTACCTGAATTGTTATTGGCAAATATTAAAATCTTTTTACCATCTTCCCAATTTAAATTCTCTATAGTAAACAAAATCTTTTTGTTACTGTTTAGAACAAAATTTTCAAATCTTAACATACTCACACCTTATTTATGAACAAGTTTAACTATTATTATTTCTCTCTTTAAAGAGTTTAAAATAAATTTTTTGTTGATTTTTAGGTCAACCTTTTTTGTGTTTTTTTCAATATCACCGATTCTTTTGTGTGGATACATAATATAACCATAACCATTGCACTTTAAGTTATATTTCACTGCCCTGAAAATATTTGCCATAGTACATAATATCTCATGCCGTGAGATGGTCCTTTCTTTATCAGGACTTATTTTACTTGAATTTAATGGAAAATATGGCGGATTGGAAACAACCAGGTCAAAACTACCGGGAGGGAATCTATTTTCTCGTAAATCACTTTCAATAAATGTTGCACCTACTCCTGCTGATTTACAGTTGTGCTGAGAAAGTTTCACTAATTGGGCTTGTATTTCGATTCCAGTACACTCCCAGTTGGGTTGATAATGTGATAACATTATAGAAATTATCCCGTTACCACTTCCCAATTCGAGAACTTTGAGATTCCCTGAGTGGTGTTGCGAAAGGATTTTATTTACAAGAAATTCAGTGTCACTGGAAATAGAATGACCGGTTTTAGTTTGAAATATTGTCTTTCCAAAAGGTAATAGAACAGGTTTATACATAATTGTCAATTTGTAATGATGAATTTAAATAGAAAAAAATATGATAATATCATTTGTTAAATTATTCTTGTTTTGAACTGGTTTTGATTTCTCTTGTTTGGATATCTTTTTTTTTTACTTTTCACATAAAATCTTTATTTTAGTTTCAGAATTTTGTCTAATAGGATGTATGTCCGAATCCGCCGTTTCCCCGTTTTGTGTTTTCAAGTTTTTCTGTTAAAATAAAATTAGCTTCTTCATGCTTTGTTATAATCATTTGAGCAATACGCATTCGAGGTTTAACAATAAAATCTTTTTCACTGAAATTAAAAAGTACAACTTTAATTTCACCACGGTAGTCAGCATCAATCGTCCCCGGTGAATTCAATATCCCAATCTGATTCCTTACTGCAAGTCCGCTCCTGGGACGTATCTGGGCTTCATGACCTGCAGGGAGACTTATTGATATCCCGGTTGGAATTAGTCCCACTTTCCCACTTTTGATAATAATATCCTGAATGTTTGCTGAATAAAGATCATAACCGGCAGCGTGTTTCGTCATACGACAGGGAATTTGGGCTTCTGTATTTAATTTACGGATTTTGATATCAATCATTATAAAAGAGATGCTAAAATTTTCTTGTTAACACAAAATCTGAAAGCATTAATAGCATGTTAGCTTTCTCACCCCACGGACTTAACAGAGCTTTTGCTTCAGTTATCAGATTTTTTGCCATTTCCTTGGATTTTTCTAATCCGTAAACAGAAGGGAATGTGACTTTTTTAACTTTTTTATCTTTACCAACAGATTTTCCCAGGGTTTCGGCATCTCCTTCAATATCAAGTATATCATCGACAATCTGAAAAACAAGACCCAGTTTCTGACCAAATGTTTCCAATATTTGTTGATCTTCCGCAGAAGCATTGGCGAGATAGCAGCCAAAACGTATAGAAAGATTTATAAGTCTTGCTGTTTTATTATTGTGGATATACGACAGTGTTTCTTTATCAACTTCTTTGCCTTCGCTTAAAATGTCGACAATTTGACCTGCTATAATACCTTTATAACCGGATTCAATTGCCAGTTCCCTTATTATTTTTAATTTTAACTTTTCATCAAGAGAAGTAGAATTTATAGCTTCAAAGGCATATACCAGAAGGGCATCTCCTGCTAATAATGCTATATCCGAACCAAAGACCACATGACAGGCTTTTTTACCTCTTCTATAATCATCATTATCTATTTCCGGTAGATCATCATGAATTAAAGTATAGCTGTGAAGCAATTCAATGGCTCCTGCAACCAGGAGAGTCTTCTGAATATCATCCTCAAATAATAGATAGGAATTTATCATTAGATACGGACGTAATCTCTTGCCACCAGCAAATAATGAATGTCGAATTGCTTTATGGATTTGTTTGGGATATTCATCTTTCCGAGGTAAAAAACGATCGATTTCTATGTTTACTAATTCTCTTTTTTCCTTTATATCTTTCTTTAATATCATTTTAGTGGCGCTCATTTATTCCTCATCCTCAGTTCCAGATTCGTGTAATTTTTTTGTTATGATTTCGATTTTATTCTCAATTTTTTCCAGTTTTGAATTGCATAGTCGAACTAATTCAGATCCTTCTTCAAAAAGATTAACGATCTTATTCAACTCGTCCACTCCTATTTCTAAATTGTCTACAATTTCTTCTAATCTTTTTAAAGCATCTTCAAATTTTATATTTTTCTTCAAATTTATTCTCCAAATAAAGTTTAATTAATATATTATTGAATTCACAATAACATAATTTTTTAAAAGAATCAACAACTTTTTTTAAATTATTATGTAATTGTAAGTAGAAGAATTTCTGACTCGCTATTCTGAAGACAGGATAATATCGTCTTCTAATTTATTCAGGTAATTATAGGGGTTCCTGTGTTTATTATATCTTAATACTTCATAATGAAGATGAGGACCTGTGGACCGACCTGAATTTCCCAATAAAGCTATGATTTGACCTCTTTTTACAAGATCTCCTTCTTTTACATATATTTTATAAAGATGACCATATCTTGTCTGATAACCAAATTTATGTGAGACAACAATGAATTTGCCCATATATTTTTTCTTGTGGATAGATTTAACTTTACCATCAGCAGTTGCGTAAACAGGAGTGCCGATTTTATTCCCAAAATCTAATCCGTGGTGAAATACTTTCTTTTTTGTAATTGGATGTATTCGCCATCCATAACCGTCTGATATCCGTCCGTAAGCGGGATATATCGAGGGTGTATTCTGATATAATAACTCTTTTAATTTAACCTGGTCTAAAAGTTCCTGATGGGTTTCATGATCGAAATTTACCTTGCTTTTAAGTTGATTTAATTTATTCAAAGCCAGGTTATAATTCAGATGAAGTTCTGTTTCAAAAAAAGAAAAGGACTCATCTACATGGGGAATACCACCAATACCCATGTCACGGATTTCTTTATTTATTGTTTTTAGATTTTTATCAATACGGATCTCATCTTCCCATTCTTCCATAAGTTTTAATTTTATGAGAATAGAATCAATCTCAGAAGAAAAAGAAATTATCTTTTCTTTCAAAATCTGGTTTTCTTTGATGATTTTATGTGCTTCAAGAATTTTATTCTGATTGTGTATAGTATAAATTAATGATCCTAAGAACAAGAGCATAAAAATGGATATAAGAATACTCAGAGAAATCCCTAATTTTCTTGAGACGCATAGATTTAAAGCTTTTGAAGATTCAGTGGATGAAAAATTTATATGCCATCTTTTCTTTACAGCCATATTTCTCCTTGTACATTTTTTTGCAAAATTTATAGGAAAACTTTAAATGTCAAGTAATTTCATGCAATCGGAAACATTACTTATCTTAGACTATTTAGCCGGTAAGGAACACTAATGTTCTAAAGATAATTTTTATTGGGAATCGTAATGAAAAAACTCATCTTATTTAACTTAACTTTCCCTTGTTCCTTTTCCCTCATTAAAAATAAATAAAATTCTTGACCGTATTTAACGATTAATGTCATAAAACTTATCATTTAATATTGACCATAAACCTGATAATGGAGGAATAATGATAAGAAGTTTTAACGAATTAATGTTGAAAGTTAAAGAAAAACCTTCCAGACGAGTAGTAATTCCAGGAGCTGACGCAAAATCTGCAATTTATGCTGCAACCTTAGCTAAAATGGAAAATATCGCAGATTTTTTACTTATTGGTGATAAGGCTGAAATAAAATTATTAATTAAAGAAATTGAAAGTGAAATGATAGATGTTTTCGAAATTATAGATGAAACGGACCCTGATGAATGTGTAAAAAAAGCTGTGGAATCTATTCATCAAGGAAAAGCAGACTTGATCTTAAAAGGAAAAATCACAACTTCACAACTGATGAAAGGTGTTTTGGATAAACAATGCGGACTGCAGACAGGTAGTATTTTGAGTGATGTTTTTATATTTGAAACAAAAGAAAGACTAACTTTAATGACTGACGGCGGGATCGTTCTATATCCAGGGGTAAAGGAGAAGGTTGCATTGATAAACAATGCCGTAGCTGTTGCTCATTCCCTGGGAAATCCGAATCCCAAAGTTGCAATTCTGGCTGCAGTGGAAGTCGTAAATCCTAAAATGCAACCCACACTCGATGCAGCAGTTCTGGAGCAGATGAATGACAGAGGACAGATAAAAGGTTGTATTGTGGATGGTCCTTTTGCATTGGATAATGCGATATCCAAAGAAGCTGCCAGGATAAAGAACATAAAATCACCAGTTGCAGGAGATGCGGATATTCTGATAATGCCCAATATTGAAGCAGGGAATATTTTCGGTAAAGCTATGACCTATTATGCTAAATTTTCTGTTGCCCATGTGGTGAT
Source organism: Candidatus Cloacimonadota bacterium (assembly GCA_030620155.1). GTDB lineage: Bacteria > Cloacimonadota > Cloacimonadia > Cloacimonadales > TCS61 > JAUXFF01. The sequence goes on along the minus strand of JAUXFF010000033.1, from coordinate 260 downwards.
GGGAGCAACGGCACCTATTTTAATCACATCCCGCGCTGATGACGCCTGGGCAAAACTTTATTCTATTGCTCTGGGCATTATGTGCGTAGAACAATAAGCTATGTGTAGTTTATCAAAATTCAGGAGTTTTTATAAACAAAAAAGGCGTAATGGACAAAAGTTTGTTGCTAAAAAAGGTGTTAAATATAACTACGTTAGATATTTAAGTGCGTATTTTTATTTAGGAGAATAAAAAATGAGTAATAAACAGTGTCCCAAGT
>JAUXFF010000055.1 GCA_030620155.1 Candidatus Cloacimonadota bacterium | reverse complement strand
ATTTATTGCTGGTGATGTATATTATGGAGGGCTATCATTAAGTAATGCAAAAGTAACGATTTCTAAATGCTATTTCAAGAATTACTATTGTGGTATTCATTGTTTTTATAATAGCGAGCCAGTAATATATAATAATTTTTTTACAAGTGATGAAAATAATATTGAACAGGGAGTAGGAATTTTTTGTTGTGATAATATAGGTGCTAAGCCATATATTTTTTATAATCAATTTATAAATTGTTGTGGTATATATTTTGATGAAGTAAATATTTTATCTTATACTCCAATAGCATATAATACCTTTAATGATTGTATTTATGGTATTCACTTAGATGATAGCCCTGTTTATACTTATAAGAATAATTTTTTTGGATGCTCTACTGCAATAAAAACGAGAGATTTGGAAGTTGTTATAAAACAAAATTATATAGATAGCTGCTCAGCAGGAATTCGTGCACGATATAAAGTAGAAGCCTATGAAAACATTATCACAAATGGTAATTCAGGAATATCTTTATTAGGTGATAATTGTATAATCAAAAATAATATTATTTCTAATAATTCAAATAGTGGTATTCGCAACTTCGATAATAATTCTTCAATAATGAATAACCTGATGATAAATAATGAAGAAGAGGGGATATATGCTTCAGGTTCAGATAATATATCTTATATAATTAATAATATAATTGCAGGCAGTGAGAAAGGGATCATGGCTGATTCAAATTGTGAAGTTTATAATAATATATTCTATAATATTGAGGATTATAGCATCTGTATATACAGCTCTCAAGTTACTGTTACGGCAGGCAATAATTGTTTTACGGCTCCTAATTTTTATACATTTCCCTCTAATTTTATCGATCTTGGAGGAAATATTACAGATGATCCCTTATTAATAGATCCGTTAAATGGAGATTATCATTTATCAGAATTAAGTGCTTGCATCGATACAGGCACAGAGGATACAACAGGTTTATCTTTACCTGCGTATGATCTGGATTTTTTATATAGAATCTGGGATGGAGATAACAACGGTGTATCCATAATCGATATGGGATGTTATGAGTTTGGTTCACAACCTTTGATGGGTGGAATTGAGGGATATGTTACTCTAGATAGCATTTACAATTTTTTACCATTTACAGAGATCGATGTAGATGGCACCATAGCTTTTCCTGATACTACCGGATATTATGAGATGAATCTATTGCCCGGAATTTACGAATTGCATGCTTATTTGGAAGGATATGAGGAAGTAATAATTCCTGATATTGAAATATTTGAAGGGATATTTACAACTGTTGATTTTGAAATGGCAACTTTGGTCTCAGCGGAAGATTTTCAATTACCTCTATTCGATTTTCAATTATCAAACTATCCCAACCCGTTCAACCCGGAAACAACAATCAGCTTTTCTGTAACACAAACGTCCTCGTTTGTGACTCTTGACATTTACAACATCAAAGGACAAAAAGTGAAACAGCTTGTCAGCGATCATCTATCAGCAGGTAAGCATTCTGTAGTATGGAATGGAAAAGACAGTAACAATAAACCTGTATCATCAGGAATTTACTTCTACAAGCTTTCTACCGATAAAGATAAAGCAATGAAAAAAATGTTGCTTCTCAAGTAACCTTCGGAACGCCTGCCATGGTGCATACCGTGGGTTGTCGGTCTTCTTGCGTTTCTCGACCTTCCGAACTGTTGAAATGACAACTAATAAGACGACTTGAAGCAGAGGGTAGTTTCGACTCGTCATTCTTTACGACTCGAGACAATTTTTTATACGCAAATTTTTCAAAACAACATTTAACAAAATACAAATTATTTCTTTAATTTTTTAATTTTAAGAGTAATAGAAATTTTGTCAAATTTAATTAATAAGGTTTAATATTATTACTGTAACCTATGAGACTGTTTAGCCATAAAGACGCCAGTATATGAAAAACGATAAAAACAGGAATTGGGCTTATTTTTGAGATGATTTTTATTATGAAATAAAGGGACGATCTTTATATTTAACTAAAGTGTTTTTTTTTCGTTGACATAAAAAAATTAAACAAACTTTTGTAATACGAAGTAAAATTATTTTCAAGGGTATAATTTTTGACTTGAATCAATGTTAGGAATATTAGTTAAAAATAATCTAATTTATCGATACAATAAAAATACAAAGGAGGACTAAATGCCAAGGTTGAGAGAAAAAATCAGATCAAGAATTCCAAAGATGAGATCCACTATTAAGGATGAAATCTTAGGTAAGTACGCTGATACGGTAATTGGGAATGTCACAGTAAAACAAGTTTGTGGAGGAATGAGGGGTATTAAAGGGTTACTTTGTAACTCTTCGTATGTAGATCCGTATAAAGGGTTACATATAAGAGGTATACCTGTTGTGGAACTGGCTAATCAAATCCCGGAAGAGATATTTTATCTTCTTTGCACAGGGGAGATTCCTGATAAGGATGATTTAAAAAGATTACAGGAAGAGTTGTACTTGCGCTCAAAAGTTCCGGATCATGTTTGGGATGTACTTCATTCTTTACCTAAAGATACTCATCCCATGACAATGTTTAGTATTGCTATTCTTTCAATGGAGGGGAATTCGATTTTCAAGGAAAAATATGGAGCTGGGATGAGAAAGGCTGATTATTGGGAAGCCACACTGGATGATTCTCTTGAAATTATAGCAAAACTGCCTGCAATAGCTGCAGGTATTTACAGGATTAGATTTTCTTTGGGAGATTTGATACCTTATGATAAATCTCTGGATTGGGGCGGTAATTTTGCAAAAATGCTGGGTATTCCTGATCCGAAAGGTGAATTTGCTGAATTAGTTCGCCTTTATCTGGTGCTTCACTGTGACCATGAAGGGGGAAATGTCAGCGCTTTTACTTCCCGTGTAGTTAATTCAGCTTTATCAAATTTATATTATGCTGTTTCTGCAGGATTGAACGGACTTGCCGGACCTTTACACGGTTTAGCAAACCAGGAATGTCTGAAGTTTGTTCTGGCAATTCATGAGAAGTATGATGGAGTTCCTTCAAAGGAAGAAATGAGGGATTTTGTTTTATCAACTTTGAAATTAGGTAAAGTTATACCTGGATATGGTCATGCAGTTTTAAGAGCTACTGATCCGAGATATACTGCATTTTTTGAATTTGGTAAAAAATACTGTAGTAAAGAAGAAACTTTCCAGATTGTAAAAAAACTTTTTGAGATTGTCCCCGGTGTATTGAAAGAATACGGCGGAGGGAAAATTGCTGATCCATGGCCTAATGTAGATGCTATTTCCGGTTCACTTTTATTCCATTACGGATTGGATATGTTTGATTATTATACAGTTATGTTCGGCGTTTCCAGGGTATTGGGTTTCTGCGCTCAGGCAATAATGGCTCGGGCTCTTCAAGCACCGATTATCAGACCTAAAAGTGTAACAAATGAGTGGTTAATTGATGCTCTAAAGAAGAAAAAATAGGATCGCAGTTTTAATTATGTGTTAAGGGAAAATTTCATGGGCTATAATGTTGTTCAGAAAATCATCAGTTCTCATATTCTCGAAGGAGAGATGACTAAAGGAAAGGTGGTTGGAATTAAAATTGATCAGACGTTGACTCAGGATGCCACTGGTACAATGGCATATCTTGAATTTGAAGCTATGAATATTCCTGAAATAAGAACAGAGATATCTGTTAGCTATGTTGATCATAATACCAGCCAGATGGGGTTTGAAAATGCTGATGACCACAAGTATCTTCAAACAATTGCAGAAAAATATGGAATCTATTATTCAAGAGCTGGAAATGGTATATGTCACCAGGTACATTTAGAAAGATTCGGCTTGCCCGGGAAAACCCTGCTTGGTTCTGACAGTCATACTCCAACAGGTGGCGGAATAGGTATGTTGGCAATTGGTTCCGGTGGTTTGGATGTAGCTCGTGCTCTTGCAGGATTCCCATTCTTCATCAATTATCCAAAAGTTATAAAGGTTAATCTTTTCGGAAAACTATCTTCTTGGGTTTCTGCTAAAGATATAATTCTTTATCTTCTGGAAGTTCTCTCCACCAAGGGCAATGTAGGGTGGATAGTAGAATATGGTGGTTCAGGAGTTAAAACCCTGAGTGTTCCGGAACGAGCGACTATTACAAATATGGGTGCTGAACTTGGTGTTACAAGTTCAGTATTTCCCAGTGATGAAATAACCTTTTCTTTCTTAAAATCACAGGGTCGTGAAGATGGCTGGAAAGAGCTTGTAGCGGATAAAGATGCAGAATATGATAGAATAATTGATATCGACCTCTCAACCCTTGAACCAAGAATAGCTACACCCCATAGTCCGGGAAATATTAGCCTGGTTAGGGATTTAGCGGGTAAAAAAGTTGACCAGGTTTGTCTGGGAAGTTGCACCAATTCATCATATAAAGATCTGATGACAGTTGCCGGAATGGTGAAGGGGAAAAAAATACCATCAGGAGTCAGCTTTGCAGTTGCTCCAGGCTCAAAACAAGTTCTTGAGATGATTACTGAGAACGGAGCTTTATCCGATTTGATTTCTTTCGGTGCCAGGATTATGGAATCTGCCTGTGGTTTCTGTATTGGTAATGGACAAGCTCCAGCTACGAATGCAGTGTCCATTCGAACAAATAACCGGAACTTCAAAGGGCGTTCAGGAACTCAATCCGCCGGAATATATCTGGTAAGCCCTGAAACTGCAGCAGCTTGCGTTATTACTGGAGTTATAACGGATCCACGGGATATGAGAATGAAACCTCCCGAGATTATAATTCCTGAAAAATTCAAAATAGATGATAGTATGATAATTAAACCTATCCACGGGGAAAAGGATATCAGGATTTATAGAGGACCGAATATAGGAGATCCACCTTCGAATGAACCATTAGAAGAGAACCTTACAGGTGAAGTTATCATTAAAGTTGGGGATAAAATTACTACTGACCATATTATGCCTGCAGGAATACGGCTGAAATACCGTTCTAATATTCCCAAATATTCTGAATTTGTTTTTGAGCCTGTTGATACTACATTCTCGGAACGATGTATTGCCAATAAGCAGGAAGGAAAGGCAAATTACATTGTTGCAGGATTGAGTTATGGACAGGGTTCATCAAGAGAGCATGCTGCTATATGTCCTTCTTTCCTGGGAGTAAAAGCAGTAATTGCTAAATCCATTGAAAGGATTCATTGGGCGAACCTGATAAATTTTGGAATTATTCCCATGATTTTTGAGGATGAAGCAGATTATGCAAAAATTGAGCAATCTGATGTTTTAGTCTTTGAAAATATTGCTAAAGCGGTTAAGGATGGAGATATTTTTACTATAAAAAACAAAACTAAAAACTATGATTTTAATGCGAGATTAGAACTCAGTACAAGGGAAAGAGAAATTCTTATATCTGGTGGAGTACTGAATACTATAAACTAGATGTTTAATAAATAAATCATTATATTGGAGGAAAAATTGAAATACCAGAAAATCGAAGTGCCATCCAAAGGGAAAAAAATTACAGCAGAAAAGGGCAAATTAAATATTCCGGATAATCCGATAATTCCGTTTATAGAAGGTGATGGAATGGGTCCTGACATCTGGAGAGCGACTAGGTGGGTGCTTGATGCAGCAGTGGAAAAAGCCTTTAATGGAAAGAAAAAAATTATCTGGATGGAAATTCATGCAGGATTATCTGCGTTAAAAAATTATGGTAATGATGATGTATTACCAGAAGATACTATTAATGCCATAAGAGATTTCAAAGTAGCAATTAAAGGTCCTCTAACCACACCTGTTGGTGGATTTGATTATGTTTGCCTGGTTTGTGCTAAAGAACAAAACGGTATAGATGACAAAAGACCGGAAAAGTGTGTAAAATGCGGTTCGGAATATGTGACTCCCAGGTTTCGCTCTTTAAATGTCGGTTTGCGACAGATATTAGATTTATATGCCTGCGTACGACCGGTAAGATGGTACAAAGGTGTTCCCTGTCCCGTGAAACGACCTGACAAATTGGATGTAATAGTTTTCAGAGAAAATACGGAAGATGTCTATGCAGGAATTGAATTTGAAGAAGGGACGGAAGATGCTAAAAAGATTATCACTTTCCTGATTAATGTTATGGGAAAAAGTCTTCGGGGTGATAGCGGAATTGGAATAAAACCGATTTCAGTAACAGGCACGAAAAGATTGGTTAGAAAGGCGATTAATCATGCTATCCAGCAAAACCTGCCTAGTGTTACAATAGTTCATAAAGGTAACATTATGAAGTTCACCGAAGGTGCATTTCGGGACTGGGGATATGAACTGGCTAAAGAAGAATACAGGGATAAAATCATAACGGAACAAGAACTATGGGATGAATATGATGGTAAAATGCCTGAAGGAAAAATTCTGATAAAAGATAGGATTGCTGACCAGATGTTCCAACAGGTCTTACTTCGACCTGATGAATATAGTGTGATAGCAACTCCTAATTTAAATGGGGATTACCTTTCGGACGCTTGTGCAGCTCAGGTTGGAGGACTTGGACTTGCACCCGGAGCTAACATTGGTGATGAGGTCGCTCTTTTTGAAGCAACTCACGGAACTGCTCCCAAATATACAGGGATGGACAAAGTAAACCCAAGTTCATTGATCCTGTCAGGTGTAATGATGCTAAAGTATATAGGTTGGATTAAAGCTGGTGAAATGATTGAAAAAGCTCTTGAAAAAACGATTTCCCAGAAAACAGTGACCTACGATTTAGAACGTCAAATGGAAGGAGCAACAAAACTTAAAACATCAGAGTTCGGGAGAAAGATAATAGAGAATATGTAGGAGTAGAAATTTATGAAAACAGGAACAGAACATTTTACATTGGCTGAAAAATGTAAAATGGAGGGGAAACTTAATAAAGCAGTTAAAGAATATAAATCAACTCTGAAATATTTTCCTAAGAGTATTCCTGCATTGATGAATCTGGCAAATATCCACTATATGCTGGGTTATATAAATGATTCGATTAAAGAATATAAAAGAGTTTTAAAATTAAAACCTAATTTTAGTTATGCACTTTATAGATTGGGTATTGCTTATTATCGTTCCGCGCAATTTAAAAAAGCAATTAAGATCTTCAGGAAAATCGTTATGATCGATTCAGAACTTTATATGGCATATAACTGGTTGGGTTTAAGTTATTACCATATAGGTCGAGAAGAAGAAAGCATAAAAACATATGAAAAATTTTTAAATGAAACTCCGGAACCGACTATTGTAAACTACTACCAGGCGATAGCTCATAAATCTAAAGGAAACTATGATGAAGCAATAAAGAGATTAACGGAATTAATAGGAGCACATCCGGAACACGTTTCGGCACATTATCATCTAGGACTTGCCTATCTGGGAAAACATGAGCCATTTAAAGCCTTGAAATTCTTTAAAAAAGTTATAAAACTTAATCCAAAACATAAAGGTGCACGTGAAAAGATTGAGTACCTGACGGATATTCCTTCAATTTGATCAGATTGAAATGTTGAAGATTTTTATGATGAAAACCGCACAAATAAGCTTGTGCGGTTTTTAGTTATCCGATTTTTTTAACTCTTTTTAGTATTTTTCTCTTTATTTTCTTATAAGATGGTGGAGGACCTGTTCTAACTTGTTTGTCATCAATAAAAAGGGCGTCAGAGATTCCCCATTCAAGGTATGTGTCCCTGTTTAAAGTATTTATTGGACGAAAAATCACTTTATCTCCCAATTCCGAACATATTCTTTTGGCTCGTTCAAATACAATGTTCTGGGCAGGGCACCAACCATTCAGAAAAGCAGTAATTGTTACTTTACCCGGTGTTTTTTCTGGCTTTTTCTTTTCTTTTATCCATCTGGGAGGTGACGCGTTTTCTTTAAATTTCTTCCACAAAAGAATTTGAATACCGAGTTTATCTATCCTGGAATATCCCTGTTTTTTAAACCATGAAGCTTTCATGAATACCGGTAAAGCCAGACCCCAGGCCACAATACCTTTTGACCCGATTTCTTTTACATCCTTTTCAGCAGATTTCAGTAATGCTTTTCCTATACCCTTCTTTTGCCAATTACCAACCCCTTTCTTATAACCATGAACCCAGATACAATTAATAAAATATAAGTCCTTCCCTTCAGCAGTAGAGAATTCAATTGGAATATATTGTATCATACCCACAACTTCACCTGAATCATTCAAGGCGAGCTTAACCCTTAAACCGCTTTCCTTCATTTTATTGTACCAGAATTCTTTGTGATTACCAGCTTCTTTCATCTCTTCAGACCAATCTTCGAGACACATAAAGTATATTTTTTTATGTTCATTTTTTAAATTAATTATTTGCATTTTCATCTCCCTCTTAAATTAAATATCCAAAATTTATTTTACATTATGGATTTATCCACTGTGGTATCGAAAATACTCTTTACATTATTATTCTTCTTAAACATTATTTCTAAATTTTATTTTTTTACTAACCAGGCAAATAAGGTTATGGTAGGATTACCTCCTTCAGCTACTCCATCAACTGAATAACCACAGGATTGAAGAAAGTCTTCGATATCAAATGGAGGAGTTCCTTTTGACCGGCTTCCATAGGCACCGAGTATTAGCTTTCCTCCAGGGCAGACCATCCTGGAAAGTAAACGATAGATGTATTCCTCAAGAAATTCCGAAGGAACACAGTCGTAAAGTGAATAAACATATTTGAACTGTTTCGAAGGTTTCCAATTCCAGGAATTCCCAACATGAAAATTTGATTTATATTGAGGAAATCGTTCTTGTGCCAGCTTAATAAGTTTTCTACCGATATCAAGTCCATAAGGTGTAAGTACAATCCCAAGTTCCCTACTCCATTTAATCAAACACTCCAGGAGAAATCCATTGGCACAACATACATCCAGGATATTTCCATCCTTTTCAATTGCCTTAAGGAGCGGTTCCCGCTCTTCACGCCAGCGAACCGGTCCTCCACCAAAACCGGACTGTCTAATAGGGTCTTTTTCGTTAAGATAAGATGTCTCAATAGATTTTAAAAAACTGAGAAAATCAGGTGGGAGTTTTCTACTGGTAATCATAACAGAAAAACCTCTTGAATTAGTTATTTGATAATATCCCAGTTGGGAAAAGTATCAGATTTAATTTTTATCCAACTATGTATATTTATGCCCAGATAGCGATTAGAGCCATGAAACTAAATGATATAACTACAAGCATAAATTTCAGCCAGCGGTTCTCACTTTTTTCAAAAACCTACTGTATTATATCCATAACCGCAATATAGATAAAAGTTCCTGTTTGTGTTTGTTTTCATAATAAGAAATCCGAAGCAGGATATTACTTCCCGATACAGAAATTTTCAAATATCTGGTTCAAGATGTCGTCTGTAGTTATTTTTCCTATAACTTCTTCTAAAGCTGAACTGGCTTCTTTCAAATCAAAGGCTGTGAATTCAAAACCAAGGTCATTTTTAATAGATTTAATTGCTTTATCCAGGGAAGAGATGGATCTTTTTACTGCTGCAATTTGGCGTGTATTGTTCAATATCCCGGAATGCAGTTCTTCATCTGATATACGGATGTTTTTAATTAGAAAATCTTTGAGCTTTTTTAACCCGGTTTTTTCAACAGTTGAACAAGTAACAAATCCTTTATTTTCAAATACTTTTAATTTATCTATTGAGAACAGATCTGCTTTATTGAGAACTTTAATGATCTTATCAGGTTCAACTAATTGTTTTAATTTTTCAAATTCCTGATTGTTTTCTTTTCCATCGATTATAAAAAGCACCTTATGTGAGTTTTTGATTATTTCGTATGAGCGCTGAATACCAAGCATTTCGAGATGATCGGAAGTTTCACGGAGCCCTGCAGTATCAAAGAATCTAACTAAGTAACCTCTCAAAGCAATAGCTTCTTCCAGGTAATCACGGGTTGTGCCTGGTATAGGAGTAACTATTGCTCTTTCTGTTTTCAGGAATGCATTAAAAATACTGGATTTTCCGACATTGGGTGCACCGACCAGACTTACTTTCAATCCTTCTTTCAAAATCAATCCTTCATCACCCGTACTTGATAAATATTTTAATTCCCTAAGCAGGTTTTGAAGGTCTTTCCCCAATTGTTTAATATCAATATCTGGAACATCCTGTTCTAAAAAATCAATTTCCAATTCAATAAGAGTCCTGTATTCTGTTAATTGATTAAGAAGTTCCTCGATTTTATGATGAAGACTTCCTTCCAATTGTTCAATAGCAGCCTGATGAGACTTTTTGGTTTTAGCGTTTATCAGATCACCTACAGCCTCTGCCTGGGTGAGGTCTATTTTGTTATTAAAGAAAGCACGCTGAGTGAATTCACCCGGTTCTGCCAGACGGGCTTTTTGCAGAAGTAATTCAAGAATTTGATTTGCGATGAAAGTATTACCGTGGCATGTTATTTCTACAACATCTTCTCCTGTATAGCTTCTGGGAGTTTTGAAAATAGACACATATACTTCATCAATAACTTGCTTCCCATCTATAATCAACCCGAATTGTATTGTATGTGATTTAGCAGTTTTGAAGGGCTTTTTACTTTTAAGGATTTCTGATACTATTTCAATAGATTTATTGCCACTTACTCTTATTAGTGCAACGCCACTAATTCCCGGGGGAGTAGAAATAGCACAGATAGTATCGTTTCTATACTCCATTATTTTATTTTCACAGGATTTTCTTTATTGATTTATAGATATGTTCCGGAGATGTTTTAATTAATTTTTTTAATTCATCCATCTTTCCGTGAGTGACGAATTGATCAGGGATTCCAAAAGAATATACCTTAGTTTTTGAATCAGCAAAATAATCCTTGATCTGACTTCCAAATCCGCCAATTATGCTGTTATCTTCAATTGTGAAAATATAATCGAGTTTGTTTTTGAATCTTTTCAGAAGCTCTTTATCTATAGGCTTAAGAAAGCGCACGTTAATGAGGTAAGGTTTCAGTTTGGGAATTTTGTTTTTCATAATTTCATGAACTTTTTCTGCATCCATATAAGCTTTCCCAATTCCCATTATGGCAATTTTTCTTCCTTTTATAGTAACATCATATTTGCCTATTTCCAGGGGAGCAATTTCTTTATCAGAAAAAATGGCAGAACCACGTGGATAACGAATTGCAACAGGTCCTTCCCCATATCCGGCAGCAAATTTAAGCATTTCGGAAAATTCATGGGCATTGGATGGAGCCATAACAATAAGATTAGGAATTAAATTCAAGTAGGATAGATCAAAAGCACCGTGATGAGTAGCGCCATCCTCTCCGACTAAGCCTGCTCGATCAAGGCAGAAAACAACCGGAAGTTTTTGAAGAGCTATATCGTGTATAACCTGATCAAATGCTCTTTGCAGGAATGTGGAATATATAGCTACAAAAGGTTTAAGACCTTGAACAGCAAGTCCACCCGCAAATGTAACAGCATGCTGCTCAGCAATGCCGACATCAAAAAATCTATCCGGAAATTTTTGAGCAAATTTAACTAATCCTGTCCCGTCGGTCATGGCAGCAGTAATAGCGATCACTTTTTTATTTTTTTTGGCGATTTCACAAAGCTCATTTCCGAAATAATTTGAATAAGATATTCCTTTCTTCCCAATACATTTACCGGTTTCAACTTCGTATGGCCCTAATCCATGAAACCGGGGAGCATCATTTTCAGCAAATTCATAACCCTTACCTTTTCTAGTTACCACATGAATCATAACAGGACCGATAATATTTTTCTTAACTTTATTAAAAATACTTATCAATCGTTCAATATCATGACCGTCAACAGGTCCGACATATTTAAACCCGAGGTCTTCGAAAATTACGTTTGGCACAAAGAAATTTATCAGATTTTCTTCAAATTTTTGAGCTACAACAATCAATTTTCGTTTGATCCTGTAGGGAAAATGTTGAAATAAATCCCATATTTTACCTTTAATAGCATTATACGACCTGCTAACCAGGATATTCGTAAGATAGGCTTGTAATGCGCCAACATTTTTAGAGATGGACATATTATTATCATTGAGGACAACGATCATATTTTTCTGTAAATGACCGGCATGATTCATTGCCTCAAAGGACATTCCTCCTGTAAGCGCCCCATCACCAATCACGGCAATTGTTCTTCCTTTTGTTTTTTTTAATTCCTTGGCAACTGTAATTCCAAGTGCTGCTGAAATAGAGGTACTGCTGTGTCCAACTCCAAAAGCATCATATTTGCTCTCAAAAATATTATTAAAACCACTTATCCCATCAAGCTGCCGAAGAGTATCGAATTGCTCATTTCTTTCAGTCAGGATTTTATAAGCATATGATTGATGACCGACATCCCAGATGATTCTGTCTGATAAAGGATTGAATACTTTCAACAGGGCTATGGTAAGATCAGTAGCACCCAGACTAGGAGCCACATGCCCACCTGTTTTAGCTGTTACTTCAATTATTCTCTGTCTAATCTCTTTTGCCAATATGTCCAGATCTTTAATAGATAGTTTTTTTACATCTTTTGGTGTTTTTATCTTTTCCAGCATTGATTTACCCTTTATTAAAATTCGAGATTTATCTTATTTTTTTTTAAAGTCATCTGTCAAATAAAAATCACAGTATTTGTGAACTAATCCAATTTAAAATATTTTCAACTCCTGTTTTTTTCAACGAGGAGAAAGCAAAAATGTTGTCTTTTCCAATCTCAAATCCATTCTCTAATTTACGTAATTGATTTCGAACTTTTGATTTTGGTATTTTATCTGATTTTGTAGCAATTATTACAAATGGGATGTTTCTATCTTTAAGCATCTGCATCATGATAATGTCTTTTGGGTCTGCTTGATGACGTGCATCAACAAGGATAACTACTCCTTTCAATTGCGCTCTTTGTTCAAAATAAGCCAAAATCATCTTCTTCCATGATTCACGCGCAGATTTACTGACTTTTGCATATCCATAACCGGGAAGATCGATAAAGTTCACATAACCATCCATCTTGTCTTTATCAATTTTGAAACGTATCAGGAAAAAATTTATTAACCTGGTCTTGCCAGGCGTTGAACTTATTTTAGCAATTGCTTTTCTTCCTAAAACTGTATTTATAAGAGAAGATTTACCTACATTAGATTTCCCGACAAATGCTATATCCCAATATGGAGATACAGGATAATCTCTTGGCTTCACAGCACTTATAATAAAATTAGATTCTACAATTCGTATCATTACATCTTCTTTAATATTTATTATGGACAAACACTAATTACAGATTTAATATTGAGAAAATAAGAATTTTCCAAACTAACACAACTTTCCTGATATAGAATGTTTTTGAATCTTAAGACTCTGCAGATCACTCATAATAAACCATAGAAGTCTCATCAGACTCCCAGACTTCCACTTCGGATACTTTACATCCTTTTACTTTGATGTTTTTGCTTAGTTCTTTATAAAAATACCTGGCAATATTTTCTGAAGTAGGATTGCAATCTTTAAAACAATCAAGTTCGTTTAAAAAACTGTGGTCAAGGTTCTTAATAATTTTATTCAGCTCTTTTTTTACAATCCTAAAATCTATAGTTAACCCGAGTTCATCAGTTTTTTTGCAAGTTATTCCGATTCTTACTTTCCAGTTATGCCCATGAAGATTTCTGCAGGAACCTTCATAATTTTCCAGTTTATGTGCGGAAGAAAATTGAGACAGTACATTTATTTTATACATAGTAAAATTCCTCCAGGATAAAAACATATTACGATCAGGCTCTAAACTTGTTTGTACAAAATTTTTTGCACAAAAAATTGTAAAGAACTTTAACAATCATCCCCCGAAAACCAACAGTAATTCTAAAGGTATCCCATTGAAAAACAATAAAATAAAACACAAGAAAGCCGTTAAAAAGTAGTTGCAAAGAGATTCTACATAATATTAATTTT
>JAUXFF010000221.1 GCA_030620155.1 Candidatus Cloacimonadota bacterium | reverse complement strand
ATGCCAAATCGCCAAAGGCGATTAAGTCTCCAGAGGCGACTAAAAAGGCAGGTAAACTGGTCGTGTTACATAACAAACTGACACTATGTATAAAACCATTTAATATGATTATAAAAAGTTTTAGAAAAACATGTTCCAGGTCTAATCCTGACATTAAAACCTTGTTTTCCTGCACCTGTAATGGTGTGAATTCCTTCATAAATGGCAATATTATCACTTTCCTTATGTTGAAATTCAAGTGGAATAATCTGGTAATTTGTTTCGTTGAGCTTATAAAAAACTTCTACCTGAACCAGGTCTTCAGGAGAGTTATTAATATCAACTTTCGCTTTAAAAATCAGTTGTTCTCCGCTGTTAACGATTTTTTTCTCGTAGATATTAACCTGGAAGTCAATGATTTTAATTTCATCCCATAGATTTTTGATCTGGTTTTTTTTGTTCATTATTTCATGTAGATTTTGGAAATTATTATCTGCTAATTGTTTTACATTCTCAGCACCCGGTAAGTAAAATTCATTGATATATTCGCGTAACATGCGGTGAATATTGAATCCTTTTCCAACATCGTAGATAGAGTATTTCATTTTTTCTATCCAATCCATTGGAAGCCCGTTTTGATCCTGGTCATAATAAAGAGGGATAATTTCATTTTCCAGCAGATCGTAAATTTCATTTGCTTCCAACCTGTCACGAATTTCGGAATTAGTAATATTTTCCCCTGAATTTAATTTCCAACCGTTTTGTACATTATAACATTCGGGCCACCAGCCATCGAGTATACTTAAATTTAAAACACCGTTCATTCCTGCTTTCATTCCGGAAGTTCCGCTGGCTTCCATGGGCTTGATAGGATTATTCAACCAGACATCAACTCCTTGCACGAGATGCCTGGCAATATTCATATCATAATTTTCAACAAAAACAAAGCTGTCTTCGATCTGATTCTCACGGGCAAAATCAATAATTTCTTTAATCATAGATTTACCCTTTTCATCCGCAGGATGAGCTTTCCCTGCAAATAAAAATTGAACAGGTTTTTTTTCATTTTTTATCAATTTCAATAATCTTTCTTTGTCATGAAGAATTAAATTCGCTCTTTTATAGGAAGCAAAACGACGGGCAAATCCTACAATAAGATAGTCTAGATTCAAAACATTGTTCAATTTTGTAATAGAATCACTCGAGCCTTTATGAAGTAAACTTGCTTTCAATCTTTTTCTAATGAATGTGATCATCTGCTCTTTCCTTGCCTGATGTGCTTCCCATACTTCATTATCAGGTATGGACATAACATTTTGCCAGATAGATTTATCTTCAGCCTTGTGTTGATAATCTACTCCGATATAACGGTCGAATAAACGGGTTATACTTCTGCTGAGCCAGCTCTGGATATGAACACCGTTGGTAATAGCTTTTATAGGCATCTCATCTTCATAGAGTTCAGGATAGATCGAGTGCCACATTTGTTTGGATATTTTGCTGTGAAGCCCGGATACTCCATTGATATAGCAGGAAAAGCGGATAGCCAGAGCAGAGAGAGAAAAGTTTTCATCACCTTCTACTGTCGCATATTTGGAAAATTCAGTAAAATCCATATTTAAAGCTTTAAATTCGTTAACAAAATAATGTTGAACCAGTTTGTTATTGAATTTTTCATTTCCTGCCGGAACAGGTGTATGGGTTGTGAAAACAGTACTTGCCCTGATAATTTCTACTGCTTCTTCAAAACAGAAATTCTTTTTATTTATTAGATTGTTTAATCGTTTAATTATTAGAAAAGCAGAATGACCTTCATTTAAATGATAAAGTGTCGGTTCGATTTTCAATTTTTTCATTAATTCAAGCGAACCGAATGCCAGCACAATTTCCTGCAATATCCTGGTGTCTCTATCAGCATCATAAAGATAATCAGTGATTTTTCTATGATGGGGTTTATTGATCTCCAGGTTTGTATCCAGAAGGTAGAGAGGAATTTTACCGACATTTATCTGCCAGGCTTTGATGTATAAATTTTCTCCTCTTATTTTAATTTTAATTGTCAGGTCTTTACCGTTATTATCTTTAAGTTTTATTATTGGTTTTGAATACCACTCATTTTCTTCATAAATTTCTTCCTGCATTCCATCAAAATTAATTTTCTGGAAAAAATATCCAAGTCTATAAAGTAAACCGAAACCAATCAAAGGTAAACCCAGGTCTGAAGCTGCTTTTAAATGATCCCCGGAAAGAATTCCCAAACCGCCGGAATAGATGGGTAATGATTCATGCAAACCAAACTCCATACAGAAATAAGCAACCTGGAATTTATCATCAAATTCCTGTCTTTCACCATTATCATCCATGTAATAACCTGTAAAATCAAGGTATGATTTGAATTTTTTATAAACAGATTTCATTTCATATAAAAAACCCTTCTCCTGAGATAATTCTTCTAACCTTTTATCCGGAATATTCTGCAGCAATTTTACAGGATTATGATTAAATTTCCTGAAAAGAATAGGGTCTATTCTACTGAAAAGCCGGTAAGCTTCAGGGTCCCAGGTTGACCATAAATTCTGAGATAGTTCAGAAAGTGGTTCTAAATTGGAAGGTAATTTGGGTTTCACATAAAAATTTCTGAATTTTATTATTTCCTTCATTTTTCCTCCAGGATGAAACTATTTATTTTTGCTTTTAAATTATGTCAATCCTTCTAATT
>JAUXFF010000003.1 GCA_030620155.1 Candidatus Cloacimonadota bacterium | reverse complement strand
TATTTTGTGATCTTCCTTCATCCGTGCTATTATCAGCAATAGGATCTTCTTCACCATAACCTTTACTGATAAGGTTATCTGCTGGAACACCTTTTTCAATCAGATAGTCAATAACAGATACAGCACGTTCAAGTGATAGATTCAAATTATATTCATTAGAACCTATGCCGTCAGTATGTCCGCTTATCTCAACAGTTAAATGGGGGTTCTTGAGCAGTTCTCCAACCAGGTAATCCAGGGTAGGGTAGGATTTTTCCAATAATATTGCTTTATCGAATTCGAAATATATATTATCGATTACGATAACTTCATCTACCTGCAAATCCTCAAGAACTATATCCTCTTCTGGTTCTACTAAAACAGGGGGTTCTTCCTCAATTATCTCAGGTGGTGTAATATTTACACGGTAAATATCCTCATGACCCAGTCCTATAAAACGATTGGATGAGATATATGCTATATTTGAAAGAGGTGAACGATAAAAATAACGCTCATCTTTTACGGAGTTTATAACTAACCCAAGATTCTCAGGTTTACTCCAGTCCTGCCAGGTCTCACCAATTTTCTCAGACTTAAAAATATCAAAACCACCTAAACCGGGATGACCGTTCGACGCAAAATACAAAGTTTTACCATCCCATTCGAGGAAAGGAGTTTCTTCGAATTCCTGGGTATTAATTACAGGTCCAAGATTTTCAGGTTTTGACCAGGAGCCACCGACTTTTTCCGAAACATACAGGTCTAATTCTCCAAAACCTCCATCTCGATTACTGACAAAAAACATTATTCTATCTTCGAAAACAGAAGGTTGTAATTCGATTTTCTCAGTATTAACACCGGAAACAAGACCTGGTTTTTCCCATCCTTTATCATGTTTTCTACTCATGTAAATATCACCCATTTTGGAATCTGATAGATAGTTAGCGAAAAGATATCCAACACTTTCATCTTCTGAAAATGAACCCAATGATTCATTTCTATTAGTAGAAAGATTATTTATAAGCACAGGATCCACCCACTCACCTGCTACTTTTTCAACCATCCAGATATTATCTTTCCCTTTTTCAGCTAATCTTGCAGATGTAAAATACATCTTATTACCATTATCAAAGATGATCGGGGCAAAATCAGAATACTCGCTATTAACATAGCCATAGATCTTTCCCAGTGTATAAATATTATTCCCTGCTTTGGTCATCTCAATCTGGTTACTTATAATTTCAAGTATTGTATCTATTTCTTCTTTATCAACTCCCAAATTTTTCTCAGAATAGATTTTCATGTGTTCATAAGCTAGATCGTAATTTTGAAGTGCTATATAAGTTTTCCCCAGCCAATAGTGATCCTCGGGTAATACTGTTCTTTTTTCCATAGACAGTTTAATCCATTGTTCTGCCTTATCATAATCACCCTGTACAAAATACTTTTTAGCTTCAACTAAAAATCTTTCATTCTCACTGTAGAGAAAAATAGAGACAAATACTATCAAAATTATTAGAAGTTTATATTTTTTGTTCATGGGGTCTCCTTAATTTTTTTTCGCCCTCAGAAAAATTTAAAGGGAGAAATTTAATCCTCCCTTCTAAATTCTTCTTAAAATTTTAAAATGAGTGTGAATTGATGGGAGTCGTCAAATCCTGGTGTTGATTCTGATATATAGGCATAGTTCAATCCGAGCATCTTAAATCTGATTCCACATCCAGCTGTAAAATCACCATTATTTACACCTAATCTAATTCCAGCTTGAGTATTAGAAATTATTTCATCCCATTTGGTCTTCTCTTCAAGAGTTATACCTGAATGACTGGATCCAATCTCCGTATCTCTCCCAATTCCTGTCCAATATTCAGCTCCAATATGAACAGTCCACTCATCTGAATGTTTTACGGTTTTAAGATCTGTAGCAAAAGTAAGACCGTAAATCGGATGTACAGCGAGACCAAGAACGGCTTGATGAGGAACTTCTTCTTTATCCATTTCTGAATAAATATCCCTGATCATTCCAGCAATGCTTAAATACTCATTGATGTTCCATAATATTCCCAAATCAGAGCCAAATCCATTTTCAGTATCCTCAGCCATTTTATCCATATACATCTTCGCTGTTAAACCGAATTTGAACTTACCAGGACCTAAAGCCAGACTTAAGCCAATATTGTGAGCATTGTAGTCAAAGTCTCCTACATAATCATCAACTCCACTATACTCCTCAAAATCAACAACGCTGGCATTAATCCAGCTCAAGGCTACATATCCATACTTAAAACTTGTTCCTAAGGCGGCATAATTTTGCATCCTGTCCAATCCCATATCAGTATACATTGTAGCAAATTCTGCTCTTTTTACATTAGCAAGAGCAGCAGGATTCCAATAAGTAGCTGTAATATTGTCCATAAATGCAGTTCCTGTTCCACCCATAGCCATTGCTTTTGCACCTAATCCCATCCTAATCCAAGGAAAAAGGTGATTATTCTCAGCAGCGACCGTTGAAAACATGCCTATCAGGATCAAGGTAATCAATGTAACTAGTAGTTTTTTATTCATTTTTTCCTCCATAATTTGATCCGGGAAGGGGGATTAACCCCTTCCCAGAATTAATTTATTTTATCGCTATCTTGATTATCTTTTCAACGATCGATTTACCGTCATTTGCAGAAACTCTAGCAAAGTATGCACCACGACCAAGTTTAGTTCCCTTGTTTGTACACCCATCCCAGGTAATTACACTTCTGTCACTTCCCGTGAGAGTACATACTTCTTTTCCTGCAAAGTCATAAATCTTAATCTCGATATCTGCTGTCTTGGAAACATCTATTACGAATGTTGCTCCAGCTTCAGTATCCATTGGGTTAGGATAAACATGAACATCTTCAAAAGTAAGTTCAAGGTCTTTATCCAAAACAAAGAAGCACCAGGTTACCGAATTGATATTCATAACAAAGTCTGTTACAATCAATTGGATAGTATGTTCACCTAATGCATATGTGCTTGAGTACAACAGACCGCTTTCGCTTACGGATGTCATAATGGAATCGGGAATTATCACACCATCTACTTTAAGTAAATAAGTGTTCACTCCGGATTGGCCATCTGTATAGTAAGCCCGGATATCAACCAGATCAGCAGCAGTGAATTTATCACCGTCAGATGGAGATTCGATTGTAATAGCAGGAGCTAGCAAATCTACTCCATAAGTCTGGCTACCATAGGTCACCTGACCAGAAATATTTGTAGCTTCAACTTCCAGGATTACAGCAGTATAATCTCCAACATCAGCAGCTAACCAGACAGAATAATACCCTTGGGAACCATATACACTCTGAGGACCTTGTATCAGGACTGCATCCGGAGCTCCGTAGAAGTTCACAATTACACCGTTTTGTGCAATATCTCCCACAATGTTGAATGTAAATGGAACATTCATTTGAGGTCCATACCACCATCCTGCAGGTCCGAGTTCATTGAATGTAATTCCTACAGCATCAGCATTAACGTAGAATGGAAGTGTTGCAATAGCTGTATTATAAGCCTTATCCGTAACAGTTACAGTAACTGTATATGTTCCAATAACCAGATCTGCAACCGCAGCTCCAATTTGCTGTACATCTTCACCTTCATCTACTTCAACAACGATATTGCCCAGAGGATCTTCAACCTTCAAGTTGGCTGAAAGTATTCCTGAACCATAGGTTCTAACTGAAGCTCTACCACCTTCCTGTGTATCAGTGAAGGTTGCCAGAACATTGACAATAGCTTCTAAGCTGAAGTATTCACCGTATTCCGGGCTAACGAAGGTAATAATCGGAGCTTCATCATCAATTCCATAAGTCTGGAAGCATTCTACAGACACGCCGTAAACATTAGTTACTTCAACTCCAAGGATTATACCCGTACAACTTGATGGTACATTTGCACCCAGGCATATTTCATATAATCCACTTTCTGAATATACTAATGTTTGTGGACCTTGTAAGATAATATCTTCACCAGGTACAACACCATAGAATGTAACTACAACTCCGTCTTCAGCAATTGGAACTTCACCGGTAGAATGAACTTCAAAGGTAAATGGTACTGTGTTATATGCAGGATTGAACCACCAGCTACCATTGAATGGATGGAAGGTTACTGTAGGTGACGGAGCATCAACATAGAATTCAATTGATGCAACTCCTATGTTACCTACCATATCTGTAGCATTGACTGTAAGTACATAAGTACCTGCGATCAATTCACCGGCTAGAATATCATGTTCTACAAAGCCATCACCACCCGCATAGGTTTCCGAAGCTCCTGTAGGATCTATAATTATAAGTTCAGCATGATCAATACCACTACCATTATCTCTGGTAGAACTATCTCCTATATTAATTGTAGCGTCATCTCTTTGAGGTTCAGATTGAACATCTTCATAAGTTGCAAGGATATGTACAGCTTCATTCAAACCGAAGATCTCTTCATCATCAGGTGATAGGAATTCAATTGTAGGATCTGCATTATCTATAGCATAAGCCTGATTAGATTCTGAAGTATCATCCCAGATTGTGGTTGCAAATACTTGCAGTACTGCAAAAGTCTCATCTGCTCCTATAACACCGGCATTTATGTGTACAGAATATACACCATATTCATCCGGAGAAAGTGTCATAGGTCCTTGAACCACAACATGGATAGGTTCTTGCCATACATAAGCAACAACACCATCGAATGCAAGCGGACCCTGTTCATGGGTCTCTACAGTAAATTCAAGAGTATTATCTATGTATGTTGTTAACCACCAACCAGCTTCCGGTTCAATGAATTGAACAGTAGGTGCAGGACAATCAACTATGAAATCAATTGTTTCAACTCCCACGTTACCCACCATGTCTTCAGCATTGACTGTAACCACATAAGTACCTGCGATCAATTCACCTGCTAGGATCACATGTTCTACATAGTTATCACCACCGGTATAGGTTTCCATACCACCTAAAGGATCTGTAATTACAACTTCAGCATAATCAATACCCGAACCATTTTCTCTGGTAGAAATATCACCTATTTTGATTGAAAGAGCATTCTCGTCAGGAGAATTACCATCTCTTTCCGGTTCATATTGAACATCATCATAAGTAGCAATTATATGAACAGCTTCATGCAATTCGAAGTGTTCACCATCTTCCGGAGAAACGATTTCGATAGTAGGATCAGTATTATCAATTCCGTAGGACTGCCAGCTTTCTGATTCATCACCCCAAATTGTAGCGGCGAATACTTGTAATGCAACTGCAGTTTCATCTTCACCCACAATACCAGTATTTATTATCACTGAGTATACACCATAAGGATCCGGAGAGATTGTCATAGGTCCTTGAATGATTATATTGCTAGGTTCTTGCCATACATATGCTACAACACCATCGAATGCAACCGGGCATCCTTCCAGAGTTTCTACAGTAAATTCGAGAGTATTATCTGTATGTGTTGTTAACCACCAGCCAGCTTCCGGTTCAATAAACGATACTGTCGGAGCTGCTCCAAGTACTTCGAACTCCCAGTTAACACTACCGACATTACCGACCATATCAGGTACACTTGCAATTACTACGTAATGTCCAGGTGTCAGGAGATCTCTATTGAATCCGTATTGCCATACACCTTCGGTGATGATAGCATCTTCATTCGGAAGAATTTCACCGTTCAGGGTTACAAGTATGTTTTCAGTATCAACACCACATGCACCTGACCACCATGTATACCATGGATCTACAACGGTAGCACCAGGAATATCTTCATAACCTATAGCTACAACTATCTCAGTTCCGTATAATAAGGTGTCTGGACCATAATCGAATGGATCTTCATCAACGATTGGTGGTTCACCTACCCAAGTCCAACAACCTAATGTATCATCAATAACCCACTCACCGTCTTGTACACCATTATTATTCCAATCATCGAAGTCTTGGTCTTCATTGATTCCGTTGATCGGGTCTTCATTAAACAGACCGTCACCATCATTATCGATTGGAGGTCCGATAGGTGAAATTGCCCATACCTGTGGAGGAGCAACGTCAACAATATATATTGCGGGATTGAATCCAAGATCCATCCAGTTATATATTTCGACATTATCCATTGCCGACCAGACAACCATAACTTCATTCACATCATCATTCCAGGGTTCGAACCCTTGGTTCATGATCATACCAAGGTCATCCAATGTAATAGTATATTCACAATGATAACCATTTTCAATTTCTGTTATATCCATACTTCCAACATCAATGATAATAGGTATGAACAGTTCAAGTTCAATAACTTCAGGATTAATCAGTGCTACCTGGATAGATTCTGAGTTGATTTGTGTTTCAGGATCAGTAATATCAACAGCCAGAGTTACATTATGTCTGATATATCCACCACCTGTCAGATTATCAACATGAGGAGGAGTATGATCAATAGCAAATTCCTGACTTACTGTTGCTGTTTCGAATCCGTTCTGATATATAAAGACTGTTATTGTATGAACTTCTCCTGGGGGATCATCGAAGAAATATTCCTCATTATCATCCAGCAGTTCGATTTCAAACATACCTGATACAGGGTCAACATCCAGATCATGACCAACCCAGGTAGGATCAGCTTCATTATCATTAACTATTCTAATGTCATCCAGGTAAACATCGATATCAACATCATCATCAACTTCATATTCACCTGTTTCAGAATTATAGAACATAAAGGTTCGGAAGTAGAAATCAAGATCATCCCAACCAGGTAATATCATTTCTTGCAGCCATCCTGCAAGTCCATAACCTGTTGGAGCAAATGATGACCACATAAGATCCATCGGATCAGTATATTGATTATCAACTGCTACAAATTCAACTTCATAACCAGGATCTACCAGTTGAATAAGGGTATAAAATCCTTTTTCCAGATCCCATGACCAACTTGCACCTATAGGAGTTTCACCTTCAAAGATAAATTCAGCTTCGAGTATTTCATCCCATTCGAATTCCCATGTGTCACGATAACCACCGCCACCTTGTCCATGTGACCAGATCATATATACCGGAGCATCAGGATCAATATCTCTGAAGCCCTCTACGAAGTACATGTTGAAGTCACTTTCTGCATGAGCTTGTCCTATATCACCACGAACAACTTCCTGACGTGCGATTGGAATCATATCCCAATCATAGGTGATTTCATCTTCTTCAAGCACTGGTTCGAAGTAAATCCAACCTGAGCCACCGCCATTAGCGGGTACAGTTATATCCATTACACCGTCTTCAGAAGTCATAGTACCAAAACTGCCCTGTCCAGTGATCGGATGTACATCAATTATAGCTCTGTTCAGATTGATACTATAACCATTCATAGGATCAACTGAAGCAGACCACAATGTTAATACATTACCGAATTCATCATCCATGAAATTCAACAGGTTAGTTTCACAAGTTAATGCTTCAAATGTTAATTCATCATCAGCTAATTGATGTGGAGTAAACAATTCTACTTCTGTAGATTGTTCATTATTATCATTAACTTCATTCATACCAAAGAAGAACGGTACTCTTTCACCCTGCTGGATAGTAGCTCTTACTAAATCTCTGTAGAAGAAATGTACATCTTCATTTGTAGTTCCTTCAGCAAGATCGAATATACCACCTTGTTCAGGTGTATATAAGTATTGAACTGCTAATTCAGGTTTAATACTGGATTCAGTTAATTCATCCAAAGCGTTATTATAATATGCAATTGCACGAAGTGTTGTTGTGATCATATTATCAGCATTGAATTCAACCATCCACAGATCCATACCATTTTCTGATTCGCCTCCCATTGGAGCCTGAGCAATAGCAAATGTTATCCACTCTTCACCAACATAGAACTGGAAGTGTACTTCCTCTGTAGGCCTATCCTGACAGTCTCTGGAAACAGCATATATCTTATCCCAGTTTTCAACTTCAAAATCGAAGTCAAATCCAACTATCACTGCATAAGGTTCCATATATGGTACAAGCATTAATTCAACTTCATCTTCAGCACAATTGCCTGCGAAATCACATGCAGTTACAGAAAGAGTATATGGACCGACCATCAGACCAGTAGTGTTCCAGGCATTTGTCATATATGGTTCTTCGAAGACAACATCAATCAATTCACCATCAATGTAGAATTCAACACTTTCAACACCGCAAACAAACGGATATTGTTCAGGATGTTCAAATGCCAATGCTGTAAATGTAGGTGAAGTTGACAGTACTACTTCTACAGGTTCGGCAAATGGAGCAACATATTCATCGATCTGGCTAACAAATACAATTGGAGCCTCATCGTCAAATAGTGTTCCGCCATCAACTTCCTCAATTTCATCAACCTTGGTTGTATTCGGATCAGGAACTGCCACATCAGCAATATGTAATCTGAAGTCATAGACCTCACTGTTAATGAACGGACAGTCTTCTTCTCCGGGATTAAATTCGAAGAACCAGAAGCCACTGTCATATCCAAAGAATGGAGGAATTGTCCATGTTGTCCATGCTTCCGGTATATCAGCTTGATCAGCAATTACATATTCGAATCTTACTAATGTGTGGTCTAAGTCTGCAGGAAGTTCTGCAAATTCAACCCTAATCATGAAACCATCACTTATACAGGAAGGAATTACATAATCCGGAATACCTAATTCAGGAGGTGTATGATCGATATACATGGTAGCCCAGTATAATGGTTCTTCCCAGATATTTTCAGGATCAGATACAGGGACAGCACCAACTTCTACATCACCTTCATCAAGTTCGGAAACATCCCATGTACCGTAAGCTTCATCATTATTACCACCGGTTACTATAAGAACCGGATTATCTTCATCACAAAGTTCCCACTCTACATCACCAACATAACGATATTTAAGTGCTACGTCAGTGATAAGATCAGGTTCTTCATTTCCAAGTAAAAGGATATCAAATCCAACAGCTTCACCGTTGATATGTAATCCAGGTACATAAGGAACACCACCAACGGTAGTTATTATAATTTCAGTTATATCACTATCAAATACTAATTTAGTTACAGATGATTCATGAGTTAAGTTAACCATATCTGTTACTGTTACTGTGAACTCCAATTCAGCACCGTAATTAATACCTTCCGGAACTGTAAATTCAACCTGTTCGGCATCACCGTCAATTGCTATTGCTGCGCCACCATCAACTGTATAAACATAAGCATAACTGGCGATCATCATGTTATCTTCTGCATTTGCTGTTAAGAGATATGTTTCACCTCTTTCCAGGTAATCTACCGGAGCGCCCCCTAAATCAGTAATTTCAAGTGCACTTGTAGGAGCCATAGTATCAATATAGAATGGTATGCTCAGTTGTGAAGTATTGTCTGCTGTATCCCAAGCCTCTAAAGTGATTCCGTATTCACCGTTTTCAAATTCGCTGATATCCCATCCATTTTCATAATTCGTGTAATTATATTCGTATGGGTTAGCCTCAGCTTCATCATCAAACCAAACAACTTCCAAGACATGTTCTTCAAGTTCCAGATCAGTGTAAGAAAGAATAATTCTGTGTAAATCACTCATGTCTTCGATATAATCTCTATCTCCCAGTTCATAATATTCAGCAGCAATATTGGAACGAACTAAATCTACCATTTCTGTAATGGAATTATTGATCCACATTGGAATAGCTTCTTCTTCGTAATCTCTTATGAATTCATAGAAGGTTACATCAAGAATATCAGGTGGAGTAATATCAACTAACGGTAATTGAACAAAGAGACCCATGTCGAAGATATCCTGTTCTGTTGGCTGATAATATCTATTACCCAGGTAATCTGCTAAGGCAATGATCTGAACTTCAAGACCAGGAACCATAGTATTGTGAATCAACCAGTCATTCAGATAGTAAGGTACTTCACTGTCTGCGTCAAAACCTATATCAAACCAGGTATCGCCAACAACTTCACCTTCTTCGTCAACATATCTGTACAAGAAGGATAAGCCATCAATAACTTCAGGATATTCTGAAGTAGCTGTTAAGTTATAATAGCTACCTCGTACTAATTCCGTTGCAGCTACATCACCGTCCCATACATAAACTTCCGGGTAATCCTGGTTGTCATCTTTGTGAACGAGAACAACCCAGGGATCATCATCCCATAAGCCAGCCATATCAATTGCAATAGCCCTGATCAGGTAATCACCATTATCAAGTTCACTTATATCCCAATTACATTCATACAGATAACTAGTAGGATATTCATAAGGTGGTTGTGGTACTAATACACCACTTCCATCAACATCAAGTTCTACCCAGTCTTCCAGTTCAGGATCGAACCATTCAAATATTACATTATCTGCGTAATCAACACTTGCCGGAACATAAGTTTCTATTAAAGCATCATGTCCAGTTACCCAAACATCCGGGTACTCTTCAGCCTGCCAGTCAACCATATTATCATCAACTTCCAGAATTCTGGCTTTGGATACTTCTGTATCGTAGAGTTGTATCGAATTACATGTCTGAGTTGTTGAATTATTATAGTAGTCAGTCATGGTGATATCAATATCGATATCATGATAGAGATATTCTGCTAATGCGTCTGGTATCCAGTCAAACCAGATATCATAATTCTCATCAATAACTCCCTCTACGAAATCTTCCATATCGTCTGCATACAATCTCATTTCGACTGTTTCAATACCCAGGAAGTAACTGTTGTCATCCTGAACTCCATCGTCCCACCAGTTCAGAGCTCTTGTTCCTCCCTCTTCTCCCATTGGAAGAACGAACTGAACAACTTCACCATCAGATACATCATACCATTCGGTTTGATACATCTCGGTAATATGTTCTAAGCTGCCAGGTATGAATCCAGGTGCATCATTATCAATTACAATGTAGTAGTAAGATAACGTGTCAGTATTGCCTGCAAAGTCAGTTAGCGTAATTACAAGTTCATATTCATCACTAATTGCATCATCATCATTCATATCATATTCAAAGTTATCACCTGTAACACCTGTTACAACATAAGAATTATCACCTAAATCATAATGTGAGGTTCTAGTGAAAACAATCGGAACTAAATCAACATCAACAGAAGCGATGTCAAATAATCCGTGATATTCATCGACTGCATATTCAAGCATAGTTCTAACACTGTCTGCTCTGTAATCCAGTACAGGTACTATTGTGTCATCCCAGATGGTAATGTCTACGATTGTTGTTATAATAGGATCAGCAGCCAAGACAGGAACAGTATCATCAATATGAACAGTTACAGGAATATATGAATCATTAGCCTGCCAATCTTCAGGTAATGCTCTCAAGTAATAAGTTGCATCACCTTCTACAGGTGGTGACCAGTTGAATGTAACAACCGGATCCGAATCATCATAAACCTGAGTGTCAACATTATGCCAGATTGTATCATCTGTACTATATTCTAAAGTTACAGTACCTACATCATTGGTGTCTGCAACTGTAACTTCTATCACGTAGGTTTCAGCGTAGTTAGTGAACACAACCCCAAGCAGATCAGCCGGGTCATATGCACCTACACTGGTTATTATTGCACTAGGTCCGGTAACATCATTAAATATCACTGGAGTTATAACGTTAGGTTCGCAAGCATGATCTACACGATCAACACCAACAACATATAACAGGTAGTAACCTTCATCAAAGCCAAAGTTATTCATGTCTAATGTTGCATAAGCATAACCAAATTCATCTACAGGAACACCTAATTCGATTTCATGTAAAACATCAACTTCATCAACTTCCTCAACAATATAGAAGTCAGCAAATACTGCACCATCGTAAATCTCAGGTGTAATATCATTTGCTTCAAGTTCCATAATCCCATCTTCAGGAATATCCACTATCCAGCTAGGACCAACCGGTACTTGACCATTGATCGTGGTAATATGCATATAAGCACAACTATTGTCAGCTTCGATCATAACTTCCTGTGAAAATCCATAGTTACCGGCAACATCCATACCAAATGAGCGGAGATACATGATAGCATTTGCTTCATCTGCTTCATCTACAAATCCATCACCATCATTATCGAGATTATCAGTCATTGGATCAGGAACGTTGAACTCTACAAAGTAATCACCTGCCATCTCCATTGACCAATCAAAATCATACCAGTGACGGAATTC
The DNA here is from genome assembly GCA_030620155.1 of Candidatus Cloacimonadota bacterium. Lineage (GTDB taxonomy): Bacteria > Cloacimonadota > Cloacimonadia > Cloacimonadales > TCS61 > JAUXFF01. The sequence goes on along the minus strand of JAUXFF010000003.1, from coordinate 37,473 downwards.
TGTTCCCGGAGCTTCTGAAGAGTACATGTAGAATACTATAACTAGGTCATCATCAGCAACCAGTAATCCGTCTATATCTGTAACAAGAGGAACTAATGAAAGTTCATTGCCATCCCAGACGTCAAATACCGGTACTTCTTCATCATTACCTTCTATATCAATAACTGCTATAGGTGCGTCATTATCAATAAAGAATGATGTAGACATAGCTGCTCTCGGGTCACCATCCGGTACTGCACGGAAGTAATAAAGTCCTGTTGCCAGACGGTCATCCATAGTATTAAATGCAAGCATCCATGGTGCGATTTCAACTGTAGTACCGTTTAATTTATCATTAGGATGCCAGAAGTTTGGCCATACGTTATCACCAATAAATGGAACATCATAGTCAAGCTCGGTAATTACACCATCATCATTGAGGTCAGCAACGAAGACTACATCGTATTCAGTATAGTCTCTATCCCATAACGGGAAGTCAAAGGTGCCAGTCCAGGCATCTGCTCCATTCCAGGTAAGTTCACCAATGTAGTCATCTTCGAATTGATTATATTCGTATAAAAGTCCTTCACAACGTTCGCCAACCTCTTCATAGAAGACATGAACGCCCGGAACAAATGGTAATCCATCATATTGCCATAATTCATGACGGAAGATATGGAAGAAGTAAGGAGCTTCCTCTTCACTGAATTCAACAGTTTCGATATCTGTCCATTCATCAGAATGTCCTGTTTCAGAATACTGGAAGGTCATTTCATTAACTTCAGAGCGTAAATAATATTCTGCACCAAAGTTAACCCATTCCCCGATGATAAAGGATGAATCGGGGAATATTATTGCGGTTTCAACCGGTTGACCGTGAACAAGGATAACCTGCAGATCCCACATATCCATAAATTCATCATAATCTATGTCGTAGCTGTGGTCTTCATCACCTTCCAGGTTATTTCTTGTATCCCAGGCAACAAATGCAAAGTAATGAGTCCCAGGCCAGAAATCATTTTCTTCAGCAAGTAAAATATCAAAGCTGTAGTATCCTTGAGGATCAGGTTCGTGGTCATACAAATGCCAGGAGGATAATTGTTCACCTGTGGCATGGTATACTGTAATCGGCATTTGAAGGTCACTGGATTCTCCAGGAGGAATATCATAGTAAGACAGATCCAGAATTTCAGATTGATGTACTCTCATACGTAAGAATGCATCTTCTGTTTGACCAACTCCATTCACCACATTATAAGCAGCTGTGATAGTATTATCTTCTTCATACATAAATGTACCAAGTGTATGCCATTGTGCATAAGCTAACGGATCAGGTACTTCAACATCCAGAGGTAAACGATAAGCTACCTGTGTAATTGGAACATCCGGAGACTGGTTATCTACGTAAACCTGGGTCGGTGTAGCATCAGTCCAGTTTCCTCTACGGTCTTGAACTTCAGCAGTAACATATACCCAGCCTTCATAGTTGTAAACAGCCAGTTGATCCAAAATATAAGAATTCCAATCATCGTACCAGTATTGTCTCGTATTACCATCTTCAAATACTTGCTCTGCAGGATCATAAGGCCATACATTCGGATAATTTGTCTCGAAGTAATTCCAGGTTCTCATTCCATCATAACTCCACTTGAAGGTTGGTACATGATCGAATCCTGCAAGGTCATATCCTTCAGCCCATTCATCAGCAGCATTTCCTTCTTCAGGAACTACAACTGTTATATCATCAATCAAATCACCCGAAAGAACATCAGCAACATCAGCCATGAAAGATTCGGGAGCAACATAATCTACACGGAAGCCTTCTGTCATATCATCCACATGTCCTGTGTGCATGAACGGAACACCTGTGTAATCAGTTATCATCATGTAGAATTCATAGGTGTAGTCATTTTCATCAAATCCAGGACCTCTATACAGGTCTTCAGGTATGACAATGCGAACTCTGCCGCTATCACCCTCAGCAATAGTCCATAGTTCCATTTCCTGTGGATAAATAAGGTCTGCCCATTCTCCGAAATCAGGATTAATTGCTGAGTCATTCGGAAGAGGAAGACCGCTTTCAATCATTACAGGAACGCCATCCGAATTATCATATACATTATAGAAGAAGCCAACATATTGTACTTCATGCATATGATAGATGGTTGCATCAAGGCGTAGATTCAGGATGTTTTCAATAGGATTGATAGGACCAAATTCGGATCCATCCGCAATTGGATTAATTAGATCCCAACCCGGAACATCAAAGTTCCACATATCAAGATAAGCCCATGCATTTCCGACTGTAAAGACATCAACCTCCATATGATTCAAGCTGTATGCTTGATTTCCTATACGGTCGTAACCCCAGGCATAGATATCATATCGACCAGGATCTGTGAGTGCATCATAACCCCAATCCCAGTACCCGATATAATAATCAGTTGGTATCTGCATATAGGAATCATAGATGGTATATTTGAGAGAACCATCAGGTCCGTAAATCTCATAATTTATATACCAGGCATCAGGCCAGTTGTGATCAACTTCTTCATCACCATCTGAATCATACTGGCAAACAGAATAGATCATACTGGTGTTTTCAATATAATTATCATAATCATAGTTATAGAAGAAGTGATGAACACCCTCTGTATCGATATATGAATCCTGACCAGTATGATGATCTAATGTAAGATGATCAATTGTAGGAGCAGGACCAACGTCGTCAATAATCGGAACTGCAGTAGTATCGCGAGCGGTCTGTCCGGAGTTGCTGGTTGCTGTAGTAACAACAAACCAGTCACGGATTGCTGTGTTGAAGTCACCCTCATCATGACGGTAGTTATAAGCATCCATGTGATCATTTACAGCATCCTCACCACCGTTAACATATAACCATTCGAGGTCTAACTGGTGCCATGTACATTCAAATGGTACATCAAAGTCCGGAGTGCTGGTTAAGTGATTATCAACCGGCACATCACCTTCAATATCGGAATATTGAACATCATCCGGATCAAGTATATTATTGTTATTTTCATCAAACCATAATTCAAAGTCTACTCTTATAACCATGCCGAATTCATCATCAACCGTAGCACCAAGATAAGCAATTTCATCACTAAGATGAAGTATTTCACCGCCTGTTAATTCTACATAGTTATTATCGAATACGTGCAGGGTAATTTCTGCAGCTTGATGATTGTAGAAGAATGACTTGGTGTAATTTGCAGTATTACCGAGCAAGTCAGTAGCGGTCATTTCAAGTTCATAATAACCTGGCAGCAGGTTGTCACCAGCCCAGCGAAGATCTTCAATACCGATTGTGAGCCAGTTAACATTCCATTGTAATGGAACAATCTCAGTGATAAGTACACCTTCTCTATAAAGAGCTGCTGTAGTTTCAGCGAACAATGTATCTTTCAATACCCCAACACCCGGCATAGGAGGAGGAGGCATCATAGTGCCTATAATGGCAGGATCTTCGAATCTGATCCTTATCTGATCCCAATCCGAATAGGAAATGATCACATCATTCATATCAAATACTGGAGGTGTCCAGCCACTACCACTGCTACCAAATTGAATTCCGGTAACCATAGGAGCAGTGAGATCAACATTGAAATTAACATAATTAGTTAAATGATGTCCGAATATATTATCAGTATTCAATTGGATACGATAATTACCTTCACTGAAGAATCCGAATGCGCCTTCCAGGGTAATGACTGTTGTATCATTAACCACTGTAAGGTCATGCGGGAACGGATACCATTCATCATCTACATGGTTATTTACGTGAAGTGTAAGAGGATCAAATAACAGACCTTCACCCACTTCATCAACCCAGACATCAGCATTATTATCGATAAGGTCGAAGCCCATAACAATATGTTCCATATACATTTCTATTGTCGGTTCTTGATCAGTATACCACCATGGACCTACTTGCATAAAGTCATCATTCGGGTAGATATAGGTCCCGAAAGTGACATTTTCTTCAAATACAAATGTAGTATTTACATTATTGTTATCATCATTAACATTACCAACATTATCAGTAATAGAAATAACTACATTACCATTCATAGAAACAGGGGGCCATTGCCAATATATCTGAGCATCATACAGGAATTCAAATTCTTCCTGAGCACGCATTGGATAGACAGGATAACTGCTAGACCCACCGAAATGACTCCAGTCAGTTATAATTTCGAGAACACCTGAAACATCTGTGTAAACCAGGTGCAGGTATGCATACTCATCCCAGACAGGACCAAGCCTTAATCCATCCGTGTAGAAAGGTACTATTGTACGGTTATCCAGATGGTATTCTCCATAAGTATAAGAACCGGCTTCATTGAATCCCGGAGCCTGGTCATCTACCAGTATAGGATCAGAACCCCATGTATAGGTTTCATTATAGATATTCCTGGCATTAAAGTTAATGCTTACCCATGTATTTTCAGCATCGGTTTGCAGGTCTTCATGTAACATTGCAGGTGGAATATTCCAATAACATTCTGCATTATCACCAACTAAAGTAATATTTGTAGGTGGAATGACAATATCAACAGGAGTAAAGAAGTTATCAGCTCCGTTTTCAACTGAGAACCATGGATACAGATCACCTGGTAACCAGTGTAAACTATCCGGATAATCACCTAGAAGATCGGTGAATGTAGCCCAGATTTCTACAGTGCCATCAGGATTAATTGTCCAGTCAACACCCATGGTGCTAACCATTGTATCTATAATTTCGATATCATTTGTATCAACAAATAATGTGACTTCGAATATATCAGTGAAGACATCATGTGCACCGAAGGGCCAGCGTAAAGTATTTGCTGAAATAATCACTTCTTCAGAGCGTGTTAGAAGAGGAGATTCCATTACATAAGTACCCCTCCATAGGTTACTATCAGGATCAGATACACTTACAATATCAAATGGAGGAATAGTTGTATGAACATCTCCGCTAAGTGTACTTAAGTCAAGCCACATTTCTTCTATATAAGCTTTATATTTAGCTCTTACATAAACATTAATTGTAATTTCAGTATTCTCACCTTCAGCAATACTGAAGTAGGTGCCTGAAATATTATTTATATTATCGAATGCCTGCCATGGAACAAGTCCGTCACCGGCAATTACTTCCATACCGTAGATAACCGGAACGATAGGTCCGTCTTCAGTTATTTCTACGAATTTAGATGCAGGATTGCCGTAATAAGCATTACCTGCCGGATCCCACAAGCTTACCCAGATAGTTTCCTGAGTCTCTTCATCTTCCGGAAGATCGGTTCTAACTACCATACTGTCGATCTCAGCTACCCAGACTCCTCTTTGAGCATCAAAGTATTGTGCGGGAATCAAATAATCATTTACAGGAGTTATAACTCCATCTTCAATACGATAGAAGAAGATATCTTCCAAACCTGTAACTAAGATGGAAGGAACTTCAGGATATCCTTCAGGAGCTTCTTCGTAATACATAATATTATCGTCGAAGGTAATTCTTAATCTACCATCGATATCTTCAGGAACTACATAACCCTCTTCACCATCGTAACCGAGAGTTTCACTCCATACTTCAATACCATATTCATGGATTACAGGATCTACACCGTCAACAATCGCATAGTTCTCTGTTCTTGCTGTGATCCAGCCTGTTTCCTGGACACTACCGTTGTTATAAGTGATTCTGATCTTGGTATAAAGTTCTGTTCCATCAGTATAATCCGGATGAACTACTTTATTGCTGAATTGTTGATCAAGCCACCAGAGTCCTACATCAAGAGTATCAGTTGATAACCCTACCCACCAGTAACCAAGAACTGCATCAGCTTCCTCGGTGGAGGTTACAAAATTCTCCAGCATAGCGGTAAATGCTTCTACAGTTAAGATACTTGTATCTCTCATGTAAGGATCAACAGGGATCTGAAGACCGAATTTACCACCAGCCATTACATAAGGAGCAACCGTAGCATTCTTTGGTTCTGTTTCTACATAACGGTAGATCAGTAATTCATCTGTATCAACACCGTCGTAATCAGCAACAAAGCGGAAAGTAATTTCAGGTGCAGCACCTTCGTTATGAGCAACTTGATCCCAAACCTGACCTAACTGGATAGTTACAGAATCTCCATGTTCAAATCCCTGACGGACAAGAGGAGTTAACAGCCAGTTAGCATAATAAAGTGAATCATCAGGTAAGGGGGAAGCACCATTATCATAATAACCAAATTCATCATCTGCATAAGGAATAATAACAAATGCAGCGGAAGTCGGTTCATCAATTCTGAGAGGATCTACACCACCGATACTTGGATATTCATCCGTAGGAGTCCAGTCAGTTGCATAAGTAGTCAATACTAACGGGTCTGAGAAAGGCAGATACTCATACGGAATTTCAATAGTATAGGTCATAGTAGCTGCATCCCAATCTGTATCACCCCAGTCAAATGGTTCAAGGATAGTATCCGGGAACCAGCTTAAGGTAAGATCGAACACATCAGTCTCTGGATCTACACGCCTTGGCATTTCTTCTGTATAGAAACCCCAACCGTCTGCCATACTGTATGCAGGATCATTCATATCTACCTGGATGTATTTGGTTGGCAGCAGCATTTCATATCCAAACATGTAAGCAATGATCTCAATTGGAATATGATAACCGTCAATTACCTGCATTGCTGTTTCACCAGGGTATTGTAATGACGGTGGAATATAGAGACTCCAGATGGATTGAGCATCAGTGATCACTTCTTCCCAGATAGCACGTTGTGTATACATATTTATGGTTATTTCATGAGGTGTTCCTCCATTTAGAACTACAGGAGTTATAAGGTCTGTAATAACCTCATCAGGGTTCAACCATGGGTCTACAAAATCACCAACATAATCGAAGTTAGCTATAACTATATCTGTATTAAGCTCGGTTGGTGTGAAAAAGGTCAATTCACCATGGATGTTATGCTCGGGAGCGAACCATCCTGTAGGATCATTACCATCATATACACCTTGCTCTCTAGTACTTTCAACTATACCATGCAGATCTTCACGAGGATAATCTATAATTATCATATCCTTATCGTAAGTTTCCGATCTGTAATTATAAATACTAATAGCAAACACATCGAAATCTGCCACACTAAATCCGATTTCAAGGTCATTCAGATCCTCGAAAACAGGATAGAATACATAAGTATAAAGCATTGTAGCACGATCTCTGTATACTGTAAAATCAAAGGGAGGACCTGAATCAAATGTTCCACCAATATTGTCTGTATAAACCAGGTGCACCCTATCCTGTAATTGATATGCCATATGGAATTCTTCTGCTGTAACATCAACCTCTACCCTGACAATACCCATATCATCCGGGAACATAACATCAGATTCGATGTCATTAACATAGAACCTGACATCTTCTACAACAGGTTGTGTGTCTATCTGCGCATCAGCTGAAGAAGCATTATCAATGTAATCTTCGGCATGTATTGTAATCCAGCCATCAATAGGATCACCCATTAATAGTCCATCTATATCCAGTGGATTTGAATCAAAATCTTCATCCCACCATAGATTCCATTCTGCAAGTCCTGTCCCAGGATTATAAGTACTACATCCAACATCAGGGTCACCATTCAGTCCTGTCAGATCCAAGTTAAGTGAACCTATATCAACACCAGCTCCATCATAAGGGCAAGAACCAAGGATGGGATCCAGTACTATAGCAGTAATCGTAACATCAGCTTCATGTCTTGCATCTTCAATAGTATAAGTAATATCTGTTATAGTAGGAGCAAGATTATCAATTACTAACCAGGCATTGCAATCAACAGGAGTTGAAACCTCCTGATAATCCAGTTCCTCATAATATTGGTGATGGATTCCAACTGTGGCTACTATTCCCTCACCATCATTTAAAACATGAGGATTATTATTAACATTGCCCAGTTCCAGATATTTAAAAACAGGCGTTTGATCTACTCTACCTCTACCGCCTCCTTCCCAATCTGGTAATGAAGCGAAAGCGTCATGGTCTAAAATAAGCCATTCATCTGCAGCATAAGTATAACGTGCACCATATTCAAAGTTAGTATTCAGTTTCACTCTAACAGTATCAATTCTTTCTAAATCTACAACACCAATAATAAGCGCTGCAGCATCACCATCTTTCAGACGCCATGGTGCTGGGATAGGAACATCACCATAAGGATAATCAGCATTAAAAAGGTCCAAAATGGCTAGTTGCGGTACAAATCCAATATCCCAGTTCTTGATGTCTGTTCCGAGATGATTAACGTTGTCATAAGCTTCTGCTACAAAGTCTACCATTCTATCGGTATAATTTTCAGGAACGAAAACCGACCAGTCGTAGATTGCTGTTTCACGGGCAGTTGCTGTTAAAGACACATTATCGACCAAACATCCCCATGCCCAGCCTGAACCATATCCCGGATCTTCATCACTATAGGTGAACTTTATCTGGACAGCAGCTTCATTATCAGCATAAGCTGAAATATCAATAGGTAATCCTGGATGATTATCAAATCCACCAGGATCAACGTCACCAGTTTCGTAAAATACCTGATACCATGTGCTTCCATTGGTGGTTACATGTACCCAAAATTGACCATATCCCGCCATATCTTCGAAATCACCATCGAAGTCAAGTGTGACACCGGTTTCACCGGTACAGTTAATTACTGGTGAGATTAACTCCTCAAGTGGATTATCACTTGAAGATCCATAACCATCATCATCAAAAGCTGCAAACCATCCTGTTGCACTGCCATAATCACAGGCAGATGGCAGGGATGTTGTATGTGTCCATGTGTCACCATTAGGTGGAGTTTCTGCAACTGTCCAATCTGACCAACCTCTCGCTGATTCAAAATCTTCCAGATATGGTAAATCACTTGGTGGCGGAGCACCAGCACGTTGAACAATTATACCAGCGCCTTCATCATTAATTACATAAAGAGTATCTCTTGGTTCCCAGATACCGGAACCGTCATCAATTACTTCTACCTGTACAAGGTATTCGGAGCCTTCCAGTAAGTCATTTCTGGAAGTATATGGTCCTATATAAGTTGGATCAAGTATTGTAACTGCTGGATTAACGATATCCACAATGATAGGTAATTCAAGATAATCTTCGTAAACATGCCCTTCATCAGGTGTTGTAAAGTCAAGGCTTAAAAGGGCAGGAATATAGATTGTATCACCCTCGGCATACCTGGTCATTAGATCAATACCATCAAAGGGAATATCATCCCAGATTATATTGTATTCGTAAGGAGTACCTGTGGTATCGATAATTGCGTCATTTTCATGAGCTACTGCAGTAGTACCCAACTGAGAGAAATCAACATCAATAACTGAGGAGATATCTCTTATTATCTCAATTGGAAGGTAAGCCACATCACGAAGTTGGATAGTCAAATCAAATGTACCATCTTCACTGATGTAACCCCAGTCTGTTACAATACCGTTTAATTCTATTTTTCCATAAGTATTTTCATGCCAGTATTCCATTCTCTGGATGTAAGGTTCTTCCTCAAGAACCATAAATCTTACATAGGCTTCAGATGAATCCCAGCGGTAAGCATCACCGGCTGCAAACGGATCCAGTGAATATGGATAAGGTGGATCGTTTTCATGTTCCGGGTTACCTGCTTCATCATCAGGAGCTACAACAACCAGGACAGCATCCAGGAATTGAGAGTATTGAGGAACATTATTAATAGTACAATCAATAACGAAGTGAGTATATCCTGTGATACCATCTATGGTATCTTCTTCACTTCCAGCTACATTATCTATTGTAGCTGTAAGATTTCCTGAACCAAGATCAATCGGATCACCATCAAGATCAACCACAGCTAAACGCCAGAGAGAATCCGGGAGCGGTTCATCAGATTCGAATTCAATGGTCAGACTAGTAGTCTGCCAGGAAACAGCCATATCTTCATCTGTTGGATACAGGTGTCCCCAGTAATTATCATCACCTTCCCAGCTAACAAGTGGATCTCCATTTCTCTGTAATAATCCGGGATTAGTATTATCAATCCAAAGAGGTTCGACAACAATTGTCTCACCCATTCCCGGAGGATCCACATAACCGCCATCGGTATAACCCTGAGCTATTGCATAAGCGGATACAAATAATTCCTCAGTTGAGTGTTCATCCACTAATGGAGGTAAGGTAATATTATTCTGCAACCCGTAGAATGTAATTGTTGGAATCGTATACAGTGAATCTCCCGCAGCCAGAGAATCCGTTCTGGAGAATCTGGCGGCTGAGAAAGCCATCCTCATCGGGTCGTCAATAGGTTCTGTATCGATGGCGAGGAACCAGTCGAAATCAACGGTTAGAGCTTCGCCATTAAAGTCGAATACTATATCTATATCAACGTCATCCTGCTCAAGATCCCTGGCGGGATTGTCTTCTGCATCATAAGAATGTGACCACCATCCCGGAGAGATTCTGTCATCAGACAGAGTAAGAGTTACAGAGGAAGAATCCGGCCATACAGGTTGTTCGGGTCTTATCAGGTTGAATGAATCAGCCAAAGCAGTACCTGGCATCAGTCCAAATATAGTATCATAGATCTCGACATTCAGAGCGAGACCAGGAGTAGTAGGTGGAACATCACCAACAATATATAGAGAATCCCAGGCAAAGGTTTCATCTATTTCGCTGGCATCATAAGAAAATGTAAGTACATTACCTACAAAATCACCCGGGAAATATGTGGGAAGCTCGACCTGGTTAAAGTATTTATTCCAGTAAGGCCAGAAGTTCTCAACTACTACTGAATCAAGATAAGTAATATCTGCTAGCTCAAGTTCAACAGTAATGAGATCATCTGTATCATAATAATAATCTACACGTAAAGTGTCGTAAGATGAATCGAGATAGAAGTTATGATGACCATTAGCATCATAAGGTGGTAAGCCGTCATCATGGAAGGAAACAATTTCCAGTCTGTTTAAAGTAGGAGCTGTATACAATATGTCTACAAGTTCGACTGTAGCCCTGGTTGGTAAACCGTCTCTGATATTACCTGCATTATCTCGAATCATTGAAGTAACATTATATGTACCTGCTTTGAATAACAGGTCGTCCATACCACCGGTATCATCAGCAATCCATTTGATATCTTTTCCAAGACCAACCATTGCGTTTACATCAAGAATAGTACCAAATAAAACGGCATCTTCAGTATCATACTCAACAAAAGTTCCAGGATCTACACCCTGAGTGGATGGGTCTGGAGGATATGCATTACCATCTTCATCACCCCAGAAGATACGCATAGTATCAGGTCCCGCAACTTCTATCCAGTAAGTTACATTTTCGCGGCGCAGAGCTTCTGTGTTTTCGGTGAAGTCTCTGGTAACACCAAACTGGAAGTAAACTTGATCTACACCCATTAATATATCACCTGCATTAACAGTGCCACTATAATCAACATCATTAATATATCTATATATGGTGTCTACATGAGCATCTGTAGCAACTCCATAAACATCTAATTCCTGAAGGTATTCAGGCGGAGTATTGTCAATAACACCATGAATTCTGTTTAATTGTGTCTCGCCAGGTGTCCAGGGCCAGGGATCATGTTCTACAACATGCTCTAGAACACCCTCGTTGCCGGCACCGTCAGTAACACTCCACAGAGTGAAGCCATAAATTCCTTCGGGAGCCAGTTCACCTGGAGTTCCAAAAGTGGAACCTACAGGAATAACGCCATCCCACCAGAAGTATACCATGTACCATCCTCTCGGTCCTTCTGTTTCTTCATACCAGACATCTTCATCTCCGATGTGATATGTTTTATAAGCATGGGGATTGGGTTCATCTCTGGTAAGATATTCCTGCTCGATCCTGATAACGAATTCATCAGGTCCACCAATCTCACCCCAGTCTTCCAGCATAATAGACATCAATAGAGTATCCGGTATATTGGTTAAGTCTGTATAATCTGCCAAGGTAGTATCAGTATCCGGAGAGAAACGAAGGTAGCCTGTATTTTCGATATCAAAAATAACAATTGGGGCAGTACCATCAACGAAGAGTGAGTCTCCGGTGGTTCCCCCAATTTCAATAGGAGGATCCGAGAAGTTGCTTGCACTATCAATAAGTGTGGCATATACGATCAAACCAGGAGGTGTTAATATTTCATTATCACCAGATTGAACTTCATAATCTGCATAGATCAGGTTGCCGTCGATAATTCCTGGAATCTGATAGTTTGCATCCGGGGGAGGACCAGGATCAAGAGCGGAGAAATCGAACATCCCGCTGGCAATTGGTTGTAAGCTTGTCATATCAACTACAGCACGGATAACATCTCCGATACCTGCATACTGAATAGCTCGAGTTGGATTTACTTCGAAATACGTTGTGTCAGGATCGTTAGGAGGATCATTATCGAGATAAGCCAGACTATCGGGATTCACAGCATTTCCGTAAACAGTGTTACCGGCATTATCAGAAACCTCGATAGTAGGATCCCAGTAAAGCCAGTTCAATGTACCTTCAAGAGTTGGTTGTGTAAGAAGAACTGAGGAATCAAAATCTCCGGCAAACTCTGTGCCGACTTCGACGAACCAGACAATTCCGTCACCTGTACCTTCAGCACCGGGATTATAAGTTACTTCATCATTATCAGGACCTATGCCATCACCGAAGTTAAAATCGGCAATACCATTACTGTCCGGAGGTGTTTGTCTGTCTGTAACAGTGAAAGACCCCCAGTCTGATACAGATGGTGGTTGATTATCAACCGGGTAGGAATTATCATCAGCTTGATTAGCTGATATGGGACCCGGCCACCATCCGGTTGCATACGCTGTAGCAGAATTGTCATCGACACAAGGTACCGCCGGTAATGTACAATCTTCTATGCAGTAGCTTCCAGTCCAGCGAAGGCTGTCAGAAGGATCTTTAACAAGTTGTAGAGCGGCAGGTCCGCCAAATTCAGAAATGTCAATGAACATGGAATCTGCCTCACCAATTGTAATAACCTCGATATCAAAGCAGTCATCAATAATATAGGTGGGACCAAAACCATTATCATTACCTGTAGGAGCACCACCTGTTCCAATAATATTAATCTCATCTAAACCATAAGGAGGTCCAATAACAATCTGACCTGTCTCATAGTTGGATCCGCCACCTGTTCCTATAGAGGTTATTGTCCAATCTATAACTAAAGCCCCGGTAAAAGTTGGACTAATAAAAACCGGTATTCCAGGTAAACAGGAAGCATCACCTGGAGGTACAGGAATACCATACTCAGGTATAGGAAAAAAACCAGCAACAGAAGAAGACCATGTTAAATTAACTCCCCATCCGAATTGCCCGGTGAAATCCAATGCAAATGGTGGACCATAAGCACCAATAAAATCCCAAGGATCTAGAACCAAAGGAACTTCTCCAGTAGGTAGAACCTGAACTCCGGGTGGGAAATTAACAGATACATCTGTAACTGCATCTGTAAACATAGGATCAACAACATCTAAATAAAAATCGAATGTTGGAGAGGCGCCGGGAGTATAAGTAGTAATAGATGAAGTAATTGTACTTCCGGTAATGTCTCTTTCTGCGAAAAGTAAATTAACAGAGAATAAAACCATCAAAAACGTTACTAAAAATAACATTCTGTTTTTCATAAAACACTCCTTTTTAACATTTTCTAATTTTTTTTATTAATTTCTTAAAAAAATTCGTAAATTCATCAATTTCGATTAAAAGATTTCACATAAAAAGTTTAAAATTTCGATTTGTTAAGGAAAAATAACTGATTAAAATAACGAAAAACATAATAAAAACTACCCATAGACACTCCTGTTTGTTTTTTTAATTCTATAAAAAACAATAAGTTATGTGTTTCCATAACATATACAATATCCAACAAATAACAAAATTGTTGAATACAAAAACAATCGTCAAGAAATATTTGTATATTTTCATCTTTTTATTTTGAGCCGGAAAGATTAAGTATCTGCTTGTTCCTACAATTTCTTTTACTAAAAAAAAAAATTGGTGTTTTTACATTTTAAAAATTTATATTTCCTCAGGAAATTTTGAACTCACCATCTGTTTAAATATTCAGCAAACTTTCAAGAGAGGGAATATAGAACACCAGCCTTCTCCGGCACCTGCCGGATACGGCTTGGCAGGCGGATGACACGGATTAGACGGATTATTAAGGATTTTTTAATATTTTATTTTTATAGAACACGGATTTCACGAATTAAGAAGAACCCCCTTAATATGCTGTTATGGGTTGATGGAACGCTCCTCTGGAGCTTGAGCTCATGTTGGTTTTTTTCAACCCATTCAGGGTTGTATTCGATATGTTATTTTTATCCAAAGGTTTCTACTGCGGCTATTAATATTCAATCCTTCCAGGATTGAGCGGGTGATGATATGTATGTCAATTCCAATGTTGACACATCGGGTTAAATTATTTCACCACTTCGTGGTTGGGATTTTGTTTGCTCCTAATCCCGACATTTACATACGGGTTATATTATTGCACCCTTTCAGGGTGGTGTGGGTGATGATATGTATGTCAATTCCGATGTTAACATATCGGGTTATATTATTGCACCCTTTAAGGGTGGTGTGGGCACCCCTTCAGGATTCAGACTGTTGCTCCAGAGGAGCTTTCTATATAAATAAAAAGAAGTGGAGAAATTATTAAATTCTCAATTATTTATTTTAAAACATATTGAACATTCCCAAGCAGGGGCTCCACGCGATGCCACATGGCGTTGTGCATAGCGTTGTGGCTGTCGTGGGAACGAGAGATAAAGTTCTGTTTATATAGAAAAAATTTAAAAAAGCCAAAATTTGCATTTAACTTTTATGATCAGAGGTTCTGAATTGCAATGCATCGGGGAGTTTGATATTGAACAATTTGAATTGATAATTCCAGTAGTCTCCCTGTTTCGTATATTTAAACACAATTTTCCAGCAGTGAAGGTCCCGAGTAATAGTAAAATTATGTGAAACGAGTTCATTATCTTTTAAGTTAATATAATTATTGTAGGAAACCGACCAGTTTTTTGAGATTTTAGCTGAAAGAGACATTCTCAGGTCGCTTGTATAATTTTTATTTTCAAAATTGGTTTTATTGGTTTTATAGGTATGGGAAAATGATATGGACCAGTTTTTTTTATCCCTGGAGAGTTCTTCCAATTCTTTCAAAGTAGTAATTATTCTTTCTTCTTCAACTGTGAGAGTATCATCCTGGAAAAATCTGCCGGTGACAAATTCATTTTCAGGTTCCGGGAAGTAATCGATATAATTAGCATCACCGGAGAGGGTTAATTTTGTATTCAGGTTAAAAGTCCAGTTAGAGATTCCCAGGTCCCATTTTGAACGATCCCAATCGTTAAATTTGAGTTCATAGGGATCTTGAGTTAAGGTTCCCCATGGTCTAATTGACAAATTAAAAAAATCAAATGAGATACTTTTAGGATTTAAATTAATTGTATGGCTTACATTGCTGAATCCTTTTCCTTCAGCTTCAAAGTTATAGCTCAATTTTGAGCTAATTTTGAAAAAATCATTGAGTTTTCTTTCCTTTTTAGTTTCTGTTTCAGCTAATTTCAGCTGCCATTTATTTGTTAATGAAATACTTATACTTCTTTGTTTCGAGCCTCTATTTAAGCTGATACCTCCAAAGCTGTAATATTTTGAATTTTCAGTAAAATCCGGTCTATAGGAAAAACTTAAAGAAGGAGTAATTATATGTCTTACGGCTTTTATATAGAACCTGGGAATTTCTTTAGCCCCGTATAAAGAAAAAGACAGATTTGTGCTGGTTTTATAATCCGAACCGCGAACGAATCTGGTTCCAGAAGTATCTCTATCGAACCAGGCTTCATTTCCGGAGATGGATTGAGAGAGATTTAACCATCCTTTATATTTATATGTATAAGATAATCTTCCATAATGTTTTACTCCTGCGTTATGTTGAGTGATATGATTTCCCAGGGAATCTGTTTTTGTTTTATAGATCACATCTTCAAAGTTAGCATCCGGATCATTAATATCTCCTATGTGAGTTGCTAGAAAACTATAAGAAAATGAGAATCCTTTAAACCAGGAATCCTCCTGTATTTTGTCATCATCCGAGATAAAGAGTTCATAAACCGGTTTTGAAGGTAAAGAATAAGAAATTGAAGGTAAGGTAATATCTTTCTTCTCTTCTTCCAGATTATCAACATATTTCGCAGAAAGATTTAGTATACTATTTAAAAAAGGTTTCTTATAAGCCAGGCTTGAAGTAATTTTTTCGATCAGTCTTTCATCAATATCAGTACTGCCTTCGAATACTCTTGTACTGCTCAGAAATTCCAGGTTAACATCAAAAGTTTTTCTGTTACTTAGATCAGAATGGTGTTTTGTTTTTATATACCATTCCTGTCTAGAAACATCAGGTCCCTGGATCTTTTTCTGAAAACGGGTATCGAAATTTCCATAATAAGAGTAACGTTTTTTATAGATACCGTTAAAATCTACTTCCCAGCCGGTTTTTTCATAATAATTAAAAGCCAGAATAATATCAGCATAATTTTTATAAGGATAGTAAAAAGCGATATTTTCAATAAACTTTCCATCCACACTATTATAACCTGGGGAAGGGACTAAAATTCCTCGCTCTCTTCCTCTTTTAACAGTGAAAGTCCCACATGGTAATATAAAAACAGGGAAATGATTAACCGAAAAAATAATCGGTTTTGCAACAATTTTATCATTACGATACAATCTGAATTTATAAGCATGAATATAAAAGTGGGGGTTCAAAGAACTGCACGTTGTGAATTTTCCATTATCAACATCATAAGTTTTTTTGCCAACTTTCCTTATTTCATCACCATAATAGAAACCCTTATCGAATTTACTTGCACCGTGTTTTATTAGTCCGACTTTCTGATTAAAATCATAATAGATTTCTCTACCTAATAAAATTTGAGTTCCATCCTGTAAAAAAGATTGTCCTTTGGAAAAAGCCTGTTCTTTTTTTAGATCTATTGAAATAGTATCTGCTTTAATATTTGAGTTTTCATATTTGATTGCTGCATTCCCGGTAAGTTTGATTTTATCTTCCAGAGAAAAATAAAATACACTGTCGGCAGAATAAAAAAGAGAATCTGTTTCAAATTCAACAATTTTCAAAGAATCAATTTCCAGGCTGTCTTCAACCTGAAATCGGGATTCATTGTTATTTTCATTGGAATGAATTAAAACACTCCAACAACAAAAAACAATAAAAAGTAATTTTACAGTAGTCCCGCGCAAAACAGATTTTTTCATATTTTGCATTTTTAAAAAAAGTTGATTTGTGTCAAGAAAAGGTAAAATTCACTCCCCTGTTTAAGTATTCGGCAAGCTTTCAAGGAAGGTATAATAGAACACAGATTTACCCCGTGAAATAACAGCTTTGCTGTTCCTGCTTCGCAGGATTTCACGGGGTAAACGGATTTTCACGAATTATTATTAATTGTTTAAAATAATAGAGATCTTCTTTAAATTAATGTAGGTTAACATTTTAAAATTTGACATATATTTAATTGTTATCTTTTTGTAATTTAAATTTTATTGTACACTTGGAGATTTAAATGAAAAAGATTCTTTTTTCCCTAATTATATTCATAGCAAGTAGTATTCTTCTTTCGCAAACGAAGATTGATAGTTTGGAATCGGAATTAAAAAAAGTTCCGGAAAAGAAGAAAGCTGAGATTTTAAATCAACTAGCACAAGAAAACTGGTATATATCACCTAAAAAAACAATTGAGTATGGCACCAGGGCTTTAGAACTGGCAAGGAAATATAAAGATAAAGAACAGGAAGCAAATGCATTAATATTTACCGGAAATGGTTATCTATTATCCGGAGATTTTGATATTGCTTTGGAGGAATATTTTAAAAAAGGTCTGTCTCTATCTGAAAAAATTAAATATGAAAAAGGTATTTCCGGATGTCTGAATTCAATAGCTGTTCTTTATATTAATAAAGGTGATTCTAAAAAAGCTTTGGAAACTTTCTTGAGATCACTTGAAATTGTGAAGAAACGCGGGGATAAAATAGAGTTAGCAAAGATACAGTTAAATATTGCCTCTTTGTATGCAAGTTTGGGAGATTATGAAAAAGGTTTGGATCATTATTTTAAATCATTGGCATTCTTTGAAGAGATGGGTGATGAAGAATCATATTACAAAACTTTGAATAATATAGCTGCTGTTTATCACTCCTGGAACAATTATGATAAGGCTTTAGGATATTATTTTAAGATACTGGAATATTTTGAAAAAAAAGAATACGAATTCAGGTGTATTACTCCTTTATATAATATTGGTAATCTCTATATGACTATAGACAATTATGAATTAGCTTTAGATCATTATTTAAAAGGTTTAAAGATTTCAGAAAAATTTGGGAGTAAAAAAGATATTGGGCAAGCTATACAGGGAGCAGGAGAAGCATTTATGGCTCTGGGAAATTATGATATGGCAAAAGATTATATTCTGAATTCTTTAGATTACTTCAAAGAAATTGGTGACAAGGAAGGAATTGCAAGAACATATCTTAACCTTGGTAAGATTAATATTTTAACTGGGAATAATAATAAAGCTATTGAATATCTTAATAATAGTTTAATCCTGGTTAAAGAGTTAAACAATAAAGAAGATTTAAAGTATAATTACGAGCTATTTTCAAGGGCCTACGCTGCACTTAAAGAATATAAAAAAGCACTCGTATATTATAAACTTTTTGCAGCTATTAAAGATTCAATATTTAATGAAGAAACCATTAAGAAATTTATGGAACTTGATATAAAATATGAAACTACGAAAAAGGAAAAGGAAATTAGTAACTTAAAAATTCAAAACAAAATCCAGCAAATGTATGTAACTTTTTTAATTTCGGGATTGGTATTTATTTTAATCTTAGCTTTTGTAATATATAGAGGATATCGGCTTAAGATTAAAGCAAATAAGCAATTAGCTGATGCCAATAAACAGATATTTAATCAAAAAGAAGAACTGGAAAGAGTAAATACTGAGCTTGAAGAATTGAATGCAACCAAGAATAAATTCTTTTCCATTATTGCTCACGACATGAAGAATGCTTTTACTTCTTTTAGGGCGGGTTCAAGTCTTTTATCAGATGATATTCAAAATTATGATAAAGACATGGTAAAGATACTTGCATCAGAATTAAAAATCTCATCAGAAAAACTTTTCAATCTACTGCATAATCTTCTTAAATGGGCAAGAGTGCAAACCGGAAGAATGGAGTATAAACCGGAAGAATTAAATTTAAAACATATTATTGATAACAATATTGCTCTTATGGAAGGAATGGCTTCCCAAAAAAATATAAAGCTTATAAATGAAACAGATGAAGAAGATTTAATTCTTGCCGATGAAAATATGCTGAATTCAATTTTACAGAGTCTTATTAATAATTCCATAAAATTTTCTTATGAGAAAAGTAAAGTAAAAATAAGATCAGAAAATATTGGAAAATTTATCCAAATATCTGTTTCTGATGAAGGAATTGGAATAAGTGATGAAGATAAAAACAAACTTTTCAAGATAGATGAGAATTTTAAAATGACCGGAACTGCAAAAGAGAAAGGCTCGGGTCTGGGATTAATCTTATGCAAAGAATTCGTTGAAATGCATGAAAGTGAAATACAAGTTGAAAGTAAGCCAAAGAAGGGAACTACCGTGAAGTTCACTCTTCCTGCAATACAAAAATCATGAATTTAATCTCCGATATAATAATATTCGGTTCTTTGATTATCTTCTTTTCTGCAATGCTTCAGGGTTTATCCGGTTTTGGTTTCTCAATCCTGGCAGTTCCTTTGATAACGCTCTTTATCTCCCCCAAAATCGTTGTTCCAATACTTGTTTTGTTCTCTCTTGTTATCAATATTGTTGTCTTCTCTTCTGCCAGAAAAGCTTTTAAAATAAAAAAAATCTGGCTTTTAATGATTTTCGGAATAATAGGAATGCCATTAGGAGCTTATTTTCTTGTTGTTTTAGATGATAACATCATAAAACTTATAATTGGAATATTTATTACCATTTTTGGAATTCTTCTTCTTTCAGGTTTCAGAAAAGAGATCAAACGGGAAAAACTATCCATGATTCCGATTGGAATATTCAGTGGAATATTAAGTGGAAGTATATCCATGGGCGGTCCACCGGTAATTCTGTTCCTTTCAAATCAGGGAGTGAACAAACAAACATTTCGAGCAAATCTAGCAGTTTATTTTTTCATCCTGAATATTTTTACTATCCCGGTTTATTTTTGGAATGGGCTTATCACAACTCAGGTTTTAAGTTATTCAGCAAAATTTTTCCCTTCTTTATTAATAGGAGTTTTAGCTGGAAATATTTTATCAAAAAAGATCAAAGAAGAATCATTCAGGAAAATCACACTGGTTCTTCTGATGATTATGGGAATACTTTCGATTATTTCAGGGTTGAGATTGATATAAAAATCCATTAATAAATTTAAAAAATACCTAAGTAAGATTCACTCATCTATTTGAATACTATTTTAACCGGATTTGTTTCAAATAATGTCATAATGATAAGTTTTAAAACTGAATTTTTTATGTTACGAAACAGGACATGTTATTCAACGGGTTAAAATTTTCGTAATAAGTACAAACCAATATTCGCTTTTCATTTGACAGAATATTTTATTAAAAAAATTTGAATAAGAATTAAAAGAATAAGGAGAGATTTATGCCTTTTATTTCCAATACTGATAAAGACAGGAAAGAAATGTTAGCGGAAATCGGTGTGAAAAAATTTGAAGATTTGCTAACCGATATCCCGAAGAAATTCATCCTAAAAGAACTCTGCAGTTTGGAAGAACCATATTCCGAGCTGGATATCACACGCAAGATCTCTGAACTCGCTGCCAAAAATATTTCAACTGAAAAAGCAATCTCATTTCTCGGTGCCGGTGTCTATGACCATTTCATCCCGGCTGCGGTTGATCATATTGTTCTCAGACCTGAATTTCACAGTGCGTATACACCCTACCAGGCAGAAGTAAGTCAGGGAACTTTGCAATATATCTACGAATACCAGACTCTTATCTGTGAATTGACAGGGATGGAAATCTCAAATGCGGGTATGTATGACGGCGCCTCTGCTGCTGCAGAAGCGATCCTGATGGCTTCCAGGAAAACCAAGAATTTTAAGGCTGTAATCGCCGGAACGATCAATCCCCTTTATCTTGAAGTTATTAAATCTTATACGGAAGGTATTGGAATTGAACTTGTTTATGTTCCTTCCAAAAATGGGATGGTCGATCTGGAGGCTTTAAAAGATGCTATAGATGATAACACAGGCTGCGTTCTTCTACAGACTCCTAATTTCTTTGGGAATATCGAAGATGCATTTGCCGTCGAGGAAATAACTCATACTTCCAAGAAGGCGCTTTTTATAGTTGCTGTCGATCCGATTTCACTTGCAGTTTTAAATTCTCCCTCTGAATACAATGCTGATATTGTTGTAGGTGAAGGACAGGCATTGGGAAATGCTCAAAATTACGGTGGTCCTCTCTTTGGATTTTTAGCAAGCAAACTCTTTCTTGCCAGAACCATACCCGGAAGGATCGTAGGAGAGACTCTCGATGCTGACGGGGAAAAAGCATACTGTTTGACCCTGCAGGCACGGGAGCAGCATATTCGTCGGGCAAAATCCACTTCCAATATTTGTTCAAATGAAGCTCTATGCAATTTGGCAGCCACAGTCTATATGACCTTAATGGGAAAAGAGGGGCTGAAAGAAGTAGCAATTCAAAGCACAACTAAGGCTCATTACCTAGCAGGAAAAATAAGTAAAATCAATGGATTTTCATTGGCATTTGAAGCTCCTTTCTTTAAAGAATTTGCAATTAAAACTCCCGTTCTCGCTAAAGAAATAATTGAAAAATTAAAATCTAAGAATATTTTCCCGGGAGTAGATTTAAAACAATTCGGATATGAGAATATGCTGCTAATTGCGGTAACCGAGAAGAAGAGGAAATGGGATTTGGATGAGTTAATTAATTCTCTGAAGGAATTCTCTCGCTAAGGCGCAAAGGACGCAAAGATTTTAAATATATGATTAAAAGAAAATTTTTTAACCCAACGATATTGCTTAGAAACTCTACTATGAATTTACTTATTTTTTTTTAATTACTTAGTAAAATTATGAATAAGTATTTCTTTGCGAGCTTCGCGTCTTTGCTAGAAATATAAAAAAGGAAAATATGACAGAAAACGAAATATCAAAAATTATTGTCGATTGTGCTTACAGGATTCACAAAAGGTTTGGTCCTGGTCTTCTTGAATCTGTTTATGAAAAATTAATGATATATGATTTAACAAAGATGGGATTGAATATTCGAAATCAAGTGGGCGTCCCGATAAAATATGATGATAAGATTATTGATTTTGGCTTTAGAGTTGATATTATTGTTGAGAATAAAGTAATAATTGAATTAAAGTCAGTCAAAGATATTTTACCTGTTCATAAGAAACAACTACTAACTTATTTGAAATTAAGTGAATTAAAACTAGGTTTATTAATCAATTTCAATGTAAATCTAATCAAAGATGGGATCACAAGGATCGTAAATAAATTATGAAAAAAATTTTTCTCTCGCTAATGTTCAAAGGATGCAAAGATCTCAAATATATGATTAAAAGAGAATTTCTTAACCTAACGATATTGCTTAGAAACTCTACTATGAATCTATTTAATGTTTTTAATTACTTAGTAAAATTATAAATAAGTATTTCTTTGCGAGCTTAGCGTCTTTGCGAGAAATATATAAAAGGAGAATAAATGGCTAAAACAATATTTGAAAAACATTCACAGGGAAGAAAAGGATTCACGTTACCCAAAAATGATGTAGAAGTGTCTCTGGGCGAATGTATTCCGGAAAAATTTCACAGGGAAGAAGACATTAAATTCCCGGAAGTGAGTGAGCTTGATGTGATGCGCCATTTCCTTGAACTCAGTCACATGAATCACTGTATTGAGAAGGGATTCTATCCTCTGGGTTCCTGTACAATGAAGTATAATCCCAAAATAAACGAAACTCTTGTTAGAAATGATGGTTTTATGAACCTCCATCCATTTCAGGATGAAGATACTGTGCAGGGAGCGTTGGATATCCTTTATGAGCTTCAGAATGACCTTGCTGAAATTTCAGGATTTGCCAATGTGACCCTTCAGCCTGTTGCAGGGGCTCATGGTGAATTTACAGGACTAAAGATTATCAGAGCTTACCATAAATTAAAAGGTAATACTCACAAGAAAAAGATAATTTTTCCTGATTCTGCTCATGGAACTAATCCTGCCACTGTTATCCTTACAGGATATGAAGTTGTAGAAATCAAATCTAATGATAAAGGTATGGTGGATATTGACGACCTGAAAGCTCATGTGGATGATGAAACTGCCGGGTTTATGCTCACAAATCCAAATACTCTGGGGTTGTTTGAATCTCAGATCGAGGAAATTGCAGAGATAATTCATGGTGTAGATGGCTTGATGTATATGGATGGAGCAAACTTTAATGCAATCATGGGAATTGTTAAACCAGGTGAAATCGGGTTTGACATTATGCATTTTAACCTTCATAAAACTTTCGCTACGCCACATGGTGGCGGCGGTCCGGGTTCCGGTCCCATTGGTGTACGTGATGACCTTGTTAAATTCCTTCCTGTTCCAATGATAACAAAAAAAGATGATAAATTCTTCTTAGATCATTCTTTTAAAGAAACTTCGATAGGAAAAGTACAATCCTTCTTTGGAAATTTTGCTGTAAATGTTCGTGCTTTTATTTATCTTAAAATGCTTGGTGCGAAAGGTTTGAAACGAGTTGCAGAAAATGCAGTGATAAATGCAAATTATATTATGAAGAAATTGGAAGATTATTATTACATTCCGCATAAAGATACTTATTGTATGCATGAATTTATTGCCAGCGGTAAATGGCAGAAAGAAAAATATGGAATAAAAACCCTTGATATTGCCAAACGTATCCTGGATAAAGGATTTCATGCTCCAACTATCTATTTCCCGTTGATCGTTCCCGAAGCAATGATGATCGAGCCTACAGAAACTGAAAGTAAAGAAACCCTGGATGAATTCATTACTGCTATGATCGAAATAGCCAAAGAAAGTGAAAAAAATCCGGATGTCTTAAAAAATGCACCGATAAACACACCTGTGAAAAGAGTTGATGATACTCTTGCTGTGAGACAGTTAAATGTGAAATTTGAGTGGTAGAGAATAAGAATTTAGCAACTAACTATCACTAATAAAAAACGAACAAAAGAAAATATGTTGTGGGGGCAGGTTACCAATCTGTCTTTACAATATAAAAATAAAAAAATGTTATTCTATTCATAAAAATAATGTATTACTTTACAAAAAATATTATAATAATAAGTTAGTATAAGAATTAATAAGGAAAAATAAATGTATTATCGTCGAAAAATTCTCTTATCATTAATTGAATTTTGTGGTAAAAATTTAAGTAATACAAGATTTGAAAAATTACTTTTTCTTTATTCAAAAAAACATAATAATTATTATGATTTTTTCCCCTTCAAATATGGTTGTTTCAGCTTACAAAGTTATCAAGATAAAAGAATCTTAATAAAAAAAGGATTTTTAGAAGATTCTGAAAATAATTTCATCTTGAAACAGAATATTTCATTCATTGATAAAATTAAGAATGAAGATCGTAAAAATTTAATGGATTTTTCTTCAAAACATAAAAAACTTACAAATCAACAATTAATAAGGAAAACTTATCTTGAATATCCATTTTATGCTTCAAAAAGTATTATTTTAGATGATGTTTTAGATGGTGATGAAAAGAATATGATTCTCAATAATAGAAAATTAAATCAAAAAACAATGTTTACAATAGGTTATGAAGGTAAAACAATTGATAAATATCTACAAATACTAATTCAAAATCGTATTAATACTATTATAGATGTAAGAAAAAATCCATACTCTATGAAATTTAATTTTGCAAAAAAGAAATTTTCGGAACATCTTAAAAGAGTTGATGTTGATTACATTCATATACCTGAACTTGGGATAGAATCTAATCGTAGAGCAAAACTTGAGACAGAAGAAGATTATAAAAATTTATTCGATCATTATCAAAAAAATAACTTTCTAAATCATGTAAATATCTTAAAAAACCTATATGATATACTTAATAATAAAGAAAGAATTGCCTTAACTTGTTTTGAGAGAGATTTTAATTATTGTCATCGTCACATAATATCTGATTATTTTGAAGCATATTATAAAGTTATTGTTAAACATCTATAAATGAATTACTTACCAAGAGAAATCTTAAAAGCAAAGGTGCTAATTACCGTTAAGACATATCCCCAACCATCGGATTTTCATGGTGAAATTGTCTGCACTGCAGGGTTACTCGATAACGGAAAATGGGTAAGGATTTATCCTGTTCCATTCAGGCTTCTATCTGAGTACAATAAGTTTAAAAAATATAATTGGATAGAAATTGATTTAAAGAAACATAGAAAAACAGATTTCAGACCTGAGACTTATAGTCCAAAAAGTGACGTTGATCAGGACTTGAAAATATTAAGCAAATTGGGAACTGAAAATAATTGGCAACTAAGAAAAGAAATTGTTCTCAAAGATGTATTTACTTCATTTAATGAGTTAATTGAACTTTCTTTAGGAGAAGAGAAAATATCTTTAGCAACTTTAAAACCTAAAAAAATTATTGATTTTTATAAGAGAATGGCCTAAAAAATGGTTAGGTAAATTGCAGCAACTTGATTTCTTTAATGAACTAAATCTTTCATCAATTGTAAGAAAACTACCATATAAATTCTATTATAAATTTATTACTGAAGAAGATAATAATCCCAGAAAAATTGAAATAATTGATTGGAAAATAGGTGCATTATTTTGGAACTGTTTAAAATCAGTTTGTAATAATGAACAAAAGGCACTTAAACTCGTAAGAAAAAAGTACTTTGAGGATTTTGCATTTCATAAAGATTTACATTTTTTCGTTGGAACAAATTATAAATGGCAAAATAAAAGATCTCCTAATCCTTTTATGATAATTGGTTTATTTTATCCACCGAAAATGAAAGAGAATACTCAACTTAAGTTTGATTTATAATTACTATGTAAATATTAACCATTGAGTTGATCTGATGAAAAAAATAGTTAAAGTATCATTACAATATATACTTGCAGGAGTTGTTTCGGTTATCAGTTTTATTGGCTTCAAGAAAGCTGTGGAAGCTTTGAATGAGAAAATGGAGAAAAGATGAAAGACCATATTCCTAAAGAATCTTTAATGAATAAAATACTGCTCATCAGAGGTAAAAAAGTAATGCTGGATAGTGATCTGGCACAGCTATATGGAGTGGAAACTAAACAACTAAAACGAGCAGTACGAAGAAATATTGATCGATTTCCTCCAGATTTTATGTTTGAATTAACAAGAGATGAATACAACTTCTTAAGGAGTCAAATTGGCACCTTAAAAAGAGGTGAACATTCAAAATATTTGTCTTTTGCATTTACTGAACAGGGTATTGCCATGCTTTCCTCTGTACTTCACAGCGAACGTGCAATTAAAGTGAATATTACTATTATGCGTGCTTTTGTTAAATTACGAGAACTTTTGAAAACTAATGAAGAATTAAACAGGAAATTAGAGAAAATAGAAAAGAAATATGATAAACAATTCAAAATTGTCTTTCAGGTTTTACAGCAATTAATGGAAAAACCAGTAAAGAAGAGGAAAGAGATTGGATTTAAGAAGACTGTGGAAGCTCTAGGGAAGAAGATGGAAGAAAAGGTAAAGGAATAGGAGAAAATATGAGACAAATTCCATGGGTAATTCAAGAACAAACTCAACTGAAACTAGATATTTTAAAAAAGTATGTAGCACCCTGGGCGACAATACTATTTCAACAAGCAAAAAAGATTAAATGCACTCAGAAATTACTTTATATTGATGGTTTTTCTGGCCCTGGTATATACTATAAAGATGAAAGTAAATCTGAAACAGTTGATGGATCACCAATAATTGTTGCTAAGATAGCAAATAAATTAATCCATGAAGATAGAGAAAGGATATTTAATATAATTTGTATAGATAAAGATACGAAATGTTTAGAATTACTAAAACCTCAGCTTAATAATATAAATATTTACAAACAGTTTTGGGATATTAGAGAGAATTTATTCGAAAATGAAATATATGAAATTCTTAATGAAAAAAAATTACCTCCTACTTTTTGTTTTATTGATCCTTTTGGTTATAGTATTGATATAAGTGTAATAAGAGATATTTTAACAAATCCAATATCTGAAGTATTTGTAAATTTTATGATATATGATGTTGTAAGAGCAACAGGTAATACAAGTATGATTGATACTTTAACTAAACTATTTGGTGATAATAATTTTACAGATATTACTGATACAATTCCAGAAAATAAACAAGAAAAATTACTATCATTATATTGCGAAAATCTGAAAAAATATACTGATGTTAAATATGTACTACCTTTTAGAGTAAATACACCACGAATGTATTCAAGACCAAGATTTTACTTAATTCATCTCTCAAATCATTTTATAGCGCTGAAATTAATGAAAGATAGAATGCATAACTTTTGTACAACAAATTTTAAATTGGAAGCATTGGGAAAAAAAGAAAATAATATTTGCTTATTTGACTTATTTGAAGAAATAAATTTTAAAGATTTATTATTAGATAAAATTAAGTTGACTAAAAATATCACATACAATGAAATCGAAGAATGGGCATATGAAAATACATGTGGTGTTTCAAAAACTATAAAACAAAAACTGATAGAATTAGAGAAAGATAATAAAATCAAAATTGACAGATTGCCTCGTCAAAGGAAATCTACTGTAAGTGGAAATGCAAGGATATCATTAAAATGATAAATAAGAAAGTTTTTGGCACTCATGAATGGGCAGATAAAACAGCTAATTTTATAAATGGCTGTAAACATGATTGCAAGTACTGCTACAGCAAAGAAATGGCAATTCGTTTTAAAAGGAAAACACCTGAAAACTGGAAAGAAGAAGAAGTAAGAAACATTCAATTAAAGAAGAAATTCTCCAAACATTCTGGTACTTTTATGTATCCTTCATCTCATGATATTCATCCTGAACATTTAGAAGAAAATATTCAATATCTGGAACATCTTTTAGAACCCGGAAATAAAGTATTAATAGTTACTAAACCTCACTTAGAATGCATTACTGAAATTTGTGGAAAATTTAATAACTATAAACAAAAAATATTATTCAGATTTACTATTGGTTCTAGTAATTCTGAAATTTTAAAATTCTGGGAACCTGGTGCACCAGATTTTAAAGAAAGACTCGAATCAGTTAAATACGCTTATAATAATAATTTTAATACAAGTATTTCATGTGAACCAATGTTAGATAATAACATTGAAGATTTAATACAAATAATATTACCTTTTGTTACTGATGCAATATGGTTGGGTAAAGCAAATTTTCTATTACGAAGATTAAAACTGAATGGAATAAATGATTTTGAAACAATAAAAAGGGCTACACAATTAATTGAGTGGCAAAAAGATGAAAACATATTAATTCTCTATAAAAAATACAAGCTTAATAATAAAATTAAATGGAAAGAGAGTATAAAGAAAATCGTTGGTATAGAGTTACCTTTAATTAAAGGTCTAGATGTTTAAATATTAAAGGAGGTCCTTATGAAAATATGGATAGTTTTTAATAATGTTCATAGTTTTAGATTATTAAGGAGTTTTATTATTTTCATCATCTTCTTAATAGGAACTTCTCCAGTTTGGGCACAGTGGGAAAATGCTACTATCGAGACCATCACCAACACTCAAATTCGAAAGGAAACAGTAATTCAATCTTTAGATCTGGACTCTAATGATTATGCTCATTTAGTATGGAAACAGATGCAAGAAGATAACAATTGGCATATTTATTATTCAACTAATAGTCCGACTGGAGTGTGGTTACCTCCTCAAGAGGTAAGTGATTCGACTCAATCATCTTCTTCTCCAGCTTTAGCCTTCTCGTCTATTTCCTTTCAGCCTTTTATTGTTTTTGAGCAGGAATCAGAGATTTATTTTGCTTATCAGTCAGAATCGATATGGCAAAGACAACAAGTAACCTACAATGCCCAATTGGACTGTTCCCCCACAATTGCTGTAGATAATTTGGGAAATATACATTTAGCCTGGATAACCGATGATCTGGATACCGGAGAATATAAAATCGCATATGCTTTTGGCGATACTACTAATTGGGACATTCAGACACTAGTAGGAAGTAATTTAGGACCATACGGAACTGGAGCATCTCCTTACATTGCTGTTTCTTCTCAAGGAATTGCTCATATAGTTTATCGAGGTGGCACCTATGGGGACTATCATATTCATCATACATGGAATGACTCTTACGGTGGAAGCAATTGGAGTTATGAAATCATAGTAAGCGGTAATATTAATGATTTTTCATCTGTTTTGGTTATTGAAGATGATAGTGACTTACATTTAGCTGTTAGCGGTAATGACGGGTGGGGATTCCCGGGAAGAGTATATTATCTATATCAACCAGATGGACAAATTTGGGAACCTTATGAACTGAGTTCTTTAACTTATAGTGCTGTAAATCCTTCTATTGCTCTGGATGCTAATGGAAATCCCCACATAATATGGATGGAGACAAGTGGTAACTTTTATACTGGTAACATTTTCTATTCCCATAAAGAGGAAAGTGGCAACTGGCAAGTGTCTTCTGTTATAAGTGGTGATTACTTTTATCCCTCTTTCAAAGTTGATAACCAGGGTTTTGGTCATATAGGATGTAATACAGGAGGGAATACAGGAAATTATGATATTTATCATATCCAAAGTGGAGAGAGTTTAACTCCATCAGAAGTTTTCCCCTTATATGAACAAGGACTCCATTCTTGTTATTTATCACAAAATTACCCTAATCCCTTTAATTGTCACACTACCATTAACTATCATATTCCTGTTATTGCAATGGTGACGATAAAAGTTTACAATATCCTTGGCGAGGAAGTTGCTGTTTTGGTTGAACAATTTCATTCTCCGGGTAGTTATCAAACGAAATTAGATATTAAAGATCTAGTTTCCGGAATTTACTTTTATCGTATTCAGGCAGGTGCTTTTACACAAACAAAAAAATGTCTGATTCTAAAATAGCAATATATCCATCCAGATGGAACAAAACTGCCCCTTACTAATTTAGTAATAAATAACCGATACATTTCATTATTATCAAAAGGAATAATACAAATATGTGTTTTTAAGTTCAAAGGCTAAGTGCCTCTTATATTTCTCTAATAATTAAGCAGATATTTTTTAGGTAATATTTAAATTATATCATATTTAAACAATTGAAAACAGATATGGTAAAAAAGATTAAAGACATTCTAATTTTTTAGAGTTTCAATATATGGGGCAGCGTGAAATTTCCTTCTCTTTTTATCAATAAAAAAACCTGCTATAAAGCAGGCTTTTCGAATTCAATAATACAATTCTTTAAAAATATTATTAGAGGTTAGCAAAGGGGCTATCTTCGTCTATTACTTTCTTTTTCTTTTTTTGGCTTTTGTATTTGTGCCAATCATCTTTTCCTTCAACAACAGATTCAGGTAGATTTGTAGGTTCCAGAGATATTCTTCTATTATCTTTATCGATTCTGACAATTCTAACATTGAATTCTTCACCAACATTTGATTTATCAAGTTTAATCCCAGCAAGTTTAATTTTAGAGGATGGCATAAGCCCCACAAGACCTTCTTTTAATTTTATAAAAATCCCGAAATTCGCTGAATTTTCGATCGTGCCGGAAACTATATCATTTTCAGTAAAAATTTCATCAATATCATCCCATGGGTCTGGTTGCAAAGCTTTCAGGGAGAGTGATATCTTTCTTTCTTCAGGATTGATTTTCATTATTTGAGCCTCAATAAATTCACCTTCATTCACAATCTCAGACGGATGAGTTATTCTGCGCCCCATAGTTAATTCGGAAATTGGGATCAATCCTTCAACACCTGGTTTTATCTCGACAAATGAACCAAATGGAAGATTTCTTAATACCCGGCAATTTATTATATCGCCAACTTTTAATTCATTTAACGCAATATCAAATGGATTCTCCTGTAATGCTTTCATACTCAATGAAATTTTTTCGCCACTCATTTTTATTACTTTAGCTTTGATCATATCACCAATATTCAGGACTTCAGAAGGAGAATCAATACGTGCCCAGGAAAATTGTGAAATATGAAGTAATCCTTCAATGCCACCCAGATCGATGAAAGCCCCAAAATTTGTAAGACGGGTCACTTTACCCATTATAACAGAATCAATTTCAAGTTTATCTATAATTTCTTTTTTGATTTTTTCATTTTCAACTTCCAGGATAATTCTTCGAGAGGCTACAATATCTCTTCCATTATTCTTGAACTCCATAATTATGAAATCGTAATTTTTCCCCTGGTATTGCTTTACATCTTGAATTCTTTTCAAGTCCATCTGGGACTTGGGGCAAAAGGCTCTCACACCTGAAATATTAATTATAAATCCACCTTTTGTAAAAGAAACCACTTTTCCACTTACTGGAATTTGTTCTTCAAAAGCTTCTTTGAGTACTCTTTTACTAACTGAAACCAGGCTTTTAGCAATACAGGTCTCTGTTTCCGTATATTTTACTACATACCCGGAGAGAGTATCTCCAACCCTAAAAGGTAATTTACCATCTTTATCCAGATAATCTATTTTCTCAGTATAAGCATCACGTTTACCACCTAAAGAAACAAAAATATAGGAATCGGTAATATTGATGATCTCTCCTTCAACTTTATCACCAATTTCCAGATTCTTGATATTAACCAGTGATTCCTCCAGTAATTGTTCAAATTGAGAACTTTTCATATCTTCCGATTCGGGAAATTCATTCACCACGTCCACATCTCCGGGTTTCTCAAATTCAACTTGATCATCTTCAGTTTTTTCCTTATCCTCAATACCTTCGGTTTCTTTGATCTCTATTTGGGCTTCTTCAGAGACTTTCTTGTCCTCAACACTATCGGTTTCTTCAATTTCAGATTGGACTACTTCAGGTTTTCCGATTTCTTTTTCTTCCTTTGAAACTTCTTCAGAAATCACATCTTCCTGCTTTACTTCTTCCTGAATTTTTTCCTGTTGATCCTGAGCTATTTCTTTCAGTTCAGAATTAGATATTTCAACTTGTTTTTCAGCTTCTTTTTCTGTATCTTCAACTTCAATATCTGGTTCTTCCAAAATATCTTCTTTTATTTTAATTTTATCATCATTTTTTCCCACCAGCTTCTCCCTGACGAATAATTTTTGTGTCAAAAAGATAACTTCATATTGTTTGTCCAGAATTATTTTTAGACCGAAATCACTATAATATATTAAAATACTTAAATAAGTAAGGCATATAAAAAAAATCGCTTGACACATAACCTCATCATATCAGATTTTTATCATATGAGAGGAAGAAGAATATGATTGAGGAATTTGTGATTAGAAAATTATCAAAATTATTTACGATTATTTCTAATGAAATTCGGATTAAAATTATTTACTCATTAATGGGAAATAAAAGTATGACTGTAACAGAATTAGCAAAAAATATTGGAATAGCACAGAACACTTTATCAGCACATTTAAAAATCTTATACGATGGTGGATACATATCAAAATCTAAGAATTGGAGAAACATAAATTATTCCATTAAGGAGCCAAAGCTAAAAGACATTCTTGAATTGGGCTCGCTAATATTATATAACAAGTGGGAAGATAATTGGGAAAAGATTGCGGAAGCTAAGAAAAAGATCGAAGAACTAAATAAAAACAAAGGATAATCATAAGAATGAATAAGGCTGGACTTGAGCATGCGGACCCGGACTTAGTGATTAAGACACGGATTATTATATGATCGATTTATTTCTTATTAAAATTATATTGGGAGAAAAAAAATGATAAAATTTTTTACGGGCAGGACGAAAGAACTGGAAGCCAATATTGACGCTTATCTTGACAGAGTTGGAAATTCAGGACTTATTTTCCTTGAAGGTATTAAGGCGTATGTAAATGGAAAATTTGATAAATTTGAAAAAGAATATCAGAATATCACATCACTGGAATCAGATGCTGATAAAGTAAGAAGAGAGATCAAATATAAGTTATATACATACATGCTGATACCAGAGTCCAGGGGAGATGTGCTTGGTTTGTTGGAAACAATGGATGATGTTGTTGATGTAGCGGAAAAGGTTTTAGAGCAATTCTCTATTGAGAGACCTGAGATCCCTGATTTTTTAAAACATGATTTTCTTGACCTGGCTGAACTTTCATCCAAAACTGTAGAAGAAGTTGTGAAAGCTGCACGTGCTTTTTTCAAAGAACCTAGTATGGTAAATGACTACGTAAATAAAGTCCACTTCTATGAACATGAAGCTGATGATGTGGAAGAACAATTAAAACGAAAAGTTTTTAAAAGTGAAACAAAACAGTTCAGTAAAAAAGTTCATTTGCGATATTTTGCGGAAAAAATAGCTCTTATTTCCGACGTAGCAGAATCAGTGGCAGAAAGATTATCCATATATGCAATAAAAAGAAGAATATAATAAAAAGATGTTAAGAGTATAAATTAATGTTGAGAATTTTATTTTTTTTATCAAGTGGACTTTTTTTAGGTTGGTCTCTTGGTGCTAATGATGCAGCCAATATTTTTGGCACTGCAGTTGGCACTAAAATGGTCAGATTCAAAACTGCTGCTATAATTTGCAGCGTTTTCATAATAATCGGAGCTGTTGTAAGTGGAGCAGGAGCTTCCCACACATTGGAAAAATTAGGTACTGTGAACGAACTGGCAGGAGCTTTTATTGTGGCACTTTCCGCAGCTTTAACTGTATTGTGGATGACTAAAGCCGGATTACCGGTTTCAACTTCCCAGGCAATTGTTGGAGCAATTATCGGATGGAATTTTTTCTCAAAAACAGCAACAGGGATTAGTTCCTTAACAAAAATAGTAGGAACATGGGTGTTTTCGCCAATCCTTTCTGCCATATTTGCTTTCTTCCTGTTTCATATTGTAAAGTATCTTGTAGAACATTCAAAAATCCACTTAATAAGATTAGATTCTTTAACAAGAATTGCCTTAATACTTGTTGGCGCATTTGGGGCTTATAGTCTGGGAGCAAATAATATTGGAAATGTAATGGGTGTTTTTATTAACTCATCATCCTTCAATAACATTCAAATTGGGAATTTTATCCAATTATCCTCCGTACAACAATTATTTCTTTTAGGAGGTATTGCCATAGCTATAGGAGTTTTTACATATTCAAAAAAGGTTATGCTGACAGTTGGCTCAAGTATCTTCAAGCTATCTCCAATTACAGCTTTTGTTGTTGTTTTAGCAAGTTCAATTGTTCTGTTCCTTTTTGCCTCACAGGGTTTAAAACATTTCCTTGTTTCAAATGGTTTACCTTCCTTTCCGCTTGTTCCGGTTTCCAGCTCACAGGCAGTAGTAGGTTCAGTAATAGGAATCAGTCTGGCAAAGGGATCCAGAAATATAAACTTTAAGGTTCTGGGGCGGATCAGCATTGGTTGGGTTGCCACTCCTGTTGCTTCAGCAATAATTTCCTATATTGCTTTATTCTTTATGCAGAATGTTTTCTTGCAGGATGTTTTTTTTCATTAATTCATAAAGGATAAAATCAACGAAAAAACGTTTTCTCTATGTCTCATCTTAATGTTAATTTTTTTTCATGTAAAAAAGATAAAGCAGAAGAAAGTTTCCCTGATAAACTCATAAAGATAATCGTATATACATGACCAGGTGGTCTCATTGATGTGACAATGCTAAAATTTACCATGTTGGATATGTTTTTATTACGTTAAAAAATCGAAGAAGAAAAAGTTGAATGAAGAAGTTGAAGGTAGAGTTAATGCATACTTTTTTTAGTTTGGGAAACATATTTTATGAAAGAAGCAATTCAAATAGCAAAAATAAAAATAGGAACAGGAATATGGATTCAAAAAGAAAAAATTTTACATAATTTTATAGGGCAAATTATATTATGTTATAAAAGATATTACATCATAGTAATGGACATTATTTTTCAGGTTATTTAAAAGGATTAGAATGAAACTAAAAAAAGAATTAAATTTCTTCAATGTATTCAGCATCGCAACAGGCGCGATGATAAGTTCCGGAATTTTCATTTTACCCGGACTTGCTTTTGCTCGAACAGGTCCGGCAGTAATTATTTCATATTTTTTAGCAGGAATTTTTGCTCTGATAGGAATTTTCAGTATTATAGAACTTTCTACTGCTATGCCCAAAGCCGGTGGTGATTACTATTTTATCAATAGAAGTTTAGGTCCGTTTATTGGAACTATTTCCGGTTTTTTAAGCTGGTTTGCATTATCATTGAAAAGTGCTTTTGCCATATTTGGTATATCGGGGATAATTTTTATCGTTACAGGATTTCCTGTATTGATCTCTTCAATTCTTGTTTGTATTTTTTTCATTTTATTGAATATGATTGGAATAAAAGAAGCTGCCAAATTTCAAGTCTCACTTGTATCTGTTTTATTAATTTTAATGGTTTTATACATAATCTTTGGATTTTCTAAAATAAATACATTTCATTTTTATCCTTTTGCTCCTAAAGGAATTAATCCGATTTTTGCAACAACAGGTTTTATTTTCATTTCTTTTGGTGGATTATTGAAAGTAGCAAGTGTTTCTGAAGAAATTAAAAATCCCAAAAAGAATATTCCTCTTGGGATGATCGTCTCTGTAATTACTGTTACAATACTATATACTCTAATTCTTATAGTGACAGTTGGGGTTTTACCAGCATCTACATTTTCCGGTTCACTTACACCGATTGCGGATGCAGCAAAGAATATTGCCGGAACACCCGGCTTCATCATCATCTCGATTGCTGCTTTATTAGCTTTTATCACAACTGCAAATGCAGGAATAATGTCAGCATCCCGCTATCCATTAGCTTTAAGCAGAGATAATCTTCTGCCAGATGCTATCAGCACAGTCAGTAAAAGATTTAAAACACCTGTTCACTCAATTTTCATAACCGGTTTATTTATTGTTCTGGCATTACAGTTACCTTTGGAAATGCTGGTAAAAGCAGCTTCTGTTGTTATTTTAACTACTTATGTTTTAACTAATCTTGCAGTAATTATATTAAGAGAAAGTAAGCTGAAGAATTACAGACCAAGTTTTAAAGCACCTTTATATCCCTGGCTTCAAATTTTTGGAATTATAGTTTTCTCATTTTTCATTATCGATCTTGGACTCGAAGCAATCGAGATCAGTGTTGCTTTTCTTTTAATAAGTGTAAGTTTTTATCTATTTTACGGTAGAAAGAAATATGCAGGTGAATATGCACTTTTACATTTGCTGAAAAGAATAACGGATAACAGGTTGACAGATCATATTTTGGAATCCGAATTTAGAGATATTTTATGTGATCGAGATAATATAAAACCTGATAAATTTGATAACCTGGTTAAAACTGCAAAAATTCTGGATTTAAATGGTCCTCTTGAAATGGATCAGCTTTTTGAAATAATTTCTGAAAATATTTCTAAAGAAATTGAGATAGATAAAGAAGAAATCTTTACTCTTTTAAAAAACAGGCAGGAAGATTGCAATACTGCCATATCACCTTTTATTGCCATTCCTCATATAATAATCGAAGGTAGTGGTCATTTCTTCTTAATGCTCATCAGGTGTAAAGAAGGTATTAAGTTCACTTCAAAAGAAAATTCAGTAAAAGCTGTATTTGCTTTTATCGGGACAAAAGAAGATAGAGCATTTCATCTGAAAACTTTAGCTGCTATTGCTACTCTTGTTCAACAAGATGATTTCGAAGAAAAATGGTTGAATGCTGAAGATATTCATTATTTAAGAGATATGGTTTTATTAAGTAAAAGAATGAGGTTTTCGGTAAAATAATATATTTATGAAGTATTCCTTTAGTTGTATAATTTTTTATTCATTGCCCGATTTCATCATATAACAACGTGTCCCCAATGGAACGTGGTATACATATCGTTAAACATCAGTAATAATCAAGTCTTCAACTTCTTCTTTTCCGCTGCAGGAAACAAAATATTATTTAAAATCAACCTGTAGCCAGGTGACTGTTTGTGAAGTTCAAGCACTGTTTCAGGATCTCCTATCCTGTGCTGATAATCCTCAGGGTCATGTCCTCCGTAAAATGTGAAAGTTCCCTTTCCAAAATTTCCATGCAGGTATTTT
>JAUXFF010000153.1 GCA_030620155.1 Candidatus Cloacimonadota bacterium | reverse complement strand
TCATTTTTAGCAATTGGAGATACATTAGCTTCTGTTGTCGGGCTTACTTTTGGCAAAAGAAGATTCCTGGGTTCAAAAAAAAGCCTGGAAGGAAGTATTGCTTGTTTTGCAGGAACGCTGTTGTTCGCCATTTTTTTTATTAATCCATGGGTGGCTCTTGCCGGGGCGTTTGCTGCAACCCTGGCCGAATTTTCTCATATTCCACTTAATGATAATATCCAGATACCTGTGATTTCCGGAATAGTAATGTCCATTGTAAGTATATTCATTATATTTTGATTAATTTTATTTTAGGAAATTTTTTAATAAAAAGTATGAATATTAATAGTTGATTTGGAAAAATAATAAATGTTAATTCTTTTTGTACAATGTTAAACATAGGGAGATAGACATGAAGTTATCTTTTATTATACCCGTTTTCAATGAAGAAGAAAGCCTGGAAAGGTTGTATTCGGAAATACTTGAAAATATTGAAAATAAAGATTATGAAATTATTTTCATAGATGATGGAAGTAGTGATAATAGTTTTAATATTATGGAACTGCTGGCTAAACGAGATAAAAGAGTAAAAATTATTAAGTTTAGGAAAAATTTTGGTAAATCAGCAAGCCTTCAGACAGGTTTCGAAAATGCGAAAGGCGATATTATATTTACTATGGATGCGGACTTACAGGACAATCCAATTGAAATTCCAGAATTTATCGAGAAAATTGAAGAAGGCTATGATCTGGTAACAGGTTGGAAGAAAAACCGAAAAGACCCCATCTCTAAAACCATACCTTCAAAATTCTTTAATTTTATCACTTCAGTATCATTCAAATTGAAACTGCATGATTACAATTGTGGTTTTAAAGCATATAAGAGAGAGGTTATTAATGAGATTGATATTTATGGGGAAATGCATCGCTATATCCCGGCTATAGTACATACTAAAGGTTTTAAGGTCACTGAAATTCCGGTAGAGCATCGCCCTCGCGAATTTGGAAGATCAAAATATGGAGTAGAACGATATTTACGAGGATTTCTGGATCTTTTAACTGTGAAGCTACTGACCAGTTTCACTCATAGCCCTTTATATCTCTTCGGAAGGATAGGTTCTACTTTCAGTATTATTGGTTTTTTAATAGGCTTGTATTTAACTATTATGAAATATGCCTTTCATCAACCTTTGTACAATAGACCACTTCTATTTCTATCTATTTTGCTGATTATGGTGGGATTACAATTTTTTTCAATTGGACTTTTAGGAGAACTTATTGTAAATCAGTCCAGGGATAAAAATAAAAAAAGGATAATATCGATTGAAAAAACCCTGAATTTTTAAGGTGTTCAGATTAAAATTTCAAAATTAAAACCAGATATTTTGACAAGTATAAAGTTACGGAGATAATTAGTGAAAGATAATCTTCTTCAATTCATTGAAATAATGAGAAAAGAGAAATTAGATGAAATAGTAATAAATTCTTTTTCTCGATATTATAAGCAGGTTTTACAGGGTGCTACAGGGAAACTTTCCGAAAATGATATTATACCTCCAAGTAAATCCAATATCGTAAATTATGATGGGTTAAAGATATCCACCTCTCCCCCGTTTGAAAAACTTGTTGTTATAAAATTAAACGGCGGATTGGGTACAAGTATGGGATTGAGTAAAGCAAAATCTTTACTGAAAGTAAAAAATGAATTGAATTTCCTGGATATTATTGCCCTTCAAATTTTAGATTTAAGAAAGAAAACCGGGGAAAGTATACCTGTACTTTTTATGAATAGTTTCAAAACCAGAAAGGATACATTGAGTTATTTAAAAAAATATTCTCAACTCTCTTTGGACCAGTTGCCCTTAGATTTTGTTCAAAACAAATTTCCCAAAATCAGACAGAACAACCTTTCCCCATTAAAACATGTAAATAATGAATTAAATTGGAATCCACCTGGTCATGGTGAAATATACATGGTTATGTTTATTAGCGGAATTCTGGATAAACTTGTAAACCTCGGGTTTGAGTATGCTTTTATTTCCAATTCGGATAATCTGGGGGCAGTGGTTGATGGCAAAATACTAAGCTATTTTGATGAAAATAAGTTACCTTTCCTGATGGAGGTGTGCCCCAGAACTGAAATGGATAGAAAAGGTGGGCATTTAGCTCAAACAAAAGATGGAAGGCTGATTTTACGAGAGGTTGCACAGTGCCCCAAAAACGAAATTGAAGAATTTCAAAACATAAAAAAATATAGTTATTTCAATACAAATAATATCTGGGTTAACTTGAGGGTCTTAAAACAGAAATTAGTAGAAAGTAATTGGTTGCTGCCATTGCCATTAATTTTAAATAAAAAGAGTGTGGAAAATAAAAAAGTATATCAAATTGAAACTGCAATGGGCGCGGCTATAAGTGTATTCGAAGGCTCAAAAGCAATAAAAATTAAACGGGATAGATTTATACCTGTGAAAAAAACAAACGACCTGCTGACTATCTGGTCCGATGCATATGACCTACAGGACGATTATAAACTGGTGTTAGATAAGAATCTTAAAAGAGCTCCAATTATTGTTCTGGATGATAATTATTTTAAGACAATATACCAGTTACAGGAACATTTTAAAAATAGTGTTCCTTCTTTAAAAAAATGTGAATATCTGGAAGTTAGAGGCGATGTTTATTTCGAAGGAAATGTTGAGATTATCGGTAATGTTAAGATAGATACTAAAGAAAGGATAATTTTTAAAAATAAGACACTAAAATGTTAATTGTCTAGCAATTGTTTATTATAACAAAAATAGGATATATATTTTATCGTAATTCGAGAGTATAAATCGTATGTTTTACGCACCTTCAAGTAAGTGTGAAACAGGGGTAATTTATCTGGGTTTATATTAAGAAATCAATAATGTTCTCAACGTCTTTGTAAGCATCCTTCATGATTTTTTGTAATGCAATTTTCTGGATCTGGCGTACTCTTTCCCGTGAAAGTCCGAGTTCTTCTCCAATTTGAGCGAAGTTCTTACTCTTTTCTCCCTCCAGACCAAAATATTTTTTCACAATATATGCTTCTCTTGGAAGTAACGCCATTATGGATTTTTTTATGCGTTCCTTTACTTTTTCTCTGTAATAAAGAGTTTTAGGCTCCTGAATTTGTTTATCTTCAAGAAAATCGTTTAAAGTTACTTTTTCATGTTTGCTGGTATAACTTGGGTCTTCAATAGAAACGGTGCTTATGATCTGTTTATTGATTTTATCAATAGCTTTTTCATTCAATTCTGTAAGTTCCGATATTTCTTCCAGTGTAGCTTCTTCCCCGGTTTCACTAAAAACTTTCTCTTTAGCTATTTTTATTTTAGAGGCAATATTCGCTTTTCCCAGGGGCATTCTGATTACATTCGTTTTTTCTGCAAGAGCAAAAAGAATTCTTTGCTTTATCCACCAGACTGCATAAGAGATAAGTTTGTTATCTTTTTCAGGATCAAATTTTTCGATAGATTTAATCAGACCCATATTACCTTCACTTATTAATTCAGCCAGGCTTAACCCTCTATTTTGATACTGAGCAGCAACTTTCACGACAAATTTCAAATTTGATTTTACAAGTTTATTTATTGCTTTTTTATCACCTTTTTTTGCCTTTAATGCCAGCTTGTTCTCCTCTTCACGAGAAAGAGGTTTAATTTTTGAAATCTGGTTTAAATAACTTTGTAAAGCCCTATCTTCGAAAACATTCTCAGCCATAATCTGACCTTTTTAAATATTATGTCTTAAATTCAGAAGTATGATCATATATAAAATCAAGTAATTCATCATCTGACATTTTTAATTTTTTTGCAAGCGCAAAAACAATCTTAACTCCGGAAAGATTCAAACCGATTTCCTGGGTTAAGGTTATAATTATAGTTATTTTTGTGATATCGTCCTTTGAAAACAACCTGGTATGATTTTCTGTTCGTCGTGGTTTTATTAATAATTTTCTTTCATACATTCTGATTGTTTGATCATGAATGCCAAGTTTCTTAGCAACCTCTCCTATCAGAAACAAATCTTTTCTTTTCATTATGTTATCCCCTTTCATAAACTGGGAAAAACCTCCCTCGGATTTATCGCCTTACCCTTGATGCGATATTCAAAATGCAAGTGCGGACCGGAAGTTGTTCCCGTTTGCCCAAGTGTTGCTATTGGCTGACCCCTTTTCACATCTTCTCCCAAACGTACCAGATTTGCGTCATTATGTGCATAAACGGTCATAACATAATTCTTATGTTCTAAAATTACTATATTTCCGTATCCCCTCTGATTTCCAACATAGACCACCTTACCATCTTGAACAGCAAAAATCGGATCGCCTATGGGGGCAGAAATGTCAATTCCTTTATGGGGTTTACCATTTCTTAAACCAAATTCAGAAGTTACAGTTCCCCTTACCGGAACAAACAGATCTTCTGTTTTAGAAAATTTTATATTTTCTTTTATTTTAGTTTTCTCAACTGCAGGCTCCCGGGAAGTTTTTTCTGTCTTTAATTCATCCTGTTTGGGAATTTTCTTTTCCTTCATAATCTTTTTTAAATATATTTTTTGCCCAACCTTGGTGGTGAAAGATTTTAAATTATTAAACTCCATAATTTCAAGAATACTAAGATCGTACATTTTGGATATTCTGTGAATAGATTCCCTGGGGTTAACAATGTGATACCCTCTTTTAGGAATTGAACGTACTGTTATAAATTCTGTTTTATAAGTTATTTTAGGAATTAAATATATTTTCTGTCCAGAAAAGATTCGATCTGAGCTTAAACTGTTAAACAATTTTAAATTATCCACGGAGAGAGAATATTTTTCGCTGATTGCCTGCAGGGATTCTCCCGGCTTAACAATATGATATTCTTCTGAAGGTGTGTAATAAACAGGATTACTTGATAAAGGAAATAGCATTATTGGAAATATTAGAATAATAAAACAAAAAAGAAATTTAAAATTCAATACTGAAACTTTCATATCTTTTAGTTAATTGTATATCTGTAATATCAATATTGCTAGTATAAGACATAAATGGACCATTTTCAAGCTCATTTCTAAATTCCTTTAGTGCGGTATCATCACCGGTTGCCAGGATCTTTACTCTGCCGTCGTAAAGGTTTTTCACATACCCGTTTATTTTATGAAGCTTAGCTTTTCTTAAGACAAAATATCTGTATCCGACACCCTGAACTCTTCCGGAGACTAAAATTTCAAAAGCTTTCATTAGTTACACTCCAATTATTAATAAACCAAGTCAGAAATATGAGTGAGTTATTGTCAAATTATTATTTACCAGAAAAAAAATCAAACCACGGAGACTGTTTAGTGACCCCAGTTGGCAAGTGGGGTAGGCTAAGGGTGCGAATCTGTCTTCTCCGGCATCCGTCAAATCTCGATCCGGCTCCTGACGGAAGCCGGAGTAAACACTGCTGGGTATGACAAAAAAGGTGAATACTAAGATAGATACAAACAACATTAATTAAGTATTTATTTTAAGGCAGTAAAGAGTTAATTCATTGATTGAGCACCTTGCTTAACTTATTGGATTTAATCAACATAGCTGCCCCCACCCCCTGGTGGATCTTAGCGTTTATCCTGTGAAATAACAGCTCCGCTAATCCTATTCTGCAGGATTCCACCTGGTGCTTTGTGACAAGACAGTTCCCGCTTGGACCAAACCCAGGCAACAATCTAGCACGCATCCCCAGAAAACCAAGAGTAGTTCTCAAGGTATTCCATTGAAAAACAATAAAATAAAATACAAGAAAGCCGTTAAAAAGTAGTTGCAAAGAGATTCTACATAATATTAATTTTGTACATCGTGGACTAATAGAAAATTATTATAACTTGAAGTGCATTCTTTTTCTTAACAATCGGCATAATATAAATTACGTTAAGAAATTAGTAATAAACAAGCGTTAAGAAAAATCTTCTGTTTGAGTTGTTATTAATTTCTCGTATCAAAGCCT
>JAUXFF010000082.1 GCA_030620155.1 Candidatus Cloacimonadota bacterium | reverse complement strand
GTTAAACATTTTTTCTTATAATATGTATAAACAGCTTTGGGCAACTTAGCAAGAGTCGAAAAACGAGAAGGACAAATGTGGCAGGGAATTTCAGGTTCAAGCCAGGCTTCCGGTGCAAATTTAAATAATTTTGCTCCTTCCAGGATCATTACACCAGCACTGGTTCCCAGCCTATTCGCACCGGCTGTTATCATTCTCCAGGCATCTTTAAAATTAGAAATTCCTCCAGCAGCTTTTACACCGATTTCAGGACCAACACTCTCTCGCATCAATTTTACATGATAAGGAAATGCCCCGAAAGCGCCAAAACCTGTAGAAGTTTTTACAAAATGAGCACCTGCCTCCACTGCAAGTTCACAAGCTTTTATTATCTCATCATCTTTTAAATAACAGGTTTCGAAAATAACTTTTACATGAGCTGGAGCACTGGCTTTGACAACCTGTTTGATATCATCCAGAACTAAATTA
The DNA here is from genome assembly GCA_030620155.1 of Candidatus Cloacimonadota bacterium. Taxonomy (GTDB): domain Bacteria; phylum Cloacimonadota; class Cloacimonadia; order Cloacimonadales; family TCS61; genus JAUXFF01. Next base: position 10,577 of record JAUXFF010000082.1, on the reverse strand, counting down.
TATCTCTTATCACGCATCGCTCCAACATTGATGACCATATCAATCTCTTTGGCACCTTCTTTAACAGCATTTTCAGCTTCAATGGCTTTTTGTTTACTTGTATTCATTCCTAGCGGGAAACCAACAACCGAACATACTAAAACATCACTTCCCTGTAATTGTTCATAAGCAAATTTAACATAATACGGATTGATACAAACAGAGATAAACCCAAACATCTTAGCTTCATTACAGAGATTCAGTATCTTTTTCTGTCCTGAGCTGGATTTCAACTCAGTATGATCTATCATTTTCGCTAACTTTTCTATATTTAATATCTCGTAATTTCCCATAGTAACTCCTAAGTTATCCTTAAACACTATTGTTTGAGTAGCTGCCGGATGTGTTACTCTGCAGCCAGTTGACCGCAAGCTGCACTTATATCCGAACCCCTGCTTTTTCGAAATGTAACTGCAGAACTTAGTTCCTGCATAGATTCAATAAAATTTTTAACTTCCTGTTCTGATGGAGCTTTAAAAGGCATTGTGTCCACTTCATTCCATACTATTACATTTAATTTACAGGAAATATCTCCCAGAAAAGATTTGAGAGCTTTGATATCTTCTTTCCCTGTATTGAAGTTTTTAATTAATACATATTCAAATGTAATACGAAAAGATGATTTCTTCCTGAAATCTATCAATGATTTTTTGAGATCAGATAACGGATATTGCCTGCTCATTGGCATCAATTCTTCACGTTTTTCCTGGATTGCCGAATTCAAAGAAACAGCCAGTTTTACTTTTAAATTACTTTCAGTTAATTCCTTGATTTTAGGAATAATACCGCAAGTTGAGATCGTTATTCTTCTCGGACTGAATTTAAATCCCGAATTATGTTGAATAATTTTAATGGCTTTTATTACATTCTGCAGGTTATCAAGAGGTTCCCCCATCCCCATGAAGACAATGTTTGTGAGTTTATTCTTTTTAAGTTCCTGCAAAATTATAAATATTTGAGCAACTATTTCATAAACTTTTAAATTCCTTTTTAATCCCATTTTAGCTGTAGCGCAGAATTTGCATTCCCGAGCGCAGCCAACTTGAGAAGAAACACAAAGAGTATTTTTTTTCTTATTGGGAATTAAAACCATTTCTATCCTCAGCTCATCTTCCAATTCCAACAAATATTTTACTGAACCATCCCTGGATACTTCTTTCTTTATAATCCCGGGAAGGAAATTTGAAAATTTATTGAATAGTTTTTCTCTAAATTCAAATGGTAAAGTTGTCATCCTGGAAAAATTCAGTTCGTTATTATTATATATCCAGTTCAGTATTTGTTTTACTCGATATTTTTTTTCATCTATAGAGAAAATATATTTTTTCAGTTCATCAGGTAAAATATCAAGTATGTGATTTTTCATTTTGTTTTTTATTAATATCTTTATAATCCTGGAGAGAAATTATTCTATTCACACTTTCATCGGAAACAAGATGAATTTTGTTGTTATAATAATCATTTTTCCCAACGAACATTTTTACATTCCCGTACATTATTTCTTCATCAATTTCAGGAAATTCTTCAGCTTTCTCAAGATAGAAATCTTCTTCATAAAGCAAACAGCAAAGTAGTCTTCCACAGGGACCGGATATTTTTGAAAGATTACTTAACAGATTCTGGTCTTTTGCCATCTGGATGGTAACCTGGTTGAATTTTTTCAGAAATGATACACAGCAATAGGTTTTTCCACATATACCGAGACCCCCGAACCTTTTAGCATCTTCACGACCTGAAGATTGATGCAGTTCTATCCTGGTTTTAAATTCTGTAGCCAACTCCCGTACAAATTCTCTGAAATCTATTCTATCTTCTGCAGAAAAGAAAAAAGTCAGTTTATTACCATCCAATTGATAAACCGTATCGAGAAGTTTCATTTCAAAAGGATATTTTACAACAATTTCCAGGAATCTTTTTTTTGCTTCCTCTTCCTTCTTTTTTACTGCTTCCAGTTGTTTGAAATCCTCTTCAGTGGCTATCCTGAGAATTTTCTCAATCTTATTATTCTCAAATTCCTTTTCCAATTCCTCATCTTCTAAAGCACAGTTTACTATTCTTCCAATATCCTCTCCACGTTCTACTTTTACCACAACTTTTACATCGGGTAATATTTCAAGGTTCTTAGAATTAATAAAATGTCCCATTCTCTCAGACCTGAATATTACTTCAACAAATTCTTTCATTATTACTCCATATTTATGAACTTGCGCAGGTAAACCCACAACAAGTTAACACTTAAGTTTTATTATTATTTTAATTTCCCAATACTTTGATAAAGCTTTTTTTCAACTATAGAAAATTCAAGTTTTCTCCTGTTTTTAACAATTCCGGCAGTTTCAATAAATTTATCCAATTTATATTCATTCAGGTTGGAAAACTTACCCCAGCTCAATGCTGGAATGAAATCTTTTATCATTTCATTACCAAAAATATTGCATCCCGCACTTATAACCGAACCAGTATTTATTGTTGAATTAATTCCTGTTTTTGTATGATCTCCGATAATTACACCTAGGAACTGTAAACCTGTATCAACTTTATTTTTTAGAGGGTAGAAATAAGATTTCACATTTTTATAATTATTTTTCAGGTCACTATTATTTGTACCAGCTCCCAGATTAATCCATTCTCCCAGGTAGCTATGACCCAAAAAACCGTCATGTTGTTTATTAGAATAAGCCTGGATTATGGTCTCTTCAATCTCTCCCCCGATTTTACACATAGGACCAATAGTAGTACCTTTGTATATTTTAGCTCCAGCTTTGATAATGCTGTTTTTTCCTATAAAAACAGGTCCTATTATTACAGCATTTGGCATTATCAAGGCTTTTTCATCGATTATTACAGGACCGGAAGAAGCGTCGATAACTACTCCAGGTTTAATGGTTGCTCCTTCTCCTATCCAGATATTATAAGGATTTAAAACTGTTATTCCTAATTCAGTTTCAAAATAATTATCCTTATCATAAAAGAAGTCCTGGAAATCTTGCTCTATATATTCAGAATTACAGGCAATAAGTTCCCAAATGTATTGCCAGCAGTAATTTTTATTAATATCTATCCTCTCCAGATTCTCAAACATTGATAAAATTCTATCGATTGAAACAACCGATTCTTTCGAATTCATCTTTGCTGCTAAAATATCATCATTAGAAGTCAAACAAGTATTTTCAGGAAGCTCATTAATCTTTTTTGCAATATCCTTATCAACTTTGAGTCTGCTGTTTAGGAATATTGTTTTTCCATTATTCAATTTGTTTATCTGCCAATCTGGAAAACGTGCAGAGTAAATATCCTCAAGATGATCAGAGATTATTATCCGCTGTTTATTAATTTTAAAATACTCGTTTAACCGCTGCCTTAGTTTAAGGATTCCCACCCGTAAATCAGCAGTGGACCTGGTAAGTGTAATTGGGAAGAAATTTTCCCATTTATAATCGTCGAAAATAACGTAATTCATATATACTCCAAAACTTGGTCTCCATTTCAGATTTTTATAACTTTTGGGACAAGCTTTTTGAATTTTGGCATAGCCATTCCTATATCAGCATTAATATAAGTCGGGTCGCAAATTACATATCTTTCATTTTTATATCTAACAGCATCCCCTTTAATTTTTTCACTGAATTTAACAGCAGTAGAAATATGTCCCGGATAATCAAGCCCAATCACTTGCAGACCCACCAGGTTTCTTACCAGGTTGGAAAACATAATAGATCTATCTTCACAGTCGGAATATGGATAAAAGAGGAATTCATCTGAGAAGAGGGCTTTTTCTTTCCCAAATTGCTGTTGATCGGTTTTGTATTCAAAGGCAGTTTGTACAAATCTCAGTAATATATTCACTGCTTCAGCCTCAGATTTACCTTCAATAATGGGTTTTAATTCAGAAATTAGAGAATAGTTAGCTGTTGGGGAAAAGGGTGCCTTGAAATAAACAGCCAGGTTTGTCTGGGGGTAATTTTCAAAAAATTTAGCTGTATTCTCATCGTATTTTATCAAGACCACATATTCTTTTCCTTTGTATTTGAACTTAAGCTCTTTTTCCAAAATATTATCCAATACATTCGGAGATTCGTCCACATCTAATTTTATAACATCATCTGCGTTTGGATAAGAACCTTCATAAGTATAAATTGACATTGTGAGTTTTTCTTTTTTATCAAACGAGATCACATAGAATTTTTTATTGTCAAATTTCAGATATGAAATACCATATATTGCCTGTTTTGAGGGTATAAGAAGATATATTTTATCTGAGCTGTAACCTATTTTTGTTTCGTATCCTGATTTTGTAAGCATGAACCATATAAACAATTTGGTTAAATTTCTGGAATTATTTGAGACCTTATTTCCAACATCATTCAACAGTAGGCAATAACCCCAATCATTGAGATTCATCTGTTTTTTGTATTCTTGAATTTGAGCAAGAAGTGGTTCATAATCAGAGTTACTTATTCTATACCAGAAATCAGCGATAGTTTTTTCTCTTAAAGGTAAATCCAGGGTTAATTTGAAATCTTTAGGATTGGAAAATTCCAGGGGAATGCCCCAAAATGTTATTTCTATCTGGGACCCATCTTTTGGTTTGAAATCTTCCATACTGTTTTTTATTTCTAATTCATCTACTTGGAAAATCTGCTCAGGAATTTGAATTTCCTGAACTTTATGAGTGTCAGGGAATCCCTCTTGTCCAACTTCTTCAACTTGTGGAACTTTCTCAGGTTTAGGAGTTTCATCACGGGTCTCTCCTTTGAAAATTGCAAAATCTTTCCATCGCTGTTCCAGAAATTCCACAAAAGCTTTGTCTAATGTATCTTTATAAGTTCTAAATTCTTCAGACTGCTTTTTTTTCCATAACTCAAAATCATCCTGGGCAAAGATTAATGTTGTGGTAGTTATCAAAATAAAAACAACTATTGAAAAAAATAATTTCTTTGAATTAACCTGCATAATCCCTCTCTAAAAAAAATAAATCACTTTTTCCACTTAAATACATCCATTAGACCCAAAATTGAAACAACTAATATATACACAGGTTGCAAAATAAACCAGATGGGATAAAATTTCAACTTATTTTTTTCTATCCGGAAAATTGAGAATCCCAATTTAATAAATTGATATTCTTTTAACATTCTAACAAGAATTATTCCTAAACCAAGCCACCAGATTTTTAAGATAACCAGAATAGGTAGAAAAGTGATAAGAAAAACATATATTAAATAAGTGAAAAATTCAGGATTTAGTTTTATTTGCCATTTCATATTGGAAGCCCAACGAATACGTTGATTTAGAAGTTGAGACCAACCATCTGCAGGTTTTGTGGTAACATAACTATAATTAGAAAAAGCAAATTTGACCTTTAATCCCTGTCTTCTCATTATTTGCATCAAATTTACATCATCTCCTGAAAGCAAATGGGCAATTTCTTCAAATCCATCGACCTGATCATAGGCTGTCCTGGTATAAGCAATATTTTGACCTGAACAGGAGAAATATTTCCCTGAAGATATTGCTCCAGCTGCAGCTAAAAATATTAAAATAAAATCAATATGTTCAAATTTCTGTGAAAGAGAAGCTTTTTCCCAGTCAGTTATCCTGGTTTTAGAAAATCCTGCAACCATTGCTGTATCTTCTTCAAAAGATGCTACCATTGCTTCAATCCAATATTTACTCATAATACAATCAGCATCAGTTGAAACTATGATTTCTCCCTTACTAGAATCAATTGCCTGAGTTAATGCATTTTTTTTGGGAGAAACCACCTTGTCTCGATTCTTAACTTCAATTAGATGGATATTATTCCATTTTTCAGAAAATTCTTTTACAATTTTCACAGTATTATCTGAAGAAGCATCATCAGCAACAATTATTTCATACATCCCTTTAGGATAGGATTGATTTACCAGAGAAGTTAACAAATGGTTAATATTTTTTCCTTCATTCCTGGCTGCAATTATTACTGAAACATTTCTTTTTTTTGAATTAAAATTCTCACTTTTAATTTGAATTCCGAGATAAAAAATCTGTAAATAGCGTAAATAAGCAATAAGAACAACAAAGGTTAAAATAATTAGTCCTATATTAAAATTCACTTATTCAGCCTTCATTAGAGAATCTATTAATGAGTTAATAATATCTAAAGAGTCCGGTTCCATCAACCATTTGGGCATATTGATAAGCAAGCTATCAGGTCGGGTAACATATTTTTTATTTTTTATTATATGAGCTCCTCTAAGATCGATAGGAGCAGGTATATGTTCTTGAACAAGAACCATTGAATCCGGTTTCGTGCTGTCTGGATAAGTTTCTACAAAGGTGATGGAATCCGGGAAAATATAACGTCTCCCTCCCATATCTATTACAAGAGAATCCATATCATTTGCGCGATAAATAGTAGGATAAAAATTATATTCCAGGCTATCTGAAAGTGGAGTAGGTTCAGTTCCGGTAATAAAATATTCTTCAATTGTCTCTTCATAACTGCTTCTTGGTAATAATCCGGTTTCTTTTGATATTTCAGTGGAAATAATGCCATTGGGTTTATCAAATTTGTATAAAGAACCATCAACAATCGGTTTCCCTTGTCTGTTCTTCGGTGAATCTAAATATATTGCTTTTCTCATAACCGGGGGCCAAGTAGGCAGAGCAGCCACAGCACCGGATTGATTATCTCCTAAAGAGGAATTATCATCAAAACCGACCCAAATTCCTGTTACTAATTTTTTGTTATATCCGATGAACCATGCATCTCTAAAATCATCTGTAGTTCCGGTCTTACCTGCTGCGGTCCATCTATAACCGCCATTTTGCCACCTAATGCCAATTCCTGTACCGCTTTCCACAACCGACTGCATCATGTTGACCATTAAAAACGCAACTCTCTCATCAATTACTCTGATTTTTTCCGTTTCATTGGATTCCAGTACACTTCCCTGATTATCTTCGACTCTGCGAATAAATATCGGTTTTACTCTTTCTCCCCCACCGGGAAAGGTTGTATAGGCTGTAATCAGCTCATAAGGAAGAACTTCACATGCCCCCACTGCCAGAGATATCACAGGATAAATCCTGGTTGTAATTCCAAATAATTTTGTATAGTCAGCAACTTTCCTGGGTCCAACATCATAGATCATTTTAATAGAGAAAACATTCCTGGATTTTTTCAATCCCATACGCATTCTTGTATAACCGAAATTCTTCCTGGAATAATTAATTGGTTTATAGAAAAGGGTATCGTTCTGAATAAAGATGACCGGTTCATCATTTATCACAGTAGCTGGAGTGTATCCATTAACCAGGGCGGTTGTATATAATATTGGCTTGAAAGCAGAACCAGGTTGCCTCTTTGCCTGCATTATCCTGTTGAATTTACTGTGACTGAAATTTCTTCCACCAACCATAACCAGGACATAACCGGTTTCAGGTTCTATTGAAAAAACTCCTCCCTGAACATAAGGAGTTACAATATTCACTGTATCAGGTGGTAAATCAGCATATTTAAATTCATACTCATTTTTTTCTTCAAACTTAGTTAAACTTTTATTCAACATTGAATCAGCATATGCCTGTAATTCCATATCAAGAGTTGTATAAATTTTCAAACCACCTGTAAAAAGTTTTGTTGTTCCATATTTATTTTCCAGAATGCGGCGAATATATTCAGTAAAATAATTAGCAGAACTTTTATCACCCTGGGGAGGATGTAAAACAAGTGAGTCTGATCTTGCAGTGTTATATTCGTCAATGGTTATAACCTTTTCATCCAACATAGCTTTTAAAACTATATTTCTTCTCCTGAGAGCTCTCTCAGGATAACGGTATGGATAATAAGCACTGGGTAATTGAGGCATCCCGATAATTAAAGCAGCTTCAACAATAGTTAGATCCTTCGGTTTTTTATCGAAATATTTAGCTGATGCGATCTCAACACCATATAAACCCGGTCCAAAAGGTGATTTATTCAAATACATTTCCAGAATTTCATCTTTTGAATAATGACGTTCAATCCTTACTGCCAGTAAAAGCTCTTTGATTTTTCTCGGTATTTTTTTATCTAAAGAAAGAAACATATTTCTGGCTAATTGCTGGGTAATTGTGCTGGCACCCTGAGAAAAACTTTTCTTTTTAATATCAACCATCAAAGCTCTGAATAAACTTACTAGATCCATTCCCCAGTGATTATAAAAATTCTTATCTTCTACAGCTATAATACCTTCTACAAGATAAGAAGGCAATTCATTTAAATCTGTAAGCTGCCTGCGCTCAACTGAAAAAGTATGTATTAAATTATCATGAATATCATATACTTCCGAACCTACTTTCATTTCATATCTTTGAAGTATGGATAATGGAGGTAATTCTTTACTATAATAAAAAAATAAACCCGCAGCTACTCCGATGAACAATATTACTGTTATTATAAATATTTTAAGGAATTTAAAAACATCTTCCTTCATAATTTTCCTTGTTTTTCAAATTTTACCAAAAATAAAAAAGCCATATATCCTGTAATAATACCTGTTACTATTCCCAAAATTACCAGTAAAGGCGTCAAATAAAATATTGAATTTTCTTTAATTAAAATCCATCTAACTGCACAAATCTGAGCAAAGTTGTGACTTATCGCTCCTGTGATACTTATCCCAATTATACTGAAATTAATTTTTGATTTTATCAAAAGAAACATAACTATTAGAGAAAGTATAGTTCCGCTTATTGAAAGTAAGGTAGTTGGACTCAGGAAGGTTCCTGAAAAAACCCCTCCTAAAATCGTCTTACTGAAAGCCACAATCAAGGCAGATCTAAAGCCTTCTTGATAAAGTAGTATTAATATAATTACATTAGCTAATCCCAACCTGATAAACGGGAAAGGTTTGGGAATAAAACTCTCTACAACATAAATTGTGATTGCAAGAGCAGTATAAAAAGCAAGATGGGTAAGTTTTGGGTTATGATTTTCTAGATTATTTATTGTCATTTTTGAATAGTACTCAGATAATGCAAAAGTAACAGATTCACCATGTTTAGAAAAATCTGCTCACTCTGTTAGATAACCTAAATATATTCATGGAAAAAAATAGTATTTGATTGTATCTAACAGGGTGAACGGGGTCAATTCCTATTTTATTTCTGATTTTTTTACTTATTTTTTCTTTCGAAATCCAGCATGAATTGAGCCAGGTCTTGAGCAGACTTTATAGGAAGAGAATTATATAAAGATGCTCTGCACCCTCCCACACTTCTATGACCTTTAAGATTCAACATGCCATTTTCTAAAGATTCGGTAATGAATTTCTTTTCCAAGTCCTCGGTTGGAAGTCTGAATGGAATATTCATAAGAGAACGATCTTCTTTTACTACGGTTCCACGATAGAAATCCGAATTATCCAGGATATCATAAATTAGTTGAGCTTTTTCAATATTGTTCTTTTCAATAGCTTTCAAACCACCCTTTTTTTCAATCCATTTAAGAACCAGACCCACAACGTATATTGCAAAACAAGGAGGAGTATTGAACATAGAAGCTTTATCAATGTGGGTGTGATAATCCATCATAGTTGGTAAACCGGGATTTATCTTTTCGATCATATCCTTCCGAAATATAACTAAAGTTGTTCCAGCAGGACCAATATTTTTCTGAGCACCGGCATAAATTACCGCATATTTTCTTACATCAATAGGTTTACTCATTATATTGGAAGACATATCTGCAATAAGTGGAATATCATCCAACACAAGATCTGTTTTATATTCAGTACCTCTTATTGTATTATTTGTAGTAATATGTAAATAAGCTGGATTTTCAGAAAGCTGATATTCCTTGGGAATATAAGTGAAATCCTTATCTTCTGAACTGGCAGCTATGTGCATTTTTTTCCCTATCTTCTTTGCTTCCTTTAAAGCTTTCGTTGCCCAGGCTCCGGTATTAATAAAATTAGCTACTTTATCTTCAGGACAGAAGTTCAAAGGAATCATATAAAACTGTGTACTGGCTCCACCCTGCAAGAACAACACTTCATAATTATCACCCAGACTGAAAATCCTTTTTGTTGATGCAATAGCCTTATCTACAATCCCCTGAAAAACAGCGGACCTGTGACTCATTTCCATAACTGATAATCCATGGCCTTTGTAATCCATAAGATCATTCTGTATTTCCAATAAAACTTCTTCCGGTAATACAGCCGGTCCTGCACTAAAATTGTGGACTCTCTTCCCCATATTTACTCCTTTGTCCCGGCGTAGTATTGACGAAGCCGGACTATTTATTTTTAACATAAATTTAAATATCAGATAAATAATGCAAGCTTTTTTTGAATGATAATTCCTGAGTCTAAATTTACCGAGATTAGAATTCCGCAGGTTTCACCTGCGGCTATTTATATTCACCCTCTTCGTTGTTGTAAAAAAATATCTCATAAACACCGCGAAGTGGTGCAATAATATAAGGGGCTGTCCCAGAACCTAAGAAAAAGATTTACAGATAAATTACAATGTAAATTTTAGAAATATGAAAAAGTTTATAGAATATAATC
>JAUXFF010000159.1 GCA_030620155.1 Candidatus Cloacimonadota bacterium | reverse complement strand
TCAATAAATCCTCTGTGGAGATAATTCAAGAATGAAAAAATTCTTACCTGTTTTATTCTTTGTTTTCAGCTCGATATTGTTAAATGCAAAACCCTGGGACATGTTTGTAGATTTAACCATAGAAAGCACTTACAATAGCAATATCTTAAAACTTTCCGATACTGACATTTCCCGTTTTAAAAATGAGAATGATACAGAAAAATTTAAGATAGATACGCTGGATGACCTGGTGATTTCTGCAAAAGCTGTGACCGGCATAAAGCACAGGAAATTTTTCGGACACACCCAGATTACTAAAATCACTTTGAAATACGATAAATATATCAATAATGAAATGAAAGATGAAATTATGATCGGTTTCGGATTAAGACAGTTCTTCAGCCGGAAAGTGAATCTTTATCTCGGATATTTTTATTATCCCCAAATCTATGTAAACCGCTATCGGGGTGTTCTGGATGATGCATATCACGATTTTACCTACGCCAAGAACGTTTACACCGGAAAGCTGACCTGGAAGTTTTATCCGAAAATAAATATAAATTATAAATTTGAATTTTCTCAAATTTATTATGATAAATGTTTTACCGAGTACGATGCTGATAACCTGGAACATACCTTGGGATTTACGTATTCAGCTTCCTCAAAAGTAAGAATTGGAGCAAGATATTCCTATAAAATATCGACAGCAGATGGGGAAGATGCTTTTGAAAACCTGACAGAGATAGATGTTATAAAAGATGCATCTTACGAAGCGAATATATACAACCTGTCATTCACTTTTCCCATGATTTTTTTTATAAATAAATTACCTTTAGATTTTTCTACCAGCATTCGCTTTGAACAGCGTTATTTCCAATCTGAAAATGCAGGAGATGAATATCACCTGGGTAGGAACGATGAGACCTGGCAGGTAAAAGGTGATTTGGAATACCCGCTTTCTGATAAATGGAAATTGAATGGATTTACACGTTTTGAAAAACGTGTAACCGATTCCCCGTATTTTGATGTTGAAACAGAAAAAGAATACGATCTATACGAAATGGGATTATCTATAATTATTTCTTTGTAACACTAATATTACAATATGTCCCAAATTTGTCTCTTAAAAGTCACAGTAATTGTAAATAAGTATTCTCGCATATGTTTATATTTAAATTGAGTTACCACAGTATTCACGGGTTTAATAGCACTTTCTGAAATGATGGTTATTTTATTAGTTTTAATTTGAAATTCTGGATGAATAATTGCGTAGTAAACTAAAATAGCTCTTTATAAGTATTAGTAAAATATTTTTTATTTGACATTTAAATGATGAATTATTAATTGTTGTTATTAAAATAATTCGAAATTTTTTTAATCCTTAAAGTGAGGAGGATATATGAAGAAATATTTATTAGTTAGTTTTTTATTTTTTATTAATGCTTTTTTATTTAGTGCAAGTTTATCAATTGATTACATAGTAATGCATGGCTCAAACGGAACAAGCGATTTTGACGTATCTCCTGGAGAAGAAGTTACTGTACAAGTGAAATATGATGCTACTGGTGGTGATTTTATGAGCATTGATGGCATTAGATATGTAAATTCAACCTATAATCATAAACTTGGCGTTTTTTGGTATGATACTGACCCTCCTTCTGGTGCACAAGATGGTGGTAGTGTTGTATCGGTTTCTGGTGATAATGATTTTACTACAGGATCTGACCAAACAAACGATTTCACATTTATAATGCCAACATATTCTGGAGCATCTTCAATACAAATTACTTTTCTTATCTATGGAATAGATTTAGCATTCTCTGAGATAACAAGTAATCAATATACAAGCTATTTAACTATTGGATCGTGGTCTCCTGCTTCAGAAAGCGCTCCATCAGGTTGGCAAAAGTACTTAAGTTATACAGATGACACCTCCACCGAAGCTCCCACTTTAGATCTGCCATTAGCAACTTCCACCATTGGGACAAGTTTCACTTTTCAATATGATCAACCCGAAACAGCGTATGAAGGTTCTGTAAAAATAACCTTTACCCAAACCGGTGGGACTACAGACCCGAATTCTCCTCATGTGCTTGAAGTACTTAGTGAAGCAAGCGGTACAGATATATCATTCACGCTTCATGGAGCAAATCTGGGTGGTGCACCCGAAGTTACGGTAGATAGTGGTGGAAATTCTTTAGTTGATGATGCCGAATATACAGTAAAAATTGAGTATCAGGACCTTGCGCAGAATACTGCAGCAAGTGATCAAAATAGTGGTGTCCTTTACGATGATGACGAATCAATTGAAGCGTCCGGAGGGGATTATAATGCAGGTGCTAGTTTTGCACCGGGTTCAACTAATAATGCTTATTTCTGGTTGTATCTAAAGAAAAGTGCATCCGGAACTGCTCTGCCGGTTGATGATATTACTTTTGATACAACCGGTTCTATGGATGCAAATGATATTGATAATATCAAGATATGGAGTTCTACAGATAACTCTTTTAGTTCGTCTTCTGACACTCATCTACTTACAATATCAAGCGGTTTTGATCCATTAGTATTCAATTTCTCTCCAGATGAACAGATTGGACAAAGTGGATATTACTATTTTTTAACGATCGATGTATCATCGGGTGCTTCCGGTAGTGATGCTATTGGAGCACAGATTGAATATGCTTCAGATATTGACGCATACTCAGCAGCAGTATTAGGAACTTTCCCAATAACCGGTGGTGAACATCCGCTTCCGGTAACCATGTCCAGTTTTACTGCTCAATTCACTAATGGTAGTCCAACCCTGTATTGGACAACTCAGAGTGAGACCAATAACGAAGGCTGGAATATTTACCGTGGAACCTCTCAGAATATGGGACAAACTATTTTAGTGAATGCAGGTGGTTTGATCCTTGGTCAGGGAACAACATCCGAGCCTACCGATTATATTTATACAGATCAAAATGGAGTGGTAGAAAATACAACCTACTATTACTGGCTGGAAAGTGTAGATAATGGTGGAGAGACCGAAATGTTTGGTCCTATTTCTCTCACAATTCCGCTTGGTGGTGGAAACTCCGGTACTCCCGTTGCGCCCGGCAATTATGGCTTATATCAGAACTATCCAAATCCGTTTAATCCTTCCACAGAGATCAGGTTTGCCCTGGAAGAAAGCGGTAAGGTTATCTTAACTATCTATAACACAAAAGGCCAGAAGATACAAACTTATGAAGTTGATGTACAGGCAGATATCGTTGAATCTGTTTTGTGGGATGGCAGAGATGATTTCGGTAGGCAGGTTGCATCAGGCATTTACTTCTACAAATTACAGACTAATAAAGAATCATTTATCAGAAAGATGATCTTAACAAAATAAAATTGAATTTAACGAAGATATAAAAAAAGCCACCGAATTTTCGGTGGCTTTTATTTTATATTGTATTTAATACATTCTTTGTAATTTTGAAATTTAATAAATATACAAATCTCTGCATCACGCATTAATTTGTTCTTAAATTCAATTGATGATGGTTGAAAAAAAATTGCTTTTTTCAGATCATTAAAAGTGAAATTAACTCCCTTGAAATTAATTGAATTCTGCTTAGATCTCTGTTTCAGGAATTCAAAGCCCATTCTCTTTGCCTGTGTTAATTTCTTTGAATTCAAGAAAGTGGGATATTGGTGTGCATTTGCCAGATAACACCAGTCCCAACGTAAGCAGTCCTGGTAGAAATCAAGCTTTTCCTTTAAATTGGTTCTGATAAATTCTAAAAGTAAAGCTGCACTTTTTTGCCAGTTACGAATTCCGGGCTCATTAATAGTCTTATTTAAATATTCTGCTAAACTTGAAAACATTTCGAATGGTGAATTAAATTCTGAGGTCAGATTTTCCAGGGTAAGTTTGAAATTGCTTGAATTATAGAATGTATTGAGAAGAGATTCCACCTGCTGTATTTTTTCTAATTGGTTAAAATCCAGCCATTTTGTTTTAAGAACCTGGTAAGGTGCATAAGATAAGCATTCAATGCCGTATTCATCTGCTTTTTCGGCAATTTCCGTTCCCGGTAGAATCTTTAAAAAACCAAGCTGGAAATAATCTGCCTGCAAAGAATATATCTCATTAAAAGAGTGTTTTATATCATTGAATTCATCGTAAGGTAAGCCAGCTATCAGATCTACATGAATATGGATATTTCCCATTGAGATCAAATTTTGGATTTTCTCTTTTGTCTTATTCCAGTCATCCGGGCGGTGGATGGCTTTCAGGGCAGCAGGGTTCGTAGATTGAATTCCTATTTCAAACTGGAAAAGATTTACCGGGCATTTTTCCAGTAACTTAAAATCTTCTTCTTCCAAAAGTGAAGGATAAACCTCGAAATGCAATTTTGTATCCGGATTAATTTCAATCAGATATTGCCAGATATTGCGGGAAAACTCCCTGTTCGCATTGAACGTTCTATCAATAAATTTTATGATCCTGGGTTTTTTACCAAGCAGGTAATCAAGTTCCTGCTTTACTTTTTTCAATTCTCTTAATTCCAATTTCTGATCTGATCTGGAAGAAAGGCAATAACTGCACTTAAAGGGGCAACCGCGACTTGCTTCATAATAGATGTACTTATCCTTAAGCCCCGGGAAATCAGTGTCTATATAGGGAAACTTGATTTCGTTGAAGGCTGGATTTTGAATTTTTATTATTCGCTCTTTTATTGACAATTTTTTTTCCAAAAGATACTGAAAACCTGCTTCACCGGCTCCACAGATAATGAAATTGAGGAAAGGAAATTCCTCAAACCACTTTTGCGGATTATAACTTACTTCCGGTCCTCCCAGTATGATTTTACTATCTGGAAGTAATTTATGGATTTCCGGCAGTAATTTCCGGGTTATTTCCGTATTCCATATATAAACGGAAAGAGCTATTATTTCAGGCTGAAGTTTGAAAATTTTGGAGAGTATCTCCAATAGCTGTTGATTTATGGTGAATTCTTCTAAAGTAATTTGATATGAAAAATCAGCTACATAATTCCGGAGATACCTGATAGCCAGGTTTGAGTGAGTATAACGGGCATTAATGCCTATCAACAGAATTTTTTTCATCTCAGATATTCCTGTTTATAAAGAGAACATCTCCTTTGCTTTTGCCAGGTCTTCGGGGAAATCTATTTCGATGCAGGGAATATCATCGGTGGGAACAGCTTTTAAGACAACATCTTTAGCCAGAAGATCCACAGCATATTCAAAGTAATTATTATCCTGCCCAGTATCCACGCCATACTGCAAATATTTTGCAAACTGTGGAAGTATATTCCGTTTGAATTTGCCTATACCAATAAACTCACCGGCACATCTGGATATTTCCAGTTTTTTGCCTATTTCCAGGATGCGTTTATCATCATCGATGATCATCTTCACTTCTTCATCTGCACACGATTTTGTCTCCAGAAGCAGCTCGGAGTATTTGGAATTCCCACTTATTTTTTCCAGC
>JAUXFF010000213.1 GCA_030620155.1 Candidatus Cloacimonadota bacterium | reverse complement strand
TTAGAGATTATTAAAGATGAGATTCAGGTTTTGGAATATTATTTCTCTGAACCTGTTGGATTTATTAATGAGGAAAGTCCCACATTTTGTGATTACGGTTATATAGCCATTGAATCAGGAGATATCGGCAATTTCACTCCTCCGATTTATAACTGGATAGAAATAAATCCTATTCTCGGAGGAGATGGTGAACTGATCTATGGAGGTCATGTAACTTCGGATGGATTCACCATAACGATCGATCTGCCTTTTACTTTCCAATATTTCGGAATTAATTATGATGAAATTTCAGTTTGCTCTAATGGCTACCTGGCAATGGGAGAAACTAGCCTGATATTCCATAGGAATAGAACTATTCCCTCAGGTTCAGGAGCTGATGCAATGATCGCACCTTTCTGGGATAATTTACAATCAGGTAATATTTACGGATATTATGATTCGGAAAATAATTCATACATTATAGAATGGTATGATTGGGAAAATGTTTACAACCCTTATTATGAAGAGACATTTGAAGTAATTTTATACGATCCGGAATATTTTCCTACTCCAACCGGAGATGGAGCTATTTTATTTCAATATAATGAAGTTAATAACGTAGACCTTGGTGATAATTACGCTACTGTAGGAATAGAAAATGAAACTCAAACTGAAGGATTATTATTAACTTTTGCCGATATTTATCCTGCAACAGCACATATTTTAGAAGATGAAACAGCTATCTTCTTTACTACGATAGCTGTTAGTACAGATGATAATGTTGTAACTGAGTCAAATAATGAACTTTTTTTTAACTATCCCAACCCCTTCAATCCGGAAACAACGATTTCTTTTCAATTTAGCAACGAACAAAACCAACAAAACGAACAAACAAAACTTGAAATTTATAATGTGAAAGGTCAGAAAGTGAAAACATTCGCTGTCACCCTGAGTCCCGAGTCTTCGCTCGGGAAAGGGTCTGTTACCTGGGATGGAACAGATGAAAATTACAAACCAGTTTCATCCGGTATTTATTTCTATAAACTGAAAGCAGGTGATTTTCAGAGAGTTAGGAAAATGATACTTCTGAAATAATCATACATTAAAAAGTGTTATTATAACGCTCCGATTTTTCGGAGCGTTTTTTTTATTTCAATTTCTCAAATTCGTCTTTCCCACCAGAGAACATAAAAGTTAATGGAGCTGCCTGTTTCGCCAGACGAAGCATGTTACCAGCAGTTGCTTTGATATCCCACTGGGCGTGAGCATCTTCTCTTAATCTTGATATATGATAGAGTTCACGAGGATTAACCGATACTAGAACTCTACGGCAGTGAGCATTTGTTAAGCAATATTCTGCTGCTTTTTTGTACTTTGGTTTGAATTTATAAAACAGTTCCGTACTTTTATTACAAATTTCTTTTAATTCATTTTCCAGGTTGATTGCTTTGATCGATTCCGGGATCGTGCAGCCAAGTTCAGGATTGTAATCTTGAGCTAATAATGTCATTAAGCGGTGTCTTTTTAATTGAGCAAAGTTGCTGGCACTAATAACCAATTCATATTTCAGGTTACCACTGAATTCAAATTCACGCGGTAGAGCATCGAATCCTGAAATATATTTCAGGGCTTCCTTGAAGAATGATTTTCCACTGTCTTTAGTATTGAGCACATAATATGTGATTTTGCAGGAGTCTTTAAATGATAGTAAAGAATTGTTGTGGATTAGTGCAGCGACAATGTTTCTATCAATATTATCTTCCCGGATCAGTTTTGCATTTTGCTCTTCAATCAAATCTGGTTGGATATTATTTGGAGGTTCATTTTTAATATTCTTGATCAACGATCTTACAATTCGTTTGAGATTTTGTTTAGTGTATTTGAAATTATCATCTTGCAGTTCGGTCTTAAACGCTTTTTTGAATTCATCAGGATCTGTTAAAATGATCAAAGAAGGAGCAATCTCTTTCGTTGTATCGAATAGTTTTTGGGATAATTCTCTCGATTCTGCAAGTTCTGAGTAGCGCATCGTTCTTATTGCGTGTTCCAATGTTCTTGCGTTAAAAGATAAACCGAGTTGAGCTTGTGTTGCCAGGCTCAAAGCATACCTGGCATCTTCTTTTGCCCAGCCTTCAAGAGTGTTCTTAGCACTGTTCATTCTGTTAGGAACTTTCTTTTTTGATGCTGCTCTCGCTTTTTCTGCAAGTGTTGGATTTACTTCATACTGATACTGAGTCAGTTTTTCAAGATTTTGTAAGTAGAAATTATTTTGATGTTCTACTAATTTTTTGAAGGTCTCTTTATCATCTTTTTTGAATTCCGTTGGTGTAACAAAATCTCCTTCTAAAGTGATATAGCGCTGGGATTTTTCTGTGTAAGCAGAACCAATACGTCTTGCCTCCAGTTCTTCAAGTGCTAATCTTGATATACCTAAGATATCAAAATTAAAGTATGCATGTTCTGCCACAGAATGATGGCCCATGCCAAATACAATTGCCTGGTTTGATTTTCTGGTTTTCTCTACCTGTTTTCTTGCTTCTGCTCTCAGCTCTGGAACATCTCTCGGATCCCGACTGATGCGTGCATAGGCTGCAGAAATGGTTTCGGGAGTGGCGATGTTCTGATCTGGAAGTTTTTCAATAAGGCTTTTGTCTATATTATATCCTGCTATTGTTACTTTCATTTTACCTCGTTTTATTTTTGTTGGTTACGAAAATTTTAACCTGCTGGATAACAGGTTTATTTCGTAACCCTGTCTCTTTTCAACCCTGTTTTAAATACATTTCGCTCCTACGGAGCTTGATACCCTTTCTTTCATATCCACAGGGCTAACGCCCTGCGTTACTAACATTCCGCTCCTACGGAGCTTGACTTATTATCTCTCGTATTCACAGGGCTAACGCCCTGCGCTACTAATATTTTGCTCCTACGGAGCTTGTCTTATTATCTCTTATATACACAGGGCTAACGCCCTGCGCTACTAATATTTCGCTCCTACGGAGCTTCCCTGAAGAAATCTGATATTTTTAACACCGTAGGTGTGTTATATTTATAGCCTGATGCGTAAGCATCGGGTACCGCAATATAG
Source organism: Candidatus Cloacimonadota bacterium (assembly GCA_030620155.1). Lineage (GTDB taxonomy): Bacteria > Cloacimonadota > Cloacimonadia > Cloacimonadales > TCS61 > JAUXFF01. The sequence continues at coordinate 21 of JAUXFF010000213.1, read as the reverse complement.
AACAATAGAGCGCCGTAGGTG
>JAUXFF010000094.1 GCA_030620155.1 Candidatus Cloacimonadota bacterium | reverse complement strand
TTAACAGGCTTTCGGACACGTGGAATATACAATCTGGCTTTTGATTATGTGATTACTACTTTTAACAATCATTATCATGAATTAATGCATCTTCTGATAAATTATAAACTTCAGAAATTGCCATTGTATACTCATCCGTTTTTCCAGGAGGGTTTTGCTGTTGCTTTTGGAGGTCGTGGTGGTAAAGAGCCGGGAGTTATTCTTGATCTTGGTTTGTTTTTACAGCAATCAAATATGCTTGGTTATTCGGAACTTTTGTCTAAACAAAGCTTCTATCAGGTGGATGTTTCATTGAGTTATCCTTTAAGTGGCTTGTATAATTTATTCTTAGTTGATAAATTAGGAATAGATACCTATCTAAAGCTTTATTTGAAATACAGCGGTTCAGCAGAAGAGATAAATCAAATGGTTATCTCTCGAAACGATTTACCAAATATAAATAGTTGGGAGTCTTTTTTAGTTGGTTATTCTTGTCATAAAATGATAGAAATAGAAAAAAAACAAAATGATTTTTCTGATATTTTTCATAATTCTTCAGTTAGGATTTATGAGGATTCAACACACTATTTCTTTAAAATGAAAGATACATTATTAATTCCAGCGAAAAGTAATCTTTCCGAATTTCAAAGTAAGAAATTTGTTGAAGTTTTTAAAGACCGGGAATATTCAGGTGAGAAATATTTAATGATTGCGAATTCCAATGAAGTAGCCATTTACAATTTATATACAAATAATTTGATCTCAAATTATGTAAGCTCTTTTTCTGTCCCGATGAAATTGGTGCCTGAAAAGGATGGCTATTTTGAATTTTATGTTTTGAAGAATTTATTCGATGAACCTTTGTCAGAAATTATTAATAGAAAAGTACTCGATAATAACTCCGATTAAATCTATCTGTAAATGAAGACACTTATGTATATTAAAAACTTTTTCCTGTTTAAAGAAACTCAATTTACTCGTATTTTTCCCATTTTTAGTTGTCTACACTTTTGTTCTTCTAATATTTTTTTATTGCCAAAATCGAATCTTGAAAAATTTATAAACTTTGATAAAATAAATTGGAAAAATCATGGAAAATAAATACTCGATGGTAATAGTAATTATTGTGATAGGTCTTCTGGTAATTGTTCTTGGAATAATGTTTGGGAAGATAACGCATAAATTTTCAATTAAGAATTTAGAACGGCAGTATGAAACAGATTCTAACCTGACAGTAGAAATGGAAGAGGAAAAGTATGAAATTACGATCGATTCGGTTAAAACAATTCCTTTGGAAGTCTCTAAAGGAGAGGGACATTATAAATTACAATTATTATTGAGCATAGATTATGAAGTGATCTTGGATCATAAGCTTGTACTTGATGAATACGGATATGATACCAGGATTGATGAATCTGAAAGGGGAGATAAAACAATTTATTATTTATATTTAGAGGGAGAATATCCTGAATCTAAAGCTAAGGTTTTAGGTGATGAAATAAAAGAAAAATTTCCAGCTCTTGGTAATTACTGGTTGGAAAAAGTTGAAATAGAGGAAGAATTGGTACAACTAGATGAAATTGAAATTGAGATAGAAGTTACTGAACCTGAAAAGAGAATCAAGGAGACCGGTAAAATTGGAATTGAATATGAGTTACAACTTCTGGCAAATGAGGATCTTTCAAAAGTAGAAGAGAAAAAACAGATTTTGGAAGAACTTGGTTACAAAGTTAAAATTACAACTACAGAGAAAGATGGGATTACTTTTTACAGACTGAGATTGGAAGCTACTTTTTCCCTGGAAGAAGGTAAAGTTATCGGGGAAGCTTTAAAAGAACAGTTTGATTTTATAGAAGGATACTGGCTGGACAGGGTGAGGAAATAATCCTGAATAATAATATTTTGATAAAAAATTTAAGGTGTCATAATCATAAACTAAAGAACTAGATATTAGCTGTAATATAAATAGCTGCAGGTGAATCCTGCGGGATATCTGAATTTATTTTAGTTCAACCCATTCAGGGTTGAGTTTTTTTTAATTTATTCACCGTAGATTTCATCTACGGCAATCAAAATTTAACCCTTTCAGGGTTTTAGTGTTCTTTTTATTCTATACTACCAGTTTTAATGATGATTATTTAAATTTAATTAGACAACTACCTGATTATTTGAGTAATAGATAATTAATAATATTTGTAACAACCACGAAGTAGTTGAAAATGAATAACCGAAGGAGAAACCTGCAGAATGCAAAAACAAGCCATATCAACACTGAAGGTGTCGAACAACCACGAAGTGGTTGAATTTAAATAGCCGCAGGTGCAACCTGCGGATGAAGAAAGAGATAAACCAACCCTGGAAGGGTTGAACTGAGAGGAACTATGCCTTTTACACAGATTTTATATCATATTGTATTCTCAACAAAAAAGAGAGAAAGAACCATGAATCCTGAAAGACACGAAGAATTATTTAAATACATCTGGGGAACGATCAAAAACAAGAAATGTCACATGTATAGAATTAATGGTGTTGAAGACCATCTCCATATTTTATCGAGTTTACATCCAACAATAAGCTTATCGAGTTTTATTAAGGATATAAAAGTCAGCAGCTCTATCTGGATAAAAAAGAATAAAATTTTTCCTTTTTTTGAAAATTGGCAAGATGGTTATGCTGCATTTACTTGTTCTTTTGAGAATAAAACTAGTTTGATAAAATATATTATGAATCAGAAAGAACATCATAGGAAAATATCTTTTAAAGAAGAATTAATGACATTATTTAAGGATGCAGGAATAAAATTTAATGAAAAGTATTTGTTTCTTTAATGTATTATTCAACCCTTTCAGGGTTTTAGGATGAAGAAAGAGATAAACAATCCTGAAAGGCTCGAAAAAAAAGGTGCGAAAAATCGCACCTTTTTTTAATATTTTGCTTTCATAAACAGGGACATATCCATCATTTGACGGATGTTTGTGTTACTTTGGTGCCTCTATATAGCAGAGTATATCACCTTTAGCTACTGAATCACCTGCTTTGTAATCAATATTCTTTATAACACCATCACATGGTGCGGACAGGTTATTGAACATCTTCATTGCTTCTAAAACAACTACTGTTTCACCTGCTTTCACAGAATCCCCGACTTTCTTTTTATACTCTATGATCATACCGGGAATCGGAACACGAAGATTACCTGATTCATCGGTTTCTACAGCTTTCTTCTCTCTCTTTTGAACTTTTGCAGCACCATAAACCCTTGCATTAGGATCAGCCACTTCCACGTTGAAATGTTCTCCATCAACATAAACATCGAAAGCTCTGAGACCTGCAGGTTTTTCTTTTTTTGCTTTAGCTGTTAATTCACCTGAAAGTGCTTTTTGAACTAATTCTTTTTCTTTTTCAACATGTTCAATTGTTTTTGGTTTAACATCATCAGGAACTTCTTCCAGTCCGTATTTCCATCTCAAGAAACGTTTACCTGTCATTGGATATAATGCACAGATCAATTCATCATCCAGGTTCTTTGCCAGACCCTTAACTTCTTTCTTCACTCCGGGAAGTTCAGGCTTAAGAACATCACCCGGTCGAACGCTGATAGGAGTATTTCCTCGAGGATATCCTTTGAGAGCTTTCTTTTGTACTTTAGGATCGATAGGCTTGGTTGTCTTCCCATATAAACCAAAGCAAAGGTCTTTTACCTGTTCCGTAATTTGTGAATATTCTCCTTCTTTTTTATCAAAAAGGACATTATTAACAGTCTGAATCCCAACGATCTGGCTGGTAGGAGTTACAAGAGGAACCTGTCCTAATTCTTTCCTGACTTTGGGAAGGGCTTCGAATACATCTTCCAGCCTGTCAAGAGCATCCATTTGCTTTAGCTGGTTTACTAAATTGGAAAGCATACCACCGGGAGTCTGATGTAAGATAACATTTGTATCAATAATAGCCAGTTTAGTTTCGTTTAAAAAATGTCTATATTTTGGAACTATTTTTTCCATTTCCTTGTCTATTTCTGCCAGTTTTTTAATATCAAAACCAGTATCGCGATTTGTTCCCATAAAAGAAATGACTAAAGGTTCAATTGCAGGATGGGAAGTACGGTAAGCATATGGAGCCATACAAGTGTCAATGATATCAACTCCAGCTTCAACAGCCTTGAATAAGGCGAGGTCTGCCATGCCGGATGTGAAATGAGTATGCAGGTGGAGCGGTATCTTGGTTTGTTGTTTAAGAGCACGAATTAAGTTATACACATCATACGGGGAAACCAGTCCTGCCATGTCTTTAATACAGATCGTATCGGCTCCGATCTCTTCCAGTTGTTTTGCTTTATTAAGATAATAATCCAGGTTATAAGTGTCTCCACCCATACGTGGTTCGGTTAAGGAATAGCAAATCGTTCCCTGGAAATGTTTCTTGTTCTTTTTGATGATTTTAACTGCAGTTTCAAAATTTCTGAAATCGTTCAGTGCATCAAATACACGGAAAATATCAATTCCATTATCGCATGCTCTCTGGATGAAAGCTTCCACAACATCATCGGCATAATTTCGGTATCCAACAACATTCTGCCCCCGAAGCAGCATTGAGAAAGGAGTTTTCTTTATATATTTTTTGAGAGTTTTGATCCTTTCCCATGGATCCTCGTTCAGGAAGCGGTGCATTGTATCAAAAGTCGCACCACCCCAGATTTCCATAGAGTAAAATCCGATTTTATCCATCTTTTCAGCTACAACTATCATATCTTCTGTTCTTCCCCGGGTAGCAAAAATTGACTGATGTCCATCACGGAAGCTCAAATCCTGGATCTTGATCGGATTTTTTGCTTTAGGACGTTTCGGGTCATAATTCATTTTTGACATTTCTAAAATGCCGTGTTTATCAAATTTCATTTATTCCTCCAACATTAGGGATTATGGAATAGGATGTAGGATTAGTGTTGTTCCTATTCTTACCTATTTTTTTTATTTTCTAAAATCTCTTCTTTGAACGAGGTAACGGTTTCTCATTATTAATTCGCGACCAAGATGTACCCACCGGTTTGTTTTGTTATTATTATTTTCGTTTGCTGTTTCTTGTAAATAGTGAATTACTCCTATAATAGCAGCTTTTAATTTCTTATTTTCTTTCAAAACTTTCTCCTATTTTAGTATAGAAAAATACTTAGAACATCTATATTATTCATTATTTATAATTTTTCAATAACTGGAAAAAGTTAACAGCTTCCAATTAACAATCACTATAATAACTTTATGCAGGAATATTCCCATGTTTTTTAGGAGGAAGTGCTTCTTTCTTGGTTGCCAGGATTTCTAAGGCTTCGATTAGTCGGGTTCGGGTTTCACCGGGTTGAATAACTGCATCGATATAACCGCGTTCAGCAGCTATGTATGGTGTGTTGAAAGCTTCCTCGTATTCTTTAATCTTTTCTTGACGTTTTGCTTCCGGGTCTTTTGCTTCTTTTATTTCTTTTCGATAAGTTCCAACAATATTTACAGCGCCTTGAGCACCCATTACAGCTATTTCAGCAGAAGGCCAGGCAAAAAGCATATCAGCTCCAAGATGTTGTGAACTCATTGCTATGTAAGCACCACCATAACTTTTTCTTGTTGTAACAGTTAATTTAGGAACAGTCGCTTCAGAGTAGCTCCATAATATTTTTGCACCGTGTCGAATAACACCATTCCATTCCTGGTCAGTTCCTGGCAAGTAACCCGGTACATCTACAAAAGTAACAAGTGGAATATTAAAGGCGTCGCAGAACCTGATAAAACGACAGATTTTATCTGATGCATTAATATCCAAACAACCTGCCAGAACCATTGGTTGATTGGCAATAATTCCAATTGTTCTTCCATTTAACCTGGAAAAACCGACAACAGCATTTTCTGCATAAAGTTCATGAATTTCAAAGAATTCTCCATTATCTGCTATTGAGTGGATAACATCTTTCATGTCATAACCGGCTTTAGGATTCTCAGGGATTATTGTATCCAATTCAGAGCATAATCGTTGAGGATCATCACCTGTTGATAAAAATGGAGGGTCTTCAAGATTATTATTGGGGATGAAGCTTAAGAGGATTTTCATCTTTTCAATGGCGTTTTCGTCACTTTCACAAGCAAAATGGGCATTTCCACTTTTAGTATTGTTGGCTATTGCTCCGCCAAGATCTTCAAAAGTTGTTTTTTCTCCTGTCACAGTCTCAATTACACTTGGTCCGGTAATAAACATATAGCTGCTGTTTTTAACCATAAAGACAAAATCGGTCATTGCAGGGGAATAAACAGCTCCTCCGGCAGTTGGACCCATAATGGCAGATATTTGTGGAATTACACCGGATGCTCTTGAATTTCGGAAGAAGATATCACCATATCCGCGTAAAGAATCGATTCCCTCTTCCACGCGGGCTCCCCCTGAATCATTAAAGCCAATAATCGGTACTCCTGCTTTCATTGCCAGGTCCATGACTTTTACTATTTTACCTGCATGTTTCTCACCTAAAGAACCACCCCTGGAAGTAAAATCCTGAGAATAAGCAAAGACAGGTCTGCCATACACTAATCCATGACCTGTAACCACACCATCCGATGGAATATCAAGTTCAGGCAAATTAAAATTTGTTGAACGGTGTTTCACGAGCATATCAATTTCACGAAATGTACCTTCATCAAAAAGGAGATCCAGTCTTTCACGAGCCGTCAGTTTGCCTTTTTCATGTTGTTTAGCTATTCGGGCTTCACCTCCCATTTCCTTGATTTTAATCTCTTTTTGTTTCAAAAGCTCAATTTTTTCTGAAATTTTCATATAATCTCCTGATCAAAATTATTTTCTTTTTAAAGAAATTTGGGTAACAAATCAAAAAATGATTAATTGTGTAAAGAAAAAAAAGGTAAATAGAATTAATGATTTTTAATTTTATAAGAGAAAATTATTTTAGAATCTACGCTAAAAGCATTTTCCCATTTTATTTTATTTAATTACTGAAATTGGTTAGTATTTACATTGAAGTGAAAGAATAATTTTAAAAAATTATTAATTTTTCCGAATACGATTTTTTATTTTTTGGTGATATCCATTAGTTTCTGAAGAAGTAATTCATCAATTTTACCATTCAAACTTTTTACTATACGGATATCTTCCAAAGCTTTTTCAAATTTTTCTAAGAAATAATAAACAGCAGCGCGATTTTGATATGCCAGTGTGTAATCAGGGTTTAATTTAATAGCTTTATTGTAATTTTCCAAAGCTTCATTAAATTCTTGTAATGAAGCATAAACATTAGCTTTGTTATTATAAGTTTCTGCATGCCTGTGATCTATCTCCAAAGATTTATCATAATCTTCAAGAGCTTTTTCATATTTTTTTATTTTCGCATATATATTTCCCCTATTATTGAATGCTTCCTGATAGAACGGATTTATTTGTAAAGCTTTACTGATATCGATTATTGCTTCATTGTACATTTTCAACATGGCATAGGTTAATCCTCTATTTAAATATGCCTGGTAAAAATCAGGATATAACCGGATAGCTTTATTATAATCATTGATTGCATGCTGATATTTTTTCATTTCTCTGTATAAATTTCCTCTCTTGTTATATGCTTCATCATAAAAAGGATTGATAGATATTGCCTTATCGTAATCTTTTAGGGCTTCAGTAAATTTCCCCATTTCTTTATACTCAAAAGCCCTATTATAATAAGCTTTTTCTTCTGTTGGTATTTCCTTTATACAGTGATTCCATAATGTGAACTTATTTTTCCAGATGGGAACATGAACCAGTCCGCTTCTTAAACTCAGGAACATAAGCAGTATAAGAGAAATATACCATAAGCTCTTGTAGCGAAATCGAGAAAGGAAATAAGAGAAAACCATTGAAATTCCTAACATTGATATGTAAATATACCTGTCAGCTACGGTACTCCAATTCTGAAAAACGAATTTTGCCAATCCGGAAACAGGAAGAAATCCAACAATAAATATTATAAAAGATGGGAACAGAATAGGATGTTTTTTTTTATTTTTCCAGAGTAAATAACCTAAACTGAATGTAATGATCCATTCGAGATATAACCACCATTTCTGGATCATCAAACCCGGTGTTCTTGCATACGAAGGAGCGAAAGATATTGGATAAATGATTTTATGAAGATAAAAATTTATAGCATCAAACCATATAAACGGACGAAGGAGTACAGGGGAATCAGGAGCTTTGTATATTGTTATGTCAGCAGGTCGAAGCAACACAAAAAGAGGTAAGATTATCACTATAATAAAAGGGAAAATTCTATTTAACGATTCCCTGAATGAATTTTTATAAATATATTTTTCCAAAATAATAGCGATTATTGGAAGTATTATAGTTGAAGGCTTTGATAAAACTGAAAGTGTGAATAATATCAAACTGAAAATATATGAAATGGTCGTTATTTTATTGGATTTTTTTTTATTGGAAGAAATTAGATAGCAATATAAGAAACTGAATCCCAAAAAGTTTGCAAGTAACCCTCTCATTTCGGAAATATACATCACTGCTTCCACCTGAACAGGATGAACCAGAAACAGCATAGCTCCCATAAAAGAAACTAATCTATTCTTGAATATAAGATTAAGAAGGAGAAAGATAAGTAACCCATTTAAAATATGGAGGATTACATTTGCGAAGTGAAAAATATAAGGATCAAATTCATTTTCTGAAGATACAAACTTACCAACCTGTTTCAATAATGCCCAGACTGAGAAACTCACAGGTATGTACATACTTTTATCAGGGATTTTCCAGATACTTCTTATATCATCAAATGAGATATCATAATATTTAGAATTATTAGTAAAATAGACTAATTCGTCATCTTGTACGAATCCAAAACTTGTTGATTGCCAGAAAATAGTTAGAGGGATAGTTATCAGGAAAAAAAGAATAAGAATATCAAGAATGATTTTGTCTTTTTGCATTTTTTATCTTCCAATTCTTAGTATCAGGTTCTAACAACAAAACCTCGAAGAATGACCGGTATATTGTTGCCATCAACAATCTGATTGCTGTTAACTGACAGGTAATTTATATCTCGACAAAGATAGTTTATTGATGAAATAAAGAAAAAGAATATGACTCTCAGAGCCATATTCTTCTTTTTTTTACTTCTATTTTTTCTCAATAAAATGAAACTCCTTTAGGAATCAAGTATTAACCAAATTCTGTTTTACTTGTGAAGCTTATTTCATCAGGATCATTTTTTTAGTACTGGTATATCTACCAGCTTTCATTCTGTACAAATACAAACCTGAAGAAACAGTATGTTGATTATTATCCTTTCCATTCCAAACCACTGAATAAATTGGCGAGTGAGAAGATGTATCAACATTGAAAGTTTTAACGGTTTGGCCTTTAATATTAAAGATCTCAAGTGTTGCATCATTAATATTCTTGGCAACAGCGAACGAAATTGTAGTTTCAGGATTAAATGGATTCGGATAATTGCCGAATAACTGAGTAGAAGACGGGAAAACATCATCATCATAATCTGTGTCTGTAACTAAAAGAGTTACAGGGATAATTTTATAATCTCTTTCTTCTACTTCGTTTATAATGATGTTACAGGAATAGGTGCCTAATTCAATATCATTTGTATCAAAGGTGATCATGATTTCATCACTTTCACCACTCAAAAGGGTTCCGGCAGAGGAATCTAAGGAAATCCAGCTTAATGGATAGTTTATACCTATAGTCCCGGTGACTGAATGAGGTTCAGCACCATATTCATCACCGACAATTTCGTAATTAAGTACAATGTTACCGGCAAATTCTGTAGTTGTGGTAACATTTACTGTAGCCATGGCAGACTGACCTGCATGAAGAACACCATAACCCATTCCAGTTACACCATGCCAGTTTATTTCAACAGCTTCACCGGTTGTTTCATCATAGAACATATCTCCACCGGATCCACCCACAAAGTCTGTGGCTGAATTCACTGTCACACCGGTAGGGAATTCGATATAAACATCAGTTACCCATTCATT
>JAUXFF010000170.1 GCA_030620155.1 Candidatus Cloacimonadota bacterium | reverse complement strand
GTAGAAGATAAAGTAATAATTGAAATAAAAGCAGTTAGTACTCTGAATTCACAACATGAAGCTCAATTATTGAATTACTTAAAAGCAACCGGAATTAGAATTGGACTAATAGTAAATTTTGGAAGCAAACTTGAATTTAAAAGAAGAATATTTTAATTATCGACTGAAACAAACGTTAACAGAAAAAAGTCAGTGATCAGTCAGTGTAAGTCGAGTGGCAAAAAAAGGAATAATATGGCTAAATTGAAACGAGAGCTTAAGTTATTGGATGTATTCTGCATTGCTGCAGGTGCTATGATAAGTTCCGGTCTTTTTATTTTACCGGGCTTGGCGTATTATAAATCCGGTCCCTCCATAGTGGTTGCATATCTTATTGCAGGTATACTTGTTCTTCCTTCGATGTTGAGCAAAGCAGAGCTGGCAACTGCCATGCCAAAAGCTGGAGGAACATATTTTTTTGTAGGGAGAAGTCTGGGAGCAGGTTTTGGAACTTTAGCAGGAATTTCTGCCTGGTTCTCTTTAGCTTTTAAAAGTGCATTTGCTTTATTAGGAATCGGGGCTTTTTTCAGTTTACTTTTTCCAGAAATCACTATGTTTCAAATAAAGATTATTGCAGTTCTTTTTTGCATTTTCTTTTCTTTTATAAATCTGATCGGCGTTAAACATGCCGGCAGATTCCAGGTTATTCTGGTTATGGGATTGATCTTCATTCTGGGAATTTATATTTTTAAAGGAATTCCTGAAGTAAAAAGTCAACCTTTCACAAATTTTATGAAAGGAGATATGAGAACTCTTTTTATGACTGCAGGATTGATATTTGTTTCTTATGGCGGTTTAACTAAAATTGCCAGTGTTGCAGAAGAGATAAAAAATCCATCCCGAAACATTCCTCTTGGTATGATCCTTTCATTTGTTATTGTTACTACGATTTATGTTCTGGTTGTATTTATTACTGTTGGAGTTCTAGGAGATGGACTTCTACGACCAGAACCTGCAAATTTTTCCTTAACTCCCATTTCTGATGCAGCAAATATTTTTATGGGAAATGCAGGAAAAATTTTGTTAGCAATAGCTGCTCTTTTAGCTTTCGTTTCAACTGCAAATGCAGGCATAATGGCAGCTTCCAGGAATCCAATGGCAATGAGTAAAGATAGGTTACTTCCTTCTTTCCTGGGAAATGTGAGCAAAAGATACAAAACTCCGCATTCAGCAATAATTATGACAACTCTGTTTATGATTTCCGTTATTCTTTTCCTGAATCTGGAAATGCTTGTAAAAACAGCATCTACAATGAAAATTATTTTATTTGGTTTTGTGAATCTTTCAGTAATAATTATGCGTGAAAGCGGGATTCAAAATTATCGACCTAAATTCAAAGCTCCGCTTTATCCCTGGATCCAGATTTTTGCTTTAATTGCTTATGGATTTCTGCTGTCTCAAATGGGAAGAATTCCTTTAACAATCTCTTCGATATTTATGTTGGGCGGTCTTTTCTGGTACTGGTTTTACGGTAGAATCCGGGCGAACAAAGAATCTGCTTTACTTCATATTATTCAAAGAATTAAAGATAAAGAATTAACCGGTTATGCCCTGGAAAGTGAACTGAAAGAAATAATTCGGGAAAGAGATGCCATTCAAAAAGATAGATTTGACCATATTATCGAAAAATGTCAGATCCTGGATATAAAGAAATCCATAACTAAGGAAGAACTTTTTGATTTAGTTTCGGAAAAGTTAAGTCCTTCACTCCATAAAAGTGGTAATTATTTTTCAAAAAGACTCATCGATAGGGAAGAGGAAAGCACAACAGTTCTAACGGAAAACCTGGCAATCCCGCATATTATTATTGATGGGGAAAAACAGTTTGATATTCTCCTGGTTCGTTGCAAGGAGGGAATCTATTTCTCCAAAGATGCACCTGAAATACAAATTGTGTTTGTAATTGCAGGAACAAAAGATGAAAGAACTTTTCATCTTCAAACTCTGGCTGCTATTGCTCAAATCGTTCAAAATCCCAATTTTGAGAAAAAATGGCTCTCAGCAAAAAATGAAGAAGCACTTAGAGATGTAATTTTACTCGGAGAAAGAAAAAGACATTGAAAGAGGGAATGGAACACGGATTTACCCTGTGAAATCCTGCGGAGCAGGAACAGCAAAGCTGTTATTTCACGGGGTGAACAGATTCGATAGTAGCCACAAGACTTACACAGAGAAACACAGACGAATATAAATTTTGTGAAATAAGAGGAATTAAAGTCAGTGTAAGTCAGTGGCTAAAAAAGCCACAAGACTTACACAGAGAAACACAGACGAAGATAAGAACTGTGAAGTAAGAGGAATTAAAGTCAGTGACAGTCAGTGTAAGTCAGCCTGCCCCGTTGGCTAACTGGGGTGGCAATAAAATGAAAGTATTTATCGAGACTTACGGCTGCCAGATGAATGTCGCAGACAGTGAACTGGTGGCTTCCATACTAAAAGACCGTAACTTCGATCTGGTTAATGATATGGATAATGCTGATATAATCATATTCAATACCTGCTCAGTACGGCAACATGCAGAAGATAGAGTTATTGGCAGGATCAACAATGAGATGTCCCGTAAACGTTCAAAGAAAAACCTTAAGATCGGTGTTATCGGATGTATGGCTCAGAGATTAGGTGAAAGACTTCAGGAACTGAATTCTTCTATTGATTTTATAGTGGGAACCGATCAATATAAAAATCTTCCTGAAATAATAATGAATTTATTTGAGAATCCGAAATTCAGTTCGAATACTATAATTAATAACCGGGAAATATATGAAGACCTCTATCCGATTCATTCAGGGAAATACAATGCTTTTATCACTATTATGCGAGGATGTAATAATTTCTGCTCTTATTGCATTGTTCCGTATGTTAGAGGTCGTGAACGGAGTCGGGATGTAAAAGATGTACTGAATGACGTTCACAAAGCCGGAGAACAGGGATTCAAAGATATTACACTTCTGGGTCAGAATGTTAATTCTTATAATTTTAATGGTATAAATTTTGCAGAACTTCTGAAAAGAGTAAATAAAATAGAAACTATCAGGAGAATCCGCTTTGTAACATCTCATCCCAAAGACCTTTCCGATGAAGTGATAGAAGTAATGGCAGAATCTGAAAAAGTATGTGAGCATCTTCACCTTGCCATGCAGAGTGGAGATGATGAAATTCTACATAAAATGAATAGAGGATACACGGCAGAACATTTTTATAATATTGTTCAAAAATTGGGTGCTTCAATGCCGGAGATTGCCATAACTACAGATGTAATTGCAGGTTTCCCAGGAGAAACTAATGAGCAATTTCAACGGACATATGATTTGATGAAGAAAATTGAATTCGACTATGCTTTTACCTTTAAATTTTCTCCAAGACAAGGAACAAAGGCAGCTGAATTCAACAAGCAAATTCCGGAAAAAATTCGTCTGGAACGACTTCAAAAACTTATTAATCTTCAGCAGGATATCACTTCAAAAAAATATAAAGAACAGATAGGAAAAATCAAAGAAATTTATGTGGAAAAAGTAAGTAAGAAAGCGGAAGATGAACTTTCAGGTAAGAGCAGAGATTTTAAGATCACAGTTTTCAAAGGTGAGAAATCACTTATTGGCAAGTTTGTGAATGTAAGAATTACTAATGCAGTGGGGTGGACATTAAAGGGAGTATTAATATAAGAATCTCAGTTTTTTTATAGAATAGAACACTGAAAACACGGATCAAATATAATTGTTTGTACTAATTACGCATATAAAAATAGATTAAAATAATTTACAAAAAAATCATTTCTTGAGGATTGGTGAAAATTAAGAATTTTATAATTCATTATAATAAGAATATAAAATATAACAAATTATGGGGGGAGTATGAAATCAACCCTCTTGCCGCATAAATGCGGCTTTCTCCCTTACAAGGGCTGGACAGAGGGGTCCAACAATGAGCAAAAATGAATTCATACCATTTGAGAAACACCTGAAAGATAAAGCGAGAAGAAACAGAAAAAACATGAACCGACCGGAAGCAAGACTTTGGTATGAAGTTCTACGGAAAAGAAAACTTCAAGGTTATAAATTTTTAAGACAAAAACCTATTGGAAATTTTATTGTAGATTTCTTTTGCGCAAAATTATTATTAGTAATTGAAGTTGATGGCAAAAGTCATAATGAACAAATTGAATATGATAAAAGACGAACTGAGAATTTAGAGAGCTCAGGTATTAAAGTAATTCGATATACAAATTATGAAGTATTACAAAATCTGGAAGGAGTATATCTGGACCTTGAAAAGCAAATAAAAATAAGAGAAGGTGAGATAGGATAAACCCTCTTGCCGCATAAATGCGGCTTTCTGCTTCCCTTCGCAAGGGCTGGATAGAGGGGTTAAATGCGGGAGGAATGAATGAAAATTATTATTTCATTATCTCTTTATAAAGTGGGGGAGAAGTGTCTAATTTTTCTTTATTTTTTGCTTCTCAGATTGTTCCAATGCTACATTTACCCAGGATAGCAGTTCTTTATCTCCATATGGTTTTACAAGGAAACAAATAGGTCTGGTCTTCTGAGCATCTTGATATGTTTTTTTATCATCTAAAGCAGTAATATATATAATAGGGATTTGGTATTTTTCATTAATTATTTCAGCCAGTTCAATGCCGTCCATCATTCCTTCAAGAACAATATCAATCACAATAATATCCGGTTTAATGTTATCAAGTCTTGTCAGAGCTTCCTCAGCACTAGATATGAAATCACAAACTTCAAAACCTTGGGATTCCAGAGAATATTTGATATCTAATGCGATCACTAATTCATCTTCTATAATTAAAACCTTTTTTT
>JAUXFF010000124.1 GCA_030620155.1 Candidatus Cloacimonadota bacterium | reverse complement strand
TTCTTGGTGTGAAAACCTATGATAATTACGGATACATTATTGGTGCGAACAAAGGTGATGTTTTTAGAATTTTCTCAATCGGTGGTGGACTTGGTTTGGAAACCTATAGAAAAGGACAACAGGCTCCGGAAAAAACAAAAAGGTTCAAACCTGTCTGTATGTTCAAAGGACCAATGGAAACCAATGATAAAGGTTTTGCAGAAGTTGAATTTGAAATGCCAGAATACATTGGAGCCGTACGTATTATGGTAATATCTGCAGATAAAGGACGTTTCGGGAGCACATCAAAAACCGTACCCGTTAAAAAGGAGCTGATGATTCTTCCAACTTTACCGAGAATGCTTGCTCCTATGGATAAGTTCAGCATCCCTGTTGAGGTTTTTGCAATGGAAGATGGAATTAAAAGTGTGAATGTATCAATATCCATACAAGGTCCGATAAAAATTCTTAAAGAAACTGAAAAAACTGTCACTTTCGATAAACCAGGAGATAAAAGTGTGTATTTTTCAGCGGAAGTTTTACCTGAAGTGGGAGCTGCAAAAATAACAATAAATGCAAGGTCGGAAAAATATAATGCGCAAAGCATCACCGATATTGCGATTCGACCTTATTCCCCTCGGATATACAGCCAGGAAGAGAAGAAATGTTCGCCTGGAGAATCGGTTACTTTCCTGGTTCCGGATGATGGTATCAAAGGTACAAATAACGCAACCTTGACTATCTGCAGAACTCCCAGGTTAGATATTGGCAAAAGGATCGATTGGTTGATCAGGTTTCCGTATGGATGTATAGAACAAACCACATCTGCTGTATTTCCTCAACTTTATTTGAAAAGCTTTATGAAGAAATCCTATGATGATGAGGAAGACATTGATTACAATATTAATACTGCTATTAAAAGATTGAGAAAATTCCAGCTCGCGAATGGTTCTTTCACATACTGGCCCGGCAACTTGAGAACTTGTGAATGGGGAACAAATTATGCCGGACATTTCCTGCTGGAAGCTAAGAAACTTGGTTATTTTGTTCCCCAGGATATGCTGGCAAACTGGATTCGATATCAACGAGGTTATGCAAAGAAAAACATGAATAGAGATTATTATGAAAAACATAAATACACCCTGAAAATTCAGTTATACCGTCTTTATTTATTAGCTCTTGCTGAGTCTCCTGAGATCGGAGCAATGAACTATCTAAAAGAAGATGTTCTACCTGTTATGGATGATACTGAAAGATGGATGCTGGCTTCTGCATATCATATGGCCGGAGTTAATACAACTGCTGAACAGATCGCACTTAAAACCGGCATTATTGTTAAAGATTACACAGAACTGGCGGAAACATACGGTTCAGGCTTAAGAGATAAAGCTATTATCCTCGACGCACTTCTGATTATGAATAGAAAAGATAAAGCTGAAGAACTCTATCTTGATATTTCCGACAGATTATCGTCTACAGACTGGTTCTCAACCCAGACTCTGGGCTATTCACTTCTTTCACTTGGTAAATATATCCAGGCAAACAAAGAAGATTTTAATATGGATTCTCCTTTAATTGGTGAAATAACTTTAGCAAATCAAGAAATAATTCCGTTCAATTCAAAGGAATTCTCGGTTAAGAAAAATATAACCGATTCCTTTGGAGAAGAAATAGGAGTTCATATCGATAGTGAAACCAAACTTTCCAATGTTTATCTTAATTTAAACTGGGATGGTGTTCCCTTGAAACCGACTGAAGAAGAAAAGTCAAATGGATTAAAACTTAAGATCAGTTGGTTTGATATCAACGGGAATTCGATAGACCCTTCAATAATAAAACAGGGAGAAGTGTTCAAAGCAAAAATTCAGGTGGAAAAGACAATAAATAGAACTTTAGAAAATATTGCACTTGTGCAGATCCTTCCCAGTGGTTGGGAAATCGAGAATGAGCGCATAAATCCTGATAATATTCAAACTGAAAAGCCCAAAAATAAGTTCAGGACCAAAACTGCAAATGTTGATTATACTGATATTCGTGATGATAGAATTATGTGGTTCTTTAATATGATAAGAAATGAAGATGTTATCGAAGTTGAAGTTAAATTGCGAGCAGTTACTATCGGAGAATTCGAGCTTCCTCCAACTCTCTGTGAAGTGATGTATGATAACAAATATCAATGTATAAAAGCCGGCAGAAAAGTAAGTGTAGTTAAATAGTATCAACCTTCGGAACTCCGGCAGCTGCCGGATTCAGAACGGTTGCAAAAGGAAAATGAATAAATACAAGATACTGATTTGTGTTGCGGTTTTTGCAATTGCAGCGTTCTTGCTGTATTTTGTTATTCCAGATAAAGCTACAGGATTTCAGGATTACAGTACAATTATTCTGGATGAGAACAAAGAAATTCTCAGGGTATTTCTGAATAAAAGTGAACAATGGTGTTTTCCTCCTGATCCGGAAATGGAAATACCATCCAAACTGGAAACAGCAGTTTTACAATATGAAGACCGCTATTTTTATTATCATCCTGGAGTGAATCCTTTTGCCTTGCTCAGGGCTTTGTTTTTGAATATCAAACACAGAATCATCATAAGCGGTGGAAGCACGTTGACAATGCAGGTAGCCAGGTTAACCGATCCCAAAAGCAGAACTATTCCAAATAAGATTTACGAAATTTTACAGGCTTTTAAACTGGAATTGAAATATTCAAAAAAAGATATCCTGAAATTGTACCTTGATCATGCTCCTTACGGCAGGAATATTATCGGAATTCAAGCAGCTTCCCGGAAATATTATTACAAAGAACCTCAGAATTTAACCTGGAGTGAAGCTGCTACGCTCGCTGTTTTACCAAATTCCCCTGGTTTAATCTCTCCAGGTAAGAACCAACAGAGATTAATTAATAAACGAAATAGACTTCTGGGAAAACTCTTTAAGAAAAAAATAATCGATGAAGAAACCCTTGAACTAAGCTTGCTTGAACCTGTTCCTAATACAGTTCACACCTTTCCAATTTCCGCACCTCATATATCTCAATATTTAAAATCAAAAAATAGAGAAAACATTATTAAAACAACCTTAAATTGTGGTAAGCAGCAACAATTGGAACAAATTCTTGAGCAGCATTCAGATTTTCTGCAATTGCAGGGTATATCGAATATTTGTGCCCTGGTTGTTGAAACTAAAACCGGAAAAATCAGGGCTTATGCAGGTTCCCAGAACTATTGGGATAAAAAAACCAATGGACAGGTTAATGGAGTTCAAGCACCCAGATCTACAGGTTCGATCCTGAAACCGTTACTGTATGCATTATCAATGGATGCAGGGATTTTAATTCCACAGACTTTAATGAAAGATGTCCCTACTTACTTCGGTTCTTTTTCTCCGGAAAATGCTAATAAGAAATATGATGGACTGGTAACGGCAGAAGATGCTCTTGTCCGCTCTTTGAATATTCCTGCTGTCCGTTTATTGAACACTTATGGTGTTCAGGAATTTTATCATTTTCTTAAGATTGCAGGAGTATCTACGCTGTTCCGCGATTCTGAAGATTATGGTCTTACACTCATAATTGGTGGTTCGGAAGCAACTTTATATGATCTGGTAATGTTATATAAAGGTCTGGGAAATTATGGAAAATTTACTCCTCTTTTTGTAGAAGATGTTGAAGAGAGAATGGGACATTATTTTAACCTGGTAAGTCCGGGAGCATGCTTTTTGACTCTTGAGATAATGAAAGAGGTTAAGAGACCTGGAATAGAATATTACTGGCATCAGTATCATGACCAGAAACCTTTTGCCTGGAAAACAGGTACGAGTTTTGGACAACGTGATGCTTGGGCTATAGGAGTAAATCCGCAGTGGACTATCGGAGTCTGGGTCGGGAACTTTACAGGAGAAGGAAATCCTGCAATTTCAGGAGCAAGCTGTGCAGGACCAATCCTTTTTGATATTTTTAATTCTCTTCCCAAAGACACCGAACTTACCTGGTTCAAGATGCCGATTCAGGAAATGGATGTAATAACCATTTGTAAAGATACAGGTTTTCTGGCAGGTCCAAATTGTGTTCATAAAGAGAATGTATTAACACCTTTTCAGATGAAACCATTGCGATTGTGTCCTTTTTGTAAGAATATTTTTGTAGATAAGGAAGAAAAATACAGGGTTTGCTCTTTGTGCTGGGAAGCGGGAAATTATAAAGCAAAATCCGTGAAAATATATCCTCCAAATGTTTCACAATATCTAAGGGAAAGAGGACAAAATATTGACCAGATGCCCTTACATAATCCCGGATGTCCGGGTGAGATGACTTCCAATACGATAGAAATTTTGTATCCGACAAATAAAGCCAGATTATGGATTCCAAGGGAAATTGGCGGGGAACTACAGAAAATTACATTGAGAGCTGCTCATAGAAATTCCGGATCATTTGTGTTCTGGTACCTGGATGACCTTTATATCGGTGATACTATTGATAAACATTTCAAGGCAGTATTAGTGAATAATGGCAATCATTATCTGAAAGTTATTGATGAGAATGGTAATACCGACGAGGTAGCTTTTTCCGTGCAAACCAGGGAATGAATAATTACTCAAATTTCGCATATACTTAAGTTATTGTAAAACGGGTATTGAGAATTTTTCTATCTCATTAACCACCAACTTAAGTTGGTGGTTAATATGAGGATAGCTATTCCTAACCGTTTCAACGGTTTCAGAGATTTTTATAATATTTTCATAATACATTATTAATTGATCTTTTTAGAGTAAGCTCATGTATATTTTTTTACAATTATTAAAATAATGTTCTGCGAAATTTTCTAAAAAAAATATAATTTGACGAAAATAAAATTAATATTTTCATTAAATAGAAAATTTTTTGGATTTATTGGAGTTCTGGGGATAACTTATCAGGTTAATTATTTGTAAGAGGAGAATATGCTGAAAAACATCATATTTATAATATTTCTCTTGAAAATAATTTTCTGCTTTTCTGTTGTTGAGGAAACAGCCTCTTTCAAAGAATTTCTATATGGCTCAACAGAAAACTGCGAGTATGATAACTGGGTGAGTCATATAAGTGAAGGTATTGCTGAGGAAGATTATAATCTTTATGCTCCATACGACCGACAAACAGATGGGTTTGGTGATTTCAACATCGCAGGTATAGTTGAACTAATTTTATGGGAAAATATAATAAATAATTTTATAGCAGAAGAATTAGAAACAGCACAGGCTTTATTAGACAGTTCAGGTTTTCCTTTCCAGGTTGTAGAATTTTATGATATTGATACGGATAGAACTTATTATATGATTCGGGAATGTTTAAATTCAAGTTATTATGATGATAACGGAACTGATACTTTAGATGATGATGAATATGGAAGTTTTGATTATGGCTGGGGTCTATATGTTTATAATCCCAATTCCTTAAATCCCATAATAATAACAGCACCTCACCCCAATGATGATTATACTACTAGTACTGTAGCCTGTAAATGTTTTCAGGACTGGGATGCAGTGTTCCTGATGATTTCAGGTGCAGGAAGAGAAGTAAAATGGACTCAGGTAGGTCCCTATACAAATAGTAAGTCTTTAAGTGATCCTTCCAGGAATACACAACATGCCTTTACTCAGGCTTATTATATTTTTTGTGATAAGATCCGTGAAGATTTCAGTCAGAGAGAATTCTCAGCTCAAATTCATAGTTATGACTGGAACAGGCATGAGGATCATGCAAACTGTCAGATTTCTGCCGGACATCATAAAAATTGTCCTAATTTACCCATACGTGATCTTTCTGACCTGAAAATTGATGTTATAAATGCAAGTGACCATCTTATCCATCCGGTAAATAGTATCGGCAATAACCAGGAAGTATTTCTGAATGATTTTTATACTGTAAATTACAGTACTTATGAATTTACGTATTCAAATGAAGATACAACTTATGCTGTGAACAACCAGGTTGATTTAGAAGGATATCCTCAAAATAGACAGATGTTATATAGTTTTTCTGGTTGGAATAAATATGATGTTTTTGAACCATTCTTTCATCTGGAAATGGATGAACTGCCTAATTGCTATGATCAGGTAGAAGAGAATTTATATTGGTTTTACGGATACGATTCCCTATTAACAACCTTTAATATGGACAGTATTTTTTGTTATTCATTGGAATATTTTGAACCTTTTATTAATGCAATGACTGAAACTCTTCCACAGGTTCTGGAGCTGAATGATAACCTGGTTCCGGAAACACCGGAAAACTTTACCATCGCTGAATATGGATATAATTATGTTACTTTAAGCTGGGAAGAAATCTCATCCTTTGATTTTGAAACTTATGAAATCTTATACGCTGCAGAACCTATTGGAGAAAATAATTATGAAATTTTTACAAGAGATGATGATATCATTCTGGCAAGCCAACTGGCAAATGAAGTTACAATAGATGGAGTGAATGGGGAACAGGTTTATTACTTCAAAATAAGGACTAAAGATTATAACAATAATTACTCTGAGCTTTCTGAAGAAATTTTTACATTGAACAGACCTGAAAACATAAATATTGAAATTGTTAATGATCAAATAGTAATTTCCTGGGACCCTGTGGACGATGCAACAAGCTATAAAGTCTATTATTCAGATAATCCTTATTCCGGGTTTTATGAAGATTTTTCAGGTATATATGACGGTACAACCTGGACTTCACAATATATTTATGAAAAACGATTCTATCGAGTGACTGCTATCAGACAGGATTAGTTTGATAAAAAAAATAAGATTATCAAAACATTTGCATATCTCATTTATTTTAACAATTTTAGTTGACTAAATATATCATCTGTGCAAAAGTTAAAATATAAAACATTGGTAAAAATTAATTCATAGTTATTATTTATTAATTATTATTACAATAAATCAGGATAACGATGAAAGTACAAATTATTTCAGTAATTTTTTTAGACTTAATTCTAAAACCCTATGAACTTCCCACATTAAGAGGTTATTTCTCAAAACAATTTCCAGAACATACTGAACTTCACAATCACCTTCCTGACGGAAAATTCAGTTATAAATTTCCCCAGATACAATACCGGATCATTTCCGGTCATCCAGCACTTATAGGTTTTAATAAGGGGATGGAAATATTAAAATCCATCTTTTTCAATCTTGATGAGATCATAATAAACAATCGAAAATATATGATACATGAAAAAGAAATCTCTGTTTATGAGCACGATTTCGGTGCAATAGATAAGTTCATTAACTACAAATTTATCTCACCCTGGATGGCACTTAAAGAAGAAAATTATGAGAAGTATAAAACTCTGGATAAAATAGAACAACAGCGATTTCTTAGACATATTTTAAGAGAAAACCTCAAAACTCTCTCTAAAGGTTTTAACTACACAATACCTGATATTGAAGAGATCAAAGTGGAAGGTTATTTTAAACCGAAATTAGTAAATTTCAAAAACATCAGAATGCTATGCTTTACTGGTGAATTTATGGTGAATTTTCATATTCCGGATTTGCTTGGCTTGGGAAAACAGAGTGCAAGAGGGTTCGGGA
>JAUXFF010000017.1 GCA_030620155.1 Candidatus Cloacimonadota bacterium | reverse complement strand
TTTCAGTAACTCCTCCAATATACATGGTTGGACGTTTTCGAACTGCTTCCAATCCCTTTAAAACTTTAATATTTTTTGCAGTATATTTTGTTCCATCCATACAAAAATCCTCTTTTTTTGTTCATTTTTTTTCAAGCTTAAAAACTTATCAAACTTGGTTCCATAACGACATTTAGCCTATATGTGTCAACTATTTTATTTATATAATCTTAGCTGTTTTTTAATAAAAAATAATTAATTCTGTTAACTTTCCTTAACTATTTGATATATAAAGAGTTAGTAGCCAATGATGTGAATAGTTTACTTACAGTGTTAAAAAAAAATATTTTTCTATCTAATTTAAGTAAAAAAAAATGCCTTAAATTCGCCTATAGAATAAGGCTTATTTCAATATTATCAGACTGTTTTAAGGTTTTTTTATTCGTTATTCAAAAGGTCTCGCCATTTATTACTTTTTGAAGATGAATCCGTCAACTTTCCAAGACTAACAGCTACAGATATCTCACTTTTTCTGGCAATCAGGTCATCAGCCATAGGTTCGGAGTAAATTATTTTATCTTTATCTACATCATCAGAGTATCTATATTTCTTTTTCCCCAACAAAAGACCTGTATTTTCAAGTCTTAATTTTGTCTCTGTGATAGTCAGATTATATAAATAAGGTATTCTAACCATCTCCGGACCTTCACTAACTACGACATTAATAGTTCGAAACTTTTTAGTCATGATATCAGGATGTGGATTTTGGGATATAATCATACCTTTTTCAAACTCCTCATGATGAACAAACTCACTTTGTTCCAGATAAAGTTTTAAATTCATGCATTTTTTAACTGCAATATTAAAATCCATTCCTACAATATTCGGTACTCTTACTTCATTTCTATGACCAACAGCAACTTTCATGATAATGTTAATTACGATAAACCCAACAATAAAAACAAGTATCATTATCCCAATAGATTTTAAAAGAGCTTTAAATTTCAGCATAAGTTATCTCCTTTAATTAATCTTCTTCAATTTTGCAGCGAAAGCACCATCCATATAATGAATAAAGGGAAGAGTTTGTAAATATTTATCTTGGACATATTCTTCAGGAAGATATGCTGAGGCTGGATCGATTTTAAAATTTTTATTCTTTTTTAGAAATTTTTCTATTTGTTTCTCATTTTCATCTTTATTTAGAGTACACGTACTATAAATTAGATATCCATCTTTTTTTACAAACATAGCTCCTTTTTTTAATGCATTTTCCTGCATTTTTAACAATTTAGGCAAATCTTGATTAATTTGCCAGCGAAGTTCGGATTTCTTTTGAAAAACCCCCCATCCGGTACAGGGTACATCTAATAAAACTTTATCAAAAGCCGGAGCAACAGGTCCATATTTAAAAGCATCCTGATTAATGATTTTTATATTCTTTATTTGGAGTCTTTCTACAGCTTGTTTTAATTTTTTTATTTTACTCGGAAATTTTTCAACAGCGATAATTTCACCTGTATTACCCATTAATTCAGCCATATAGGTTGCCTTGCCCCCTGGTGCCGCAAACAGATCCAATATTGATTCATCAGGTTCAGGCTTCATCAATTCTACAACCATTGCTGCAGAAGGGTCCTGTACTGAATAATAACCTTCAGAAAAAGCAACATCGTTTAACACTTCATGAGCTTGGTCAGTATATAAAATGTTTTCAGAAGCATTACTTTCAATAAGTTTAACATTTCTTCGATGGAAGTAATTTTTTACTTTCTCTTTCTCAGTTGCAAATCTATTTATTCTTATATTTAATTTAGGGACCTCATTATAATAAATACAAAGTTTCTGAGTTTTTTCAAATCCCCAATATTCTATCCATTTTTTCACAATTTCTTCTGGGAACGAATATTTCAGAGTCAACAGTTTAACAGGATCTTCTGGATATGTTATTTCTTTTGAGCGCAAGTATGAACGTAATACGGCATTGATGAAGTTAGCCACTTTTTCGTTATACAATTTTTTTGCAAGTTCAACCGATTCATTAACAGCAGCATGATCTGGAATAGAATCACAATAAAGCAATTGATAAAGTGCCATATAGAGTAATATTTTTATTTTTTTATTTGTAGCTTTAAATTTATCCAGGTCAGTATAGATAGAAACAATATAATCAAGGTTTTTGTACATTTTTATCACGCCTTTTACAAGAACGTATAACAATTCAGAATTTTGACCTTCATTTTGTATTTGCTGCTGTTTCTGTTTCAATAATTTGTCTGAAAAAACATTTTTCAAAAGAACTGTAACAATTATCTTATAGGCTTCGAGCCTAATATTTATCATACATTTCTCTTTTTGTATAAAGATTTAATAATTGCTTTAATAATTTCTTCTGAAGTCGTAAAATCATTGCTTTTCATCTGTTTGGAGATTTCTTTTCTTATTTCAAACTGCCTGTATCCCAGTGTTATTAATGCGGTTTCAGCTTCGTGAACAATATCGGAAATTCCAAGTTTTGAGATATAAGTTTTTCCTGCAATTTTAATATTAGAAACCTTATCTTTGAGTTCAATATTTAATCTTTCAGCCGTTTTTTTCCCTATTCCCGGAATAGTTGAGATCAAATCTACATTGCCTGTTTGAATAGCGTGAATAAGGTCTTCTACAGAAAGACCTGAAAGAATAGAAAGTGCAATTTTAGGACCAATTTTTGAAATTGATATTAGGTAGCGAAATAATTCTTTTTCCTCAACAGAGAAAAAACCAAAAAGCCTGACTCCATCAATCTCATTGAAAGAATAATGAATCTGTAATTTTACCTGTTTGCCGATTTCCGGAAGATTATCAAAAGTGCTTAGGGGAATAAAAATTTCATAACCAACCCCACCACATTCTATCACTATTGAGACAGGTGTTTTTTGGGTTAATATCCCATTTATATATGCATACATTTTTATTTAAATTTTTCTCTATTAAATTGACATAACGCTATGGCTAAAGCATCAGATGCATCTTGAGTCGTGGGAGGTATTTTTAGATTCAGAATCTTTTGAACCATATACTGCACCTGTTCCTTAGAGGCATTTCCATTGCCAACAACAGCTTTTTTTATTTCTCTTGGTGAATATTCTTCAATCGGAATTTTTTTTTCTGCCAGAGCTAATAATATTGCACCCCTGACATGACCCAGCGTAAAGGCAGATTTGATATTTTTCCCATAAAAAATCGTTTCAACTACAGCAATATCAGGTTTATATTCATTACTCATTTTTATTACTTTTAAATAAACTTCATACAATTTTTCAGGAAAGGACAATGATGGTTTTATTTTATGAACATCATAACCGGCTGCAACAATCTTTTTACCCTCAATTTCTAAAATCCCGTACCCGCAGTATTTACTTCCAGGATCAATGCCTAATATGATCAAGTGTTAGAAATCCTTTCCATAATTTCATCAGAGACTTCAAAGTTAGCATAAACTGTTTGGACATCGTCAATATCTTCCAGGCCATCAATTAATCTAAAAAGTTTTTCTGCAACATCATCTGCATTAACAGTGTTTTTAGGTATCCTTGTGAGTTCAGCTTTTTCGATTTCATACCCGGTATCTTTCAATTGTTTATATACATTATGAAGCTCATTATAAGGAGTTATAATTTGAAAAATATCATCTTCTGTTAATATATCATCAGCACCTGCATCTAATACAGCCATTATTATTTCATCTTCATCAAGATCATTTTTTAAAATCTCAATTAACCCTTTTTGCTCAAAAATCCAGGCTACGGATCCATTCTCTGCAAGATTCCCGCCATGTCTTGAAAAACAATGTCTTATTTCTGCAACAGTTCTTAATTTGTTATCAGTTAAAGTTTCAATAAAAATAGCAACCCCATTATGTCCATAACCTTCGTAGTTAATCTGTTCGTAATTCGCTCCTTCAATCTCCCCAGTTCCCCGTTTAACAGCTTTATCAATATTTGTATTTGGCATGTTTGCACTTTTAGCGTTTGAAATTGCCAGTCTTAAACGAGGGTTACTATCAGGGTCACCTCCGCCATCACGAGCTGCAATGATGATTTCTTTTACAAGCCGAGTAAAGAGTTTTCCTCTTTTAGCATCAGCTGCTCCTTTTTTATGTTTAATTGAAGCCCATTTACTATGACCGGACATAAAACCTCCGAAATTATCAGCAAAAGAAATATCTGAAAAGAAACAATATCTCTATTAAAAATTATTCTTCTTTCTTATTAGCCTTGGCAATTACTTTAGTTGCAATATCATCGGGTACTTTCTCATAATAAGAGAATTTTTGATTAAATTTTCCACGCCCCTGGGTCAGGGATTTCAATGCGGGATAATAGTTAAAAAGTTCTGCCAAAGGCATTTTAGCATTAAGTATTTGTTTTTTTCCTTTTTGTTCCATCCCCAGAATTTTACCTCTACGAGTTGTGATATCTCCCATTACATCACCCATATATTCGTTAGGAATAATAAT
Organism: Candidatus Cloacimonadota bacterium; assembly: GCA_030620155.1. Lineage (GTDB taxonomy): Bacteria > Cloacimonadota > Cloacimonadia > Cloacimonadales > TCS61 > JAUXFF01. The sequence continues at coordinate 18,555 of JAUXFF010000017.1, read as the reverse complement.
CTGCAATTCATGTATAGGCTCTAATAAGATGAATTTTCCAACCTCAAATGCCTTTTTTAAAGCCTGCCAGGAAGCAATTTTAAATGCCATCTCCGAGGAATCCACGTCATGAAAACTTCCATAATAACAGTCTACACTAATATCAATCACAGGGTGATTGGATATGATACCTTTCAACATAATTTCGTTAAGACCTTTTCTTATTGCAGGGATAAATTTAGTTGGAATAACACCCCCGACAATGGAATTTATGAATTCGAAACCTTCTCCTCTTGGTTTTGGTGAAACTTTGATATATACTTCAGCATATTGACCGCGTCCGCCTGATTGTTTTTTATGTTTATAGCTAACATCTGCAAAACCTTTAATAGTTTCTTTATAAGGAATAGAGGGCAGTTTAAGTTTGGTATCAATTTTAAAACGTGACTTTAATTTTTTTTGCAAAAACAGGATCTGTTGTTCTCCTATTCCTGATAAAATACTTTCCCTAGTTTCAGAATTCATTTCCAGATTTATTGTTGGATCTTCATCCAGCAACCTAGTTAAAGCAGAACCTATTTTATCTTCATCATGTTGATTTACAGCTTTGATTGTTTGCCAGTAACATGGAGTAGGTAATTCAGTCTCAGCAAGACGCATATTTGAATGTACACTTACGATTGAGTTGAAGCTCCTGGCAACTTTTATTTTAACAAGTGCCCCCATATCGCCAGCTTTTATTTCATCTGTTTCTTTTCTGTTTTTCCCGACCACAAAATACATTGATCCGATTTTATCTTTACTTCTTTTTTCAGGAACTAACACATCCATCCCGCTTTTCAAGCAACCTGAAAAGACTCTAACATAAGCTATATCACCGACGTTTGGATCGGAAAAAGATTTAAAGACATATGCTATTAAGTTCCCTTCCTCAGAGGTCTCGATACTTTTTTCCTTATCATTTTCTAAAACAATAATTTCGTTTTTCACCTTGGCAGAAGGTAAATATTCTATAAAAGTATTAATAAGATCGTTCACTGCAATATTAGAAGTAGCTGAACATGCAAATGCCGGAACTACAAATCCACGACTAATTGCCTTTTTAATACCTGAAGTCAACTCTTCACTTGTAAGTTCGCCAGCTTCAAAATATTTTTCTAAAAGTTCATCATCACTTTCAGCGACAGCTTCCATTAAAATCATCCGGCTTTCTTCCACCTGATCTTTCATATTAGAAGGAATATCAGAAGTTTCACCTTTTATAAAAGCTTCTTGCTTAATGATATCAACTACACCTTCAAATCTATGTTCACTTCCAACAGGTATTAATATAGGTATTGGATTTAAATTGGAATTTTCCCTGACAGCTTCTAAAGCTTTAAAAAAATCAGCTCCTTCATTATCCATCCTGTTGATGATGATCCCTTTGGCAGTGTTGGTTCGTTCCAAAAGTTCTATTGATTGTTCCAAACTCACTTCAAATCCAGCTGCCGCATTGGCAACAAGAAGAAGATTCTCAACAGCTGTTGAAGCAGATATTTGTTCACTAACAAAATCAGCAGAACCTGGAGTATCTAGAATATTTATTTTATGATTCTTCCAATTAAAGTTTGCCATACCCAGAGACATTGACATGCCTTTTTCAATTTCCTCAACGTTAAAATCCATAACAGTATTACCATCTTCAACTTTCCCGATCCTGGTCGTTGCTTTAGCATTATAAAGTATTTGCTCAACCAGGCTGGTTTTCCCTGCTCCGCTTGCACCAACAAAAGCAATATTTCTAATATCTTTCATTCATCCCCCGATTCAATTTATAATATTTAGAATAAGTTTCACAAAAAAAATTCTGTATGATTTCTTGTCAATACTCTACTTTAAAATTATAATTTTTCCAATTTTTTCTGTAATCACCTTATCTTCAAGCTGTTTAGCTTTTATCTTATAAAAATATGTATTATTTGCAATTCTATCGTTATCACCATCTCTTCCATTCCAATATATTTGATTGTAGCCAGCTTCACAACCGGGTTTCTTTATTGTCTGAATTTTTCTCCCGGTTATAGTATAAATGGTAATTGTAATATCTGCATCTTCAGTTATAACAAAAGTAAAATAACCGTCGTCTTTCATTGGATTTGGATAAGGTAGCATTTGTTTTATTGCAACTTTTCCGGATTTCTTTGCCCTGAAACTTGTCTCTGCAATAGTCGGAACATTAAAATTATCGAAAACAATAAGACATAATGTATGAAGTCCTTCTGATAGATCAGAAAACTGCCAGGTTAATTCACCTTTAGTATAGGACCCGATATCATAAATAAATTGTTCTGTAACATCAAGAGGGTCAAAATCATCCAATAGAACCAATATCTTATGACCTGCTGAACCTAAGATGTTAATTCCATTTTCATCTTCAATTTCTGCTATTAACAAAGGGCTTGTCGAAACATAATCTCCATCTTTAAAATATTTTGAACCAAGGTATAATTGGACTGAGGGAGCACTGCTACTTATTGAATCAACTGATATTCTGCTTAATTTTACAGGATAGAAGTAATTAACAAAATATTCATAAGTTCTATCATCAAATACATAGCTCATGATCCTTCCTTTTTCTCCATTACGTATATCATCAGGAACTATAAAACTTGCATCATAAGTCCCATTGCTTATTTCAATATAACCTGTGAAAAAGGATGATCCATTTCTGGTATAATCAACACTATAAACCTGTTCATTTAGCGTATTTGTATAATGAATATCATATTCAGTATCGAAAACTCGGATTTCCCCATCTAAACTAGATTGCATATCTGTATCAAAATCACCATCAATTGATATTGTCTGACGAGCACGAATGCTATCAGGAATATTGGTTATGGAGCCGGTTCTCTCCGGAGGAACAACATAAATGACAGGATCACCCAAAAGATTATATAACCTGGAAGTACTTATATAATTATTAAGAAGTTTGGCAGCGTAAACGGAATTACCTAAATTTTCCCTATCATTAACGAGTTTTTCCAGACATTCTTTCATAATACGAGTATTTGCAGATCCTGAACAGGATCTAGACGCTGCCAGAGAAGCTATTGAACCCCCGTCCTCTACAAATAGCAATCTTTCTGCCATACAGTCAAAATGGGGAGAATCGAACTCACCTACACTGCAAGATGCTGCTATGAAGAATGGAAGGTGATCTATATTTTCTAAAAGCCGTAAATGCTCAGAAGCTCTAAAATAATCCTCATCTCCCAATACATCAGGGTTACCGTGCCCTATATAATACCAGACTAATCTACCCTGATTTACTCTTCTGATTAATTCATTACGTGCATCCGGTTTGTTGTTATACTCATCAAAACTATATTCCAATCCCAGAACCTTATCTATATATACTCCCCGACTTAACAAATCACCTGTTTCCTGAGCTAACAAAGTATGATTCAGACCAGTACCTACAATCCCTTCCAAAGCTCCATTTTTATTCTCATCATCAGCCATAATTAAAACTTTATTTTTCCACCAGCCCGGAGTTGGTTCTTCTACATATTTTTGAATTCGTTCAATTAGAAAATTCATTTGTTCAACATTCTGTGCAGGTAGTCTGCTTATAATGAGCTCAGCATGGGCAAGATTGAATGTTACAAAATTATCATCACTGGAGCCATAAGCCATGATTTTATTTTTTTCAGTTGGATTATCCCATTCGTTAGTTCCGGAACCCATCAAAATAACATATTGCAATGAATCTCCAGCTGGAGATGTCAGCCAGAAATCGTGGATAAAATTTTTGATTGCCAGAGGATCAGGTTGTCCACCACTGTATTCATCAAAGATATTTTGTTGATTCGCAATTTCACAATCAAGATTATAATAAGAAAGATGGAACTCAGCCAATTCTTCCGTTTGGTTAAAAAAAACACCGGGATAGATAAAAAGGCATTCAACATACGAATCTCTTTCTAATAAACTCGTATACTCTTTTTCATAAAAGTTGGATACTGGAAGGGCTGAATTTTTATTTTTGAAATTCTCTAATCTTTCAGGTTTCTTACCAAATCTCCCTCCAAAAGTTAACCAGAAATAAATAGTTTTGAGTTCTGATTCTGATTCTTCATAATTTTCATAGGAAAAATAAATCCGGTCATCAGGAGCAAAAGAACTTTCCTTATTCTCCTTATCGATGAATAAAGGAATTTCTTTCACAATATATTCATGTCGATCAGGAGAATCCTTCAAATAAATTTTCTCCATGGTAAAAAGCCTGACAGATTGAGGATCACAAAAGAGAGGTAATTGTGATAATTCATTGTATGTCAGTTTATATAATCCTTGTTCTTCAACTTCAAAACCAAACCAGAAATCAGAATTGGAAAATGGCATTTTGTTTATTCCGGGATCATCTTTGGTTTTCCAGTCCTTTGCATTTTTATAATTAAAGATGAATTGTCTATATATGTTTTCAAATTTATCAGGAATTTCATTTCTATAAGAAATATCACCTTCTATATCAATTTTCAGAATTATTTTCTTGCATACAGTTAATTCATTCTGTTCAAAATTATATAAAAATGGATTTATTTTCAGAGGTCGAATATCATAATAACGATATTTATAACCATCTGGTAATTCATAGAATTCATGGGTTTTAGAATAGTGTAACTGATTAATTTTATAGTTGTAACTAAAGGTTTTATTTTCCTTGATAATTTCAGGGATAGGGGCAATAGGTTTGTTTAATTTCCTTTTTTGAGTTTCCTGAGAGAGAATCTCCACAGAAATATCACCGTCAGGGGGGATGGCCAAATTCAGAATTTCAAAAGGTAAATCAGGTTTTCCTGCATCCTCTTCCCTACTCCGATTTTTTAAATTTATATAAGAATAATTATCATCTTCAGTAATGGAATAATTTTTTAATTCCAATTCTATAATCACCTTATTCCGCGTTTCTTCTAAAATCTTGATGTTTGCATTTAGATATACTAAGGAAATAAATATCAGTATCAGGATAATTCTTCTCATTCGACCTCCACAAATTTTCTAGAAAACCAATATCTTATTTGGACTCCTTGTGTCAATATTTTGAACATGTTCAAAAATTAAAATTGACGTTAATCATTATTAATACATTTTTAACTATAATTATTCCAGGGTAAATTTTATTAGGAAATACCATAATAAAGTTGGAAAAGTATGTATAATATAATTGGGAAAAAAATTAAACGTATAGATGGTTACGAAAAAGTCACAGGGAAAGCCATTTATGGTGATGATATATATTTAAAGGGAATGCTGTATGCAGCGTGTCGTTATACTGATATTCCTGCTGGCAAAATTTCCAAAATCGATATCTCAGAAGCTAAGAATATAAAAGGTGTGGAAGCGATAGCGTTATATAAAGACATCCCAGGTGAAAAAAGACTTGGACCTATACGTAAAGACCAATATGCCATTATTAAAGATGAGGTATTTTATTCAGGGGATGTTATAGCAGTTGTAGCTGCTCAAACAAAGGACATTACATACGCTGCCTGTGAAGCCATAAAAGTTGAATATAAGTCTTATACATCTGTTAATAATCCGGAAGATTCTATTAAACCAGAAACTCGCCTAATACATCCTGAATTCAAAAGTAATGTTGTTGTTCATTATCCTTTAGTAAAAGGAAACATAAAACAAGGATTTGAAGAATCAGATCATATTATCGAAAGAGTATATAAAACCGGATTTGTAGAACATGCTTATATTGAACCGGAATCTGTTACTGTAATCCCGGATCCAACTACTAAAGGATATAAAGTCTATGGTTCTATCCAGAACCCTTATACAACCAGGAAGACGGTTGCACTGTTTATGGGGCTGAATTTAAATCGAATTAATGTATTCGGTTCTACTTTAGGTGGTTCCTTTGGTGGAAAAGATGATGTTATCAATATGATGGCTTGCAGAGCAGCACTTTTAGCTAAAATTACAGACAAACCTGTAAAACTAACGAATACCAGAGAAGATTCAATAAAAGAAAGTTACAAACGACATCCTTACATTATGAAATATAAAGCAGGTTTTAATAAAAATGGAAAACTAAAAGCAATGAAGATAGATATTCTTGCAGATAGCGGTGCATATTCTTCCCAGAGTTTTTTTGTCACCTGGCGTTCAGTAGTTCAAGCCACAGGTCCTTATGAAATAGAAAATATTCAGACGGATATTAAGGCAGTTTATACCAATAATTGTTATACTGCGGCATTTCGTGGATTTGGTTCTCCTCAAATAATATTTGCTCAGGAATCTTTAATGGATGAGATAGCTGAAATTTGTGGAATATCTCCTTTGGAAATCAGGCAAATTAACGGATATGGACAGGGAAGTATAACTGCAAGTGGGCAAAAGCTTTCCGGGCATAAAGTCTCTCTTTTACAGGTTATTAAGGAAGCGGTTAAAAAGAGTAATTATAAAAACCAGATCAAAAAATTTCAAGAGCTGAATAAAATAAATAAAAGATATAAACTTGGCATTGGATTATCCTGTAGTTTCAGAGGTTGTTCTTTAGGAGCGGAAGGAACAGATGCCACTTCTGCGATTGTAAGTGTGCAAGCTGATGGAAGTGTATATGTTCTGGCTGGATTAAATGAGAATGGACAGGGATTGAGAACATCTTTCTGTCAAATAGCATCCGAAGTACTTGGAGTGGATATTGACAAAGTTGTTTTTCTTGAGCCTCAGACTGCAACTATCACAGATGGCGGACCTACAGTTGCATCACGTTCTACTTTAATGGGCGGGAAAGCGACACTTCAGGCAGCAGAAGAAGTTAAAAAAGTTATATTTAAGGTTATTAAGAAAGACTTAAAAGTTGAAAATATTGAAGATACAATCTGGGCAAAAGGATTTATAAAGAAAAATAAACCTGCTGAAAATATCAAACCAATTAAATTTGAAGATGCAGCGGAAAAAGCATATGGGGCAGGCTTAAATCTATCCGCTTATGGCTGGTATAGCTCTCCCGAAGTATCATGGGAAGAATCAACAGGGCAGGGAAATGCTTATTTTACTTATGTCTATGGTTGCCAGGTCGCTGAAATCGAGGTAGATACATTTACCGGTAAAATTAATATTCTAAATATTACTGCTGCTCATGATGTGGGAAAAGTTATAAACCGGTTAGGTGCTGAAGGACAAATTTTCGGAGGTGTTGCCCAGGGAATCGGATATGGAGTTTTAGAAGATTTCAATATTCAGAATGGAGAAGTCAAATCAAACAATTTTGATGAATACCTGATTCCCACAATAAAAGATATTAATCATATCGAACCTGTTTTGATAGAAAACCCGGATAAGTTTGGACCTTTTGGAGCCAAAAGTCTTGGCGAACCAACGCTTGAATTAACATCCGCAGCTATAAATAATGCTTTAGCATTTGCTACAAAAAAACGTTCCTATCAGATTCCCTTAACCTTAGAGCAGGTTTTCCTGGGAAAGAATTTAAAAAAACCTTCCCGTCAGAGTGAAGATATACATTTATCAAAAAATAAAAAACTTTCACCAAAAATTTCAAACATAAAAATTACAACACCTGCTTCTCTTGATGAAAGTATAGACATCCTTAATAAAAAGAAATGTAAAATTCTTGCTGGTGGTACGGACCTTATTATTCGACTAAGAATGAAATCTGAACAACAGGAACTACTGAATATTTACAATCTCCCGCAATTAAAAGGAATCACTGAGAATAATAGTGGTATCTCTATTGGTAGCCTGGTTACATTCAGTGAAATTATCAAAAATAAAATAATAGTAACAAATTTCCCTGTTCTCGTAAAAGCATGCTCTTTGATAGGTTCTCCCCAAATTCGCAACAGGGCAACAATTGGCGGAAACATAGTTAATGCCGCACCCTGTGCAGATGCGGTTCCTCCTCTTATCCTGTATAATGCAAAACTTATCCTAAAATCCCAAAAAGGAACCAGGGAAATCAAAATCCAGGATTTTATAATTAAAAGTTATCAAACCAAGATAAAACCTGACGAAATATTAGTATCAATAAAGGTCCCAAAACCTGAAAAAAAATATTATTATAGTTATTTTCAGTTGGGAAGAAGAAATGCCTTAAACATCACCAGGATGAGTATCAGTGCCATAGTTTCATTAGATAAAAACAACCTCGTTGAGGAGTGTCGTTTGGTGGATGGTTCCCTTTTCAGTCATTCTCAAAGATTGACTGTGATAGAGGATTTAATTACAGGAAAAGAGTTAAATAATATCATAATCTCAGAAATAGAAAAACCACTGTTTGAATTAATTAACAGAGAAATTGGCAATCGCTGGTCTTCTGAATATAAGATGCCTGTTTTTATTAATTTAGTAAAATCGGTTCTCAAAGACATAAAAGATAAGATAGGTAAATCATGATAAATTTGAAATTTAAAGTTAATGGAAAAGAAGTAGCAATAAAAGTTGAGGATTCAAAAAGGCTTTTAGATATTTTAAGAGATGAACTAGGATTAACAGGCACAAAAGAAGGATGTGGCATTGGAGAATGTGGAGCGTGTACAGTTATTATGAATGGAGATGCTGTTTGTTCCTGTTTGATTTTAGCAGGTCAATTACAGAATGCAGAAATTGAGACTATAGAAAATCTTGAAAGAGATAATATACTTTCAAATCTTCAAGAAGCTTTTTTAGAATACGGAGCAATCCAATGTGGTTTTTGTACACCGGGCATGCTGATGAGCGCAAAAGCTCTACTTGATAAGAATCCTCATCCAACAGAAGAAGAAATTAAAACAGCCCTGGAAGGTAATCTTTGCAGATGTACAGGTTATATCCCGATAATTGATGCTGTGAAAAATGTATTGGATAAATATTAGCTTGATTTATGGATAAATACTTTATAAGTTTTCAATTATAGAAAAGGATGAGAAATGAAAATTGAAACGAAATTTATTATGGCAATTTTAATCTGTTCTTTATTAATTATTGCCAGTTGTGACAGCATAAGTGTCGGTGTTACAGGCATTCAGATCAATACTAACCCGGCAGGAGCTACAATATATCTGGATGGTACAAATCTATTTATGAACACACCTGCACTTATCGATGAAGAACTTGTTGTTATCGGAGAACATCATATAAGACTATACCTTGGTGGTTATAATGAAGTTAATGTTTATTTCGATTTTGAAGAAGGTGAGGGGATTACTATTGACGTTAATTTTGAAGAACCGGTTCCACCTTTACCAATATTTACAATGGATACCCCGGCAGATCAGGAAAGTTTTGATGATAATATTATTTCTGTTTCAGGATTAATTGAAATGGAAGACCGTTCCCCATTTTTAGGTGATCATGCTATTCTTAATCTTAATGGATATGATTGGGAAATTGCAGTTGATGAGGATTATTATTACGAGATTATTTCCATTGCATCAGGAACCAATACAATCTGGATAAGAGCAAACAGCGAAACCGGTGATACTGGAGTTAGTAATTTTATAACTGTTTACGGTAATTTCGAAGCTCCTGATATTGAAATTAGATTAAATTGGAATACCCCTACATCAGATTTAGACTTACATCTTTGGAATCCTCTGGGAGAACACTGTTGTTATTGGAATATGTTTATTACAGAAGGTTCTCTTGAAATAGATGATATTGAAGGATATGGTCCTGAAACTTTTACAGCTTTAGATGCAATTGATGGAACTTATACAGTAAAAATCAATTGTTATGCTCTTTACTATAATGAATTTGCTGATGCTAATGTACAAATCTGGTTCGAAGGTATACTTTATGATATTTTTGGACCGCACCATTTCACTGTATGGGATTATGAACAAGGGGATCCGGAAGCCTGGTGGGATGTTGCAGAATTTACAGTCAGTAATGGAAGAATACTAAAACATTTAACTCCTGTTCCAACATGGATTCAGAAAAAAATTGAACGAGATATGAAGAATTTACCTTGTAAATAATATTCATTAAAATTTCTATTTTAAAAACCAACCTTAACCGGTTGGTTTTTTTTATTTTCCTATACAGAATTCTTGAAATAAATGGTTTTATTCATATAAAATAAACAATATATTATGATTTTTGTATTGACTTATAAGCTTTAATAAAAGAAAAGGTTATAAATTTTTAAAAAAAATTACGAGGAAGAAATGAAATACTTTTTTATAATAATATTTATCCTGTTGACCACCCTTATATCTGCTGAAACGGAACAGATTGTTTTTTATGATTCGGATAAAGTTTTAGAGAATAACAGTGAACTACAGGAGGCACAAAATATACTTGAAAATGATATTAAACTGTGGGAAGCGGAAGTTGAAGAAATTGAAGCAGAAATTCAAATACTCACAGCAGAATATGAAGAAAGGAAATTAACTTTACTTCCTTCCGGGAAGCAGGAAGCTGAAGATAAAATCAATGACCTTCAAAGAACAAAAAATAACAAAATTGAAGAAATCTATGGTGAAAACGGGAAGATTATTACCAGGAACAATGAGCTCATAAAACCTATATTGGATAAACTCCGTATCGCCATTGAAAAAGTTGCTGTAGAAAATAACTATTCCATAGTTCTTGATGCAGCGGTTGGTGCAATTGGGTATGCCAAATCTAAATTAGATATAACTGATCTTATTATTGAAGAAATAGAAAAAACATTTGAAACCGAAGAAGAAAATAAATAAAATTATAAATTTATGAAATACTAAAATGGAGGAAGATAAATGAAAAAAATTGTATTATTAACTGTAACAATTGTATTCCTGGGTACGTTTTTATTAGCTGAATCACCAGAGATTGCTTATATTAATTCTGATAGAATATTGGAAAATAGCAAAGATGGTCAAAGAATTCAAACAATAATCAAAACTTTGGAAGAAGAGTGGAATAATCAAATTACAGAAAAAGAACAAATTCTTCAAGAAAAATATGATGAATATCAGAATCAACCTGTGATGGTTGACGAAAATTTCAAAAAAGAAAAAGAAAAAGAAATAATAGCTCTTGAAGAGGAATATGTTCAACTTAAAAGAGAAATAGCTCAGAAAGCTAAAAAAAAGCAGGATGAATTGTTATTCCCGATTTTACAAAAATTAGGAATTGCTTCTGAAAAGATTGCTTTAGAAAAAGGATATTCTGCTATTTTTGATCTGAATATGAGTGGTTTAGTTTATATTGATCAAAAACTGGATGTCACAGACCTTGTTGTTGAAGAAATGAATAAAATTGAGGAAATTAAAGAAAAAATACCACAAGAATAAATTATGAAAATCTTTAATCTCTCATTAAAACCTCAGCAAATTGTATCTAAATTAAAAGGAGAAGCACATTTCATAAATGAAGTGGAGCTCAGCAATGTTGCTGAACTGAGGGATGCCAATCAAAATTCAGTCTGCTTTTATGAAAATATCAAGTATATCGAGCAGCTAAAAAAATCTAAAGCCGGATTGATATTTGTTCCAAAAGATTTTGATGTGCTATTGAAATCTAATACAAATCTTATTTTAATCGATAAACCATATATTTCATTCATGATGCTGGTGAAACACTGGTTGAAAATAAGCTCACCTTTAAGAACTGGTAAAATTGCCAAGACATCAATTGTACCTGATTCTGTAAAACTGGGGAAAGATGTTGTCATTAATGATAATGTAATTTTGGGGGAACATGTAACTATTGGTAATAATACTATAATTGAGGGCAATTCAGTTATTCAGAATAAGGTAGAAATCGGGTCTAATTGTCATATTTTTCCCAATACAACGATATATGAAGAGTGTATAATAAAGAACAATGTGGTAATTCATGCAGGTTGCGTTATTGGGACTGATGGTTTTGGTTATATTTTACATGAAGGGATTCAAAACAAAATTCCTCAGGTTGGGAACGTGATTGTTGAAGATGATGTTGAAATCGGAGCAAATTCTACTATAGATAGAGCAACAATAGGGTCCACAATTATTGGTAAAGGTACTAAGATAGATAACCTGGTTCAGGTAGGACACAATTGCCTAATAGGGGAAAATTCCATCTTATGTGCCCAAGTAGGATTAGCAGGCAGCACTATTATAGGTGATGTTGTTTATCTTGCTGGTCAGGTAGGGGTTGCAGGTCATTTAAAGATTAATGATAGAGCAATGGTTGGAGCCCAATCAGGCGTAAGTAATTCAGTACCTGAAGATGCAAAATATTTTGGAACTCCGGCGATTGATGCAAGGTTGAAAAAAAGGATCTTAGCCTCTGAAAAGAAACTTCCCGACCTGGTTAGATATTTCAGAAAGAAATTAAAGAGTGAAGGTTAATATGAAAGAATTTAAAAAAACCATTAAAAAAGCAGCTAATTATAGAGGAGTGGGATTACATTCCGGCGAAGTTTCAACTATTACCTTCAAACCTGCAGAAAAGGATGAGGGAATCGTTTTTATAAGAACAGATTTAAAAGATAATCCTGTAATTCCAGCGGATATTGATCATGTAATAGATATTTCTCGAGGAACAACTATTGGTTTTAACAATGCAACTGTAGCGACAATTGAACATGTTCTTGCTGCTATTAAAGGATTAAGCATTGATAACATCCGCATTGAGGTTAGCGGACCTGAAGTTCCTGTAGCAGATGGAAGCTCGATCGTGTTTATGGAACTTTTAAAAAAATGTGGTTTTGTAGAACAGGATTCCGAAAGAGAATACCTTGAATTTGATGAACCTATCTCTTACACTTCTCCGGTAGATAATGTAGATATTGTTATTGTTCCTTCTGATAGTTTGAAAGTTACTTTTATGGTTGATTATAAACAGAAGGCACTGGGTACTCAGTATACATGGTTGCCATCTTTAGATTATTTTGAGAAGGAATTTGCTTCTGCCAGAACTTTCTGTTTCCTTCATGAAATAATAGCTCTAAAAGAAGCAGGTTTGATTAAGGGTGGTTCTTTGGAAAATGCATTAGTTGTAGCTAACCCGGATACTCCAAAATCAGAAATTAAAAGATTAAAAAAAATCTTTGGTTATAAACAAGACATTACTATCGGTGCCAATGGTATTTTAAACAATACACCTTTACGATATTATAATGAATTTGTAAGACACAAAGTTGTTGATCTGATCGGTGATATCGCTCTTCTCGGTGTACCAATCAAAGGTCATTTTCTGGCCGCACGCTCAGGTCATAAGACCAATGTTGAATTAGTGAAAAAATTACGTAACCTATATAAGAAACAGGAACTTCAAAAAATCTATCAAAAGAAAAAATTATCCGAAATAGTTTTCGATATAAACGCAATTCAAAAAATACTTCCACATCGATATCCTTTTTTACTGGTTGATAAAATCATTGAATTTGATGCAGGCGAAAGTATTGTGGGCTTAAAAAATGTAACCATCAATGAACCTTTCTTTAACGGACATTTCCCGGAACATCCCGTAATGCCCGGAGTATTGATCGTAGAAGCTATGGCTCAAACAGGTGGGATTATGATACTGAATGCTCTTGAGAATCCCGAAAAACATGTGGCTTATTTTGCTGCTATTGATAATGTTAAATTTAGAAAACCCGTTCTTCCCGGAGATACTTTAAGATTCGAGCTCAAGGTAATTTCAATAAAGAGAGGACTTGCTAAAATGCATGGTGATGCTTATGTTGGTAATAGTAAAGTTTGTGAAGGTGATTTTTTAGCCAAAATCATGAAGAAATAGAGGATTATTTGAAAAAGATCCATCCTACAGCTATTATCCATCAACACGCTGAAATCGGAGAAAATACAGTTGTCGGTCCTTACTGTATAATCGGGAAAGATGTAAAACTTGGGGATAATAATATTTTATATTCAAACGTCATTATTGACGGTGATACCATTATTGGTTCAGGTAACAAATTTTATCATTCTGCTGTAATTGGAACTGATTGTCAGGATCTCAAGTATAAAGGTGAACCAACAAAGTTAATTATCGGTAATAATAATACATTTCGTGAATTCTCAACTGTAAATAAATCAGCGACAATGGAAGAACCAACACAGGTTGGAAATAACTGTTTGTTAATGGCTTATACACATATTGCTCATAATTGTATTTTAAGCAATAATATTATTATGGCAAATGCAGTTAATCTGGCCGGTCATATCCATATTCATGATCACGTAATTATTGGAGGATTGACTGCAATAACTCAATTTATCAAAATTGGTACTCATGCATTTGTTGGCGGTGCGAGTGGCGTCAAAAAGGATATTCCTCCTTACACACGTGGTATTGGATTTCCCTACAAAGTCAGTGGATTAAATATTGTGGGGCTACAGAGAAAAGGCTTCACAAGCGAGCAGATTAAATCAATAAAAGATGTATATAAAATTTTCTATAGATCCAATTTAAATGTTAGTCAAGCTTTAAAGAAAGTAGAAGAACTCCAGGATTTATCTGAAGAACAACAAACATTTATCGAATTCATCAGGAATTCAGACAACGGAATTTGCAGATAAAAAAAAAGAATTTATCTCTTTATTCAACTATTCAAAGTTAACCAATGTATCATTTTTTTTACATTATAGCCATTTTTATAACGTCAACTAATTCCTTCATCTTCAACTATTAATATCTTTTTCATATATTTCCTGTTTTTTAATTGGAATTAAATAATATTATTAATCTGGAATTTACGTTTTCCTCATCTCAATAATTTCTTTTTTCACATATGATTATTTTTAAAAATAAGTTTTGAGAAAAAATAAAAAGGGCTGTAAATAATTACAGCCCTGAAATCTATAGAAATCTCTAAAAAAGAGATTATTTTTTCCTTAATCCTTTTTTCCTTTGCTTTATGGAGAAATGCTCGACCAGAATCGGGCTGGCAATAAAGATAGAAGAATAGGTTCCAACAATTACTCCTACAAGTATAGCAAAGGCAAAATCATGAATTACTGAACCACCAAAAACAAAAAGACTTAAAACAACCACAAAAGTTGTGAGAGAAGTTATTACGGTTCTACTTAATGTCTCATTGATACTATGATTGATTACTCCGCTATATGATTCCCTTCGATAGATTTTCAAATCTTCTCTGATTCTATCAAAAACTACAATAGTATCATTTAAAGAATATCCAACTATAGTAAGAAGAGCAGCTACCACCTGTAGACTTATTTCTTTTCCTGCAATAGAGAAAATTCCCACGGTAATAATGACATCATGAAAAAGAGCTGCAACTGCAGCTAAGCCGAAAGTAAATTCAAAACGCCACCAGATATAGATTATAATTCCCACTAAAGCCCAGAAAATAGCTAAAATTGCTTTTCCTCTCAATTCTTCACCAATTTTAGGACCAACTTCCTCTTGTAATCGAATTAATTTCTCTGGATCTATATTATCGGGGAAAGCAGTTTTAATAGTTTCTATTATCTTATTACCAACTTTTTCACCTGTTTCACTAAGTTCTTTTGTCTTAATAAGGATAAAGTTCCTATTTTCCATTCCTTTGATTTCCTGTATTTCAGTGCTAATAATACCTTCAGAAGCTAATAAATCTCTAATCTCTTGAATTTCAATGATTTTCCCATTTTCATTAACCGGAGTCAGGTCCAATTCAAGGGAAACCCCACCTGTAAAATCAATACTATATTTTGGTCCTTTATTAATAACAAGAGAGACAATACCTGCTGCAATAATAATGATTGAAATAATAAAAGCTATTCTTCTTTTTCCAATAAAATCTATTTTAGTTTCACCAAAAAATCTCATCTGTCCCCCTAAATACTAAGTTTAGTTCTATTTATATTGAGGATAAATCCATCAAAAATTGCTTTAACCAACACTATTGATGCAAACATTGAACCTATTATTCCGATAGAAAGTGTAACAGCGAATCCCCTGATAGGTCCGGTTCCAAATTGATAAAGAACCAAAGCTGTAATAAGAGTTGTGATATTAGCATCCAGAATGGTCACCAAAGCGCGGCTGAATCCCCCATCTACAGCAGTTCGAATCGTTTTACCCTGTCTCAGATTTTCCCTGATTCTTTCAAAAATTATCACATTAGCATCAACAGCCATACCAATAATTAATATCATACCTGCGATCCCGGGCATTGTAAGTGTACCTTCCAACATTGTCATAACTGCTATAATAAAACCAATATTTACCAATACGGCAATATCAGCTATAAAACCAGACAACCCGTAATAAATAATCATGAAAAGGACAATTACAGCCATTCCTATCATTGCAGCTATAATACCGGCTTTAATACTATCAGAACCAAGAGTGGGTCCTACTGTTCTTTCTTCTATGATATTTACCGGAGCAGGGAGATTACCGGCATTAAGAACAATTACCAGGTCATTACTTTCTTCAATAGTAAATGACCCTGTGATCATGGCTTCCCCGCCTGGAATTTTATCTTCAATTACAGGAGCTACATAGACAACATTATCCAATACAATGGCTAATCTCTTTTTAATGTTATTACCAGTGATAACAGAAAATTTCTTTGCACCGCTTTTATTAAATTTTAGTGCTATGTATGGTTTCCCAGAAGTTTTAGGATCATACCCCGATCCAATTCTTACATTAGCATTATCCAAATATTTTCCAGTGATCTCAGCACGTTTGTGAAGGAAATAGAGAGGTCTGGGAGCAAAAATATCATTTTTATTCTCTTTTCCAACTGCAATTTGTATTCCTGCCGGAATTTGTTCTTTAAAATTTTCATCTTTCAGAAGGGTTTTTAACAAGGCTATATTTTTAAATTCTATAATCATAGGAAATTCATCTTCAGACATTGTCAAATTAGTGAAAACTTTAGGAATTTCTTCTTCCTCTTCTAGAATTTCCTCTTCTTCATCAGTTTCAAAAACATCTATTATTTCTTCTATTTCCATATCAGCAAATTTTTGTAGGTATTCATAATTATCTATATTTTCATAAAGATATTTATCCAATAATTCATAAGTTTCCCCTATCTGTTCTGCATTGGCAAGTAATTTAAACTCAAGAAGAGCAGTTTTACCTATAAGTTCTTTTGCTCTGGTCGGGTCTTTCAGACCGGGTAATTGAACTAAGATCCTATTGGTTGTTCCAACTCTCTGGATAGAAGGTTCAGAAACTCCAAATTGGTCTATCCTGTTACGAATAATTTCCAAAGCAGTTTTTACTCCATCTTCCTTTTCTTTTTCAGAAAGTTCTAATTTAGAGAAATCTACTTCCAGTTGTATTTGGGAACCACCCTGTAAGTCCAGACCTAATTTTAAACGTTTACTTGTCCAAAAGGATGGTAAATTGTCAACCACCAGGGGTAGGAAATAATAAAGAGAAACAATAATTACGACCGTAATTATTAAGCCTCGAATTTTACTTTTTTTCATTAATTAAACTCCTTACAATAAATATTTCACAAAAAAAATACAAGAAAATCAAAAAGTATTTTTGTTAATTAGCAGTCAAGCATTTTGTCCTGAGCTTTTAAAGCCTATTTCTTTATCTTCAGGTTTGCCTGGTAATTTAATCTCACCGTGTTTATTCTCAAAATTTTCAATGTTTTTCCCGAGAATATTCAAGAATTGTTTGGCATGTTGGGGAGTAGTTAAAATTCTGCTGTATATTTTTGCACTCGGTAATCCGGGTAAGATTCTTCCAAAATCTATTATAAATTCTGAAGGTGAGTTTGTTATCATAAAAAAATTAGCGTAAATCCCTTCCCCAACTGCTTCATCAAGTTTCACATTGATTTTTTTTTTTTCTCCTGTCACAATATGCTCCTTTATTTTTATATTTTTGGAAATAGTTCTTCTCTGATCATGTCTTTTGCTTTTTGTACTCTTTCCTTTTTTCCAGATCATTCCTTACTTCTTTTTTTTAATAATGCTTCTTCAACACATTCCGGGATCAGGTCTTTGATATTTCCACCAAGAGATACAACCTGGCGAACCATAGTTGAACTCAGATAGAGATATTTATTGTCCGGAACAAAGAATATTGTATCAATATCGCTGTACAGCTTTTCATTCATCAAAGCCTGGGATAGTTCATATTCAAAATCTGATATAGCGCGTAAACCGCGGATCATAGTGATTGCACCTACTTTCTTTGCAAAATCAACCACAAGTCCATTAAATCTAGTAACCTCTATTTTTTCAATTCCTTCCATAGCTTTCCTGCATAATTCTTCTCTTTCATCTACAGTAAAAATTGTCTTTTTCCCTGTATCTTCAGCTACAGCCAGAATTACCTTATCAAAAATCCTTACAGCTTTTTTTAAAATATCAATATGACCATTGGTTATGGGATCAAAGGTTCCGGGATAAATGGCTGTCTTCATTTTTTCCTCTTTTTTCTTTCTTTTCCAGCGAAATACACGAAAAAATCATCTACGAATTATATTTTCTAATTCTTCAATCTCTTTGGGAATTTTTATTGATAGGTTCTTGTATCCATCCTTTGTTACTAAAATATCATCTTCAATGCGAACACCGATACTTTCTTTTGGAATATAGATGCCGGGTTCAACTGTTATTACATTCCCTACTTCTAAAATTGAATCACGTTTACCAATATCATGAGCATCCATACCCA
>JAUXFF010000233.1 GCA_030620155.1 Candidatus Cloacimonadota bacterium | reverse complement strand
GGGGCAATTCCTAATTTTCAGGAATAACCTTACAGAGTTTACTCATAAAGAACGATTTCCTGATCAATTGGGAAGAATCTTTCAGGTAAAAGGACAGAGTAAGAAAGTAATATCCTTAGATACGTAGAATCACAAGAAAAGGAAGAAACAGGACAAGCAAAGCTTGAGTTTTGAGCGTACCACGCCTGTAAAAGCGTGGGAATCTAGTTTTTAGGAGATGTTATCTATGTTAAAAAAAGCAATTTTATTGTTTCCTATTTTATGTATGTTGGTTATTATGGTAAGTTGCGGAGGAAATCCAATCATTCCTCCGGTTGATGAAGAAGGTAATATTCAAATAACTGATATGTTCTGGAATTCCAATACGAAAATAATCGAAATAACTCTTGATCCATTTCCATCTACGTGGGGCAATTGGACAATGTATATTGATGGTGAAAAACTACCTATGGAAGGCGGACCTGGAAATCCAGTCATTCGTCCAAATGCGTCTTTAGACGAATTACCAACCGGTCTTCTTGTTGGAACTCTCCCCTGGGTCAGTCCCCTAACTGAGGTTGACTTCCCTTGCTGTGGAACCCTCCAGTTTAATATTCCTGGTGAAGGGTTTACCAATGAATATGAATTCAATTTAATTAACTTTGGTTGTGAAACCGCTTCCGAAGAAGAATGCACACAAACTCCCATACCATCACCAGAACCAGAAGCTGATGAATTAGATTATGATGAAGTTGACAGATTCGACAGTATCACTGATAGTGATGGATTATCTACTTTCAATGTAGAAGAAGATGTTAAAATTAATGTTAAAGTGGAAGACGAAAAAACCGGAATGCCTTTAAGCGATATTAATGTAGATATATTTCTGTATGAGGGTAAAATTGCATATTTAATCGTTGATCCTTCAGGAGATTACATACCGAAAATTATTGCAGAAGAACAAAGTTATAAAGATTATTCATCTCAGTCTAAGTTTCCTGTTATTAGTACAATAGTAAAATTAATAAAAAGAACAGGATGGGCTATTGAGGGATACACTTCCGGAGGAGCACAATTTAGTGATCAAATAGATAATAAATTTTTAAAATATTTATTTGATTACATTTTTCAATATGGAGGGAAAACGACCCTGGGAGATTTAAAATATAGCATGGAAGATACAATAATTACATTTTGTGATACTGGCTTAAATTTAGCAATAATACCGTTTTTGACAATTTCAGGCCCAATTGGTTGGGCTTCAATAGCTATAGATGCCTTTGATATGGGTGATACATTTGCAGTTGCTCAATGGGCGAAAAAATATGAATCTTTGGGTTATTCTGATAGTGATTACTTTGAAATATATTATTGGATTCCAGTTCCATATTTTCCTTTGATTAAAATACCATTCTATCCAGTTATCGTTCCCATTGGGGAACCAGAGGAAAGTTCAGTAGAACCTGTTAACGGCGATATCACCAATATCTCTCCTTTAACCGATTCTTTTATTTTAGATACTTGGTATACTACTTATGTCTATGTAAAAAATACAGGGAGTGTAGCTCATACTTTTACTGTAAGAGGTGTGGAGACTATAGGATCTATTGCTCTTTATTTTAAAGAAGGGGAGAAACCTATTTCCCTGGAAGCTGGTGAATCCGATTATTTATCTTTTGAATATATGTGTTATGGTGATTCCACAGATGATAGAATTCTCATTTTTAGACTTTATGAAAATGCGGATGATGAACCCTTGGAGTATATAGACCAAATGACTAAAAATATCGTTTTAACTGAATCAGAAGAACCACCCTCAGCCACAGTTGCTCCGATTATTTCCATAGTGGAGGGTGCTGATGATGGGTATGTTAACGCAGATGAAGTTGCTTATGGTTTAGCGGTTCTTGGGAATGGACCAGCCTATGCCGAGATAAAGATATACATTAACGATATATGTGCTTACACAGGTGAGGTATTGGCAGACGGATCCTGGTGGGCAGTTGTTGTATCTGAATTAGATGTGGACGGAGCAAAGACCTTGTATGCTACTGCTACAGAGGATGGTTTAGCAGAAAGTGCTCACTCTAATGAAATAACTTTTATCTTAGATACAACTGGTTCAGAAGATAATGATACCTATACTATCACTGCCTCTGCCGGTTCACATGGATCTATAAGTCCATCCGGAAGTATAACCGTAAACCAGGGTTCGGATAAATCATTTACCATCACCCCTGATACTGGT
>JAUXFF010000240.1 GCA_030620155.1 Candidatus Cloacimonadota bacterium | reverse complement strand
GTTTTAGAACTGAAGTATTATCGCTCTGATAGTCAAATATGATCACTCCCCACCTGCGGTTTGTTTCTTCACAATTCTTGGTAAATATTATACTATCCTGTGCTGTGCCTTCTGCTACTAATTTCCCGCTTACTTTCATGAACTTTGCTTCTGAGTATCCATCACCGTAATGATAATCACCTAAAGGATATGTAGTAGTATTGAATTTGACAATTGTACCGGGTAGAATGGTGAGGGTTACATTGGGATCGACAAAAATATTATCAACTACTATGTAAGGATTATTATCCGGACTCCAGGTAGTATCTTCTGTAATATGCCCACTAACTTCAATAGAAAAAAGATATAAAGATAAAAGAATAAAGATGAAAGAAAAAAGTACTTTTTTCATTATTACACCACCTCACCTAAACTCACCCCAACCCCTCTCTTAGATTTAAGAGAGGGGCTTTGAGGATGAAACAAACATCTTTTCAACCTTTGGAGAAGCACTTGTACTACGTAGCTTTCTTGAACTTCGAAGATTCCACCCTTCGTCCGATATCCAGAAGTAAATGGAATAAACTACCGGACTATGGGGGACAGGTTAGCGAAGAAGTTAGCGTAGTAGTAACATCTTTTTCATTGCTTTTTCTTTACCGGTAGAAAGCTTGTAGAAATAAATTCCCGATGAAACTGCTTTATTGTTACTGTCTTTCCCATTCCATACTACAGAATGCTTACCTGCTGATAGATGATCGCTGAGAAGCTGTATCACTTTTTGTCCTTTGATGTTGTAGATGTCGAGAGTCACAAACGAGGACGTTTGTGTTACAGAAAAGCTGATAGTTGTCTCAGGACTGCGACCGGCTCCTGACGGTTTGAACGGATTTGGGTAGTTTGATAATTGAAAATCGAATAGAGGTAATTGAAAATCTTCCGCTGAGACCAAAGCTGCCATTTCAAAATCAACAGTTGTAAATATCCCTTCAAATATTTCAATATCAGGAATTATTTCTTCCTCATATCCCTCCAAATAAGCATGCAATTCATAAATCCCGGGCAATAGTTTCATCTCATAATATCCGGAAGTATCAGGAAAAGCTATGGTGCCATCTACATCGATCTCCGTAAATGGTAAAAAATTGTAATTGCTATCTAGAGTAACATATCCTTCTATTCCACCCATCAAAGGTTGTGAACCAAACTCATAACACCCCATATCGATTATGGATACACCGTTGTTATCTCCGTCCCAAACCCGATATAAAAAATCCAGATCATACGCCGGTAAAAAAAGACCTGTAGTATCCTCAGTGCCTGTATCGATGCAGGGACTTAACTCTGATAAATGATAATCTCCATTTAACGGATCTATTAATAAGGGATCATCTGTTATATTTCCTCCAAGATCGATAAAATTAGAAGGAAATGTATAAAAATTAGGAGCTGTAAAACAATTATTACCTGCTGTAACAGTAACTTGAGAGCTATATATACAGATGCTATAATCCTCAATATTATAGAATATATTATTATAAACTTCACAATTTGAATCAGCCATGATCCCTTTCTCGCTGCCTGCAATTATATTATTAATTATATAAGATATATTATCTGATCCTGAAGCACATATCCCTTCTTCTTCATTATTAATTATCAGGTTATTCATTATAAAAGAATTACTACTCTGATTGCGAATACCATAATTAGAATTATCAGAAATAACATTATTTAT
>JAUXFF010000242.1 GCA_030620155.1 Candidatus Cloacimonadota bacterium | reverse complement strand
GTTTTAGAACTGAAGTATTATCGCTCTGATAGTCAAATATGATCACTCCCCACCTGCGGTTTGTTTCTTCACAATTCTTGGTAAATATTATACTATCCTGTGCTGTGCCTTCTGCTATTAATTTACCGCTTACTTTCATGAACTTTGCTTCCGAATATCCATCACCATAATGATAATCACCTAAAGGATATGTGGTAGTATTGAATCTAACTATTGTTCCGGGAAGAATGGTAAGGATTACATTGGGATCTACAAAGATATTATCGATAACTTCGTAAGGATTATTATCCGGACTCCAGATAGTATCTTCAGTAATATGACCACTGACTTCAATTGCGGGTGCAATTGAAAAATGAAAAATGTAAAATGTAAAATTAAAAATGAAAATAAAAAAGAAAAGATTTTTTTTCATAATTTATTACCTCACCCTGAATCCCTCCGTCAAAGCCGGATTAAAATCTCCAACTCAGCGGAGGGACATTTTGGATGAGACAAAGAAAGCAAAAGGTTACTTGAGCAGCAACATCTTTTTCATTACTGATTCTTTTCCAGCAGTAAGCTTGTAGAAGTAAATTCCTGATGATACAGGTTTATTGTTACTGTCTTTTCCATTCCATACTACAGAATGCTCTCCTGCAGTAAGCTGATCGCTGATGAGTGTTTTTACTTTCTGTCCTTTGATGTTATAGATTTTGAGAGTCACAAACGAGGACGTTTGTGTTACGTAAAAACTGATAGTTGTCTCAGGACTGCGACCGGCTCCTGACGGTTTGAACGGATTAGGATAGTTTGATAATTGAAAATCGAATAGAGGTAATTGAAAATCTTCCACTGAGACCAAAGCTTCCATTTCAAAATTAATTTCTGAAAATGTACCCTCAATTATTTCAATATCAGGAATTATTTCTTCTTCGTATCCTTCCAAATAAGCATGCAATTCATAAATCCCGGGCAAGAGTTTCATCTCATAATATCCGGTAGTATCAGGAAAAGCTATGGTGCCATTTACATCGATCTCTGTAAATGGTAAAAAATTGTAAATGCTATCTAGAGTAATATATCCTTCAATTCCACCCATCAAAGGTTGTGAACCAAACTCATAACATCCCATATCGATTATGGATACACCGTTGTTATCTCCGTCCCAGATTCTATATAAAAAATCCAGGTCATACGCAGGTAAAGATAGACCTATTGTATCCTCTGTGCCGGTATCGATGCAGGGACTTAATTCGGATAAATGATAATCTCCATTTAATGGATCTATTAATAAAGGATCTACTATTATATTACCGCCAAGGTCTGTATATGTTGAATCATAAATAAAATATACAGAATCAGTAAAACAATTATTTCCCGCCTGAATATGTACAAAAGGATTCCAACCTATGTAAACACTGTAATCATCTAGATCATAAAATATATTGTTAAATATCTGACAATTTGCATCAGCTTGAATCCCTTTCTCACTGCCTGCAATTATATTATTAATTATATAAGATATATTATCTGAGCCTCCTGAAGCACATATCCCTTCTTCTTCATTATTAATTATCAGGTTATTCATTATAAAAGAATTACTACTCTGATTGCGAATACCATAATTAGAATTATCAGAAATAACATTATTTAT
>JAUXFF010000230.1 GCA_030620155.1 Candidatus Cloacimonadota bacterium | reverse complement strand
CTTATACGTCTGATTAACTGCATCCCACTTATTCACCGAAAGACAACCAGTAATGTTCTCAGCCAAAGAACTAGCCATAACTATATCATTATCAACTGGTAGAGTAATCAAATTCCAGCCGACATAAAAATCAATATTTTCCAATGGATACATCAATGGGTAATTATCCTGATTGCTACCACCTGATATTGGATAAGGTGTGTCACCAATGCCGTCATCACCTGGAATGTCCTGGTTTGGACCTTGATAATTATCAACACCTGCATAATCGCCCCAGTAATTACCACCAGAGGGATAGCCATTGCCCCAAATATTTATTCCAGTGTCATAAGCAGTATTATTGTTGAAGCAGTTATGGTAAATGGCGTTATTATTACCGCCAATTAGCTTGATTCCATAATTGGTGTTATAGTTTATTGTGTTTTGAGTGATAATGTTGTTATTGCCATCAAACGAATATATACCAGATTTACAGTTATTTTTAACAGTATTTCCAGTGACAATATTGTCATCACTATGGAAAAAGTGTATGCCATGCTGCCAACTATTGTAAATTATATTTCTGGTTATTGAACAATTTTTTGCATAAGTAATAATTATATTAGCTGTAAAACCATTTGCTATATTGAGATTGCTGATGTTTACCCAGTCAGCAGAAACATAAACAACATCTCCAACACCACCACCATCAATAATTGCATCATTTCTATTTTCACCAATTAAATCAATTGATTTATTTATAATCACATTCTCATAATAAACTCCATTGTAAACATACACAGTCCCACTTTCTGCAACAGCATCTATTGCATCATGTATATTATCAAAATGAGTGGCGTTCCAACCAGGGGTGGAACTGTTGTAATCATCATCAACATGAACCGTATTTGGCTGAAAAGGTATTGGCGAAATAAAAAGTGTAGGATCCCCTAAAATAGTCATCCCATAAAACCAACTAATATCATTATACCCGCCCGGGGTATCACTATACGGGGCTTCATATTCAAACCATTCCTGAAATGCAGCTCCAAATGAATAATTCTGACCTAATGGTTCATAGAAATATCTAAAATCTAACATAGATCCGCTTTTAGTGCTTCCTACTACAGAAAGAGAAGGAGAATTTGTATTTAAAATATAAGCATTTCCAACACAGTTATAATCTGTAAATCTTAATGTACCACAACAGAATAAATTATAAAATAAAGCCATTGGTGGAGCATTCCTTATTTCATTACTATAAGCATAACCCCCACTTGAAAAAGAATGTCCACTTGACCAAGAATGACAGGCAAGTTGAATAAATTCATATGTACCTGGTAAACGATGATCCATATAATCATCACGATCGACAGAAGGATACCAAACAGCTTCATAATCTTCATATGCATATCCAATATCATGCCTGAAACCTAGTGAGCCAGCCCAGTCTTCATCTGTATAAGTAAGACCATAATCAGTATCTGGAATATTTCCCATCCAAAAATCATGTACTTTCTGCAAGTAAATTTTTAAAATATTTATTTCATCACCAGGTAAATTTGAAGCATCAATGCGCCCGACATAAATTTCAGGTGCAGTGTCTCCTGCACCATCCATATGAGTATCATATAATCCATCACTATCCGTATCAAGCCATTCTCCATCTAAATCCATAAGGAAAAGATCACAAGGAAACTCTGCTGGATTTCCATTGAAATCATTTTCATGATGAAACCAAGCAACAGATAAATCACCGATGA
The DNA here is from genome assembly GCA_030620155.1 of Candidatus Cloacimonadota bacterium. Taxonomy (GTDB): domain Bacteria; phylum Cloacimonadota; class Cloacimonadia; order Cloacimonadales; family TCS61; genus JAUXFF01. The sequence goes on along the minus strand of JAUXFF010000230.1, from coordinate 642 downwards.
GTACTGAACCAGTCACATTATATCCAACATTCCAATAAGAAAGAATTTGAGTTTTCAAATCTTCTACGGTTCCTCCAGAAATCTCCAGGACGATGGTATTATAACCAATATTAACAAGAGTCGAATTATATATCATGATATCGTCCTCAATGCCCACCATTATATCAGAATCTACAAATATAATAATCATTGGCGTATCTGTTCGATCTATCGAACTACCAACTTTTTTAACAGAAAAAGCATTGATCTCTTTTCCAGCCATATAGTCTTCAAAAGAACCATGAGGGCCCCTCCATTCTAATATAGCAATGTCGCTAGGGCAATTATCATATATTTTAGAAGTAGTTTTTTGAACCACTATTCCAATAGATGATTGTGCAAAACATAACACTACAAGTACGAAGATTATTCCAACAACAAAGCAATTTCTTCTAAACTTATTGTTCATATTTTTTCCTCTAAATTTGTATTATAAATAAATTTTACCTAATTTTATATGCTTATATGCATTTTTTTATTTTTTTATCCTTCTCCATTCCATGTGCTTTCTTCATCAACATCTACAAATAAACCCAAACCAGGAGTAACCACAAAATCGAAATCAGGGGGACCACCCACAATATAGGGCTTATACGTCTGATT
>JAUXFF010000052.1 GCA_030620155.1 Candidatus Cloacimonadota bacterium | reverse complement strand
GAAACGAAATTTTCAATAATATGTCTAAAGCCATTGGAGACGTAACTTATATAGAGAATATTAAAACATCAGGAAACATTACGCAACCTATTGATAAAGGATATATGACCTATGAAGTTGAAGTAACAGCGGTTTTTCCCGATAAATTTCAAATAAAATTTCAGGATAACGAATATATTATTGTTAAGAAGAAAGGATGGAAAAAATATTCTAAAGGTTATTATGAAAGTCTGTCGGATAAATATATTGATATTCTTATTGGAAACCTGAAAAGAAACATAATTAATTTGATCAAATCCCGAGAAGAATATGATATTATTTTCGTGGATTATAAAACATCAGATGAAAAAACCTATGCTTTAATTGAGCTGAAAAATAAGTCTCTTGATCTGAAATTTCTAATACATGTTGAAACAAATTTACCTCACCAGATGTTATATAATAATAAAGAGGGACAAGATTCTATAGAAATATTTAAAACTTTTCTTGAGTTCAAAGATATTGAAGGAATTAAATATCCTGTTCATACAATTTCGAATGATAAGATAGGTAATCTGATAAGCGAAGTTAAATTAAATGTGGTTAAATTTAATATTGAAGTTGATAAAGATACTTTTTAAATAATCCTTAATGCAATAAACCGATCGTAAAAACTATAGCCTGGTCATCATAATCATTAAAAACATAAGTATAATCTATATTCATTATCACCTGGAAATTATACGTTCTAAAAGCTCTGATCCCTATACTTCCGATCACTTCAAACCCATCAGTACGTTTCTTTTCATCATTATCGTGAGCTACCCAGTGAAAACCAAAAGCCCCACCTATATAAGGACATAAATCCGTTTTTGTTAAAAGATAGGATATATAAATATTTGTAGCTATACCATGACGAATTGCAAATTGCCCTCCAATAGCAAGATTTGTTATTTCATAACCTTTTCTTAAATCAAATGAAAAGGACCTATCTTTTTCATCGTAACCTTCTTGCGGGTAAAGATATCCAAAAGAAAGACCTGTGAACTTAATAGCTTTTCTGCGTCTGAAAGATTTATTTTCACTTTTAACTATTGCTCCGACTTCAGCAGTTTTATCTATCGGTTTTTGATTAATTATACTTAAAGCTACTCTCTTCATTACCATTTCCAGGTCTTCAATTGAAGTTGATGTCATATTATCCGTTATTAATATTTTTCTGGCAGCTACATCTACAAGCATAAATTGTACGATCACTTTGTCTCCTAATTTACTCAAACCGCATGATACGACTTGTTCAACATTGAGTTTCTCTCCGATTTCTGAAGCACAATCCACATCCATGCAATATTCATCCCCGACAATTTCTGACGTAAGTTTTTGGGGTATTATATCCATTGAGGTTAATTTCCCAATTTCATGATTCAGTAAATATTCAGCAGTTTGAGTTGAGATTGAATCTACTCCCAGAGAGTGCATAGGCAAAATTGCCATCTTATTTTGTGCGTATAGTATACTGAAAGTAATAACAAATATTAACAAAGCCATAAAAATTAATTTTTTTTTCATAATTTCTCCATTGTCACATAGTGTAATTCCCATCGGGACGATGGGAATTATGAATACTAATTTCTTCTTTCATACAATCTTTTACATGACCATAATGATTCTTTTAATACTAAAACAGATTTCTACCTTAACTCTGTCAATTTTTTATTCAATTATTTCTTATCTGAAAGACTAATGTTTCTGCTTCTAAAACCATAACCTAGTACATCGGAGACGTCTGTAAGAAGAACAAAAGCATTTGGATCTATGTCCTTAACTATTTCTCTAATAAGAGATACCTGCCTTCTATTCATAGCACAAAATATCATATTGAATTCCTTGCCTGTATATCCACCTTCAGCTTTTATAAAAGTTACTCCTCGTCTAATTTTATCAAAAATCTTTTCCTTTATCTCATTTGTATGTTCTGAAATTATATAAACACCTTTTACATAGGGGAGACCTTCACTGGCTAAATCAGTTATCTTTGATGTAATGAATAGATTCACGTAACCCCAGATGATCAGTTTAAAATCAGCAAAGACTAAGCCAATTGTTAATATTATTGCTGTTTCTACAATCCAATAACCGGTACCAATGGAAAGACCGGTTTTTTCTTTAATAAAAGCAACCGGAATATCCGTTCCACCTGTTGAACCTCGAAAACGAAAAATTATACCCAATCCAAGACCCAATAAAACGGATCCTGCAATTGCTGAAAGGTATATGTCATCCGGACCTAACATTGCTAAAATGATTTTTCCATTAATTTCAAATGTGTATTTACTTAGATCTGCAATTAATCCAATTTTATGAAGGTTGTTCAAACTCAATAAATCAATGAAAATAGAAACTGTTATCATTCCGTAAATTGATCTGAATCCAAACCGTTTACCCATAAAGATAAAGTTCAGGATGAATAATGGAATATTCATAATGATCATTGAAAGACCCACAGGTATATTTAACAGATGAAAAAAAATCTGGGAAAGACCGCCAATACCTCCAGGTGCAATTTTATATGGTATCAAAAACCAAGAATATGCAATCGCAAATAAAATCGAACCACAGATTATTCCTGAATATTGAATTAAATTTCTTCTAAGATTCCTTTCCATTTTAACCTCCGAAGGCGCAATTTAAATTTGAAGTTTTAAAGTCAATTTATTATTTTTTAGGGATTATAAAAATAGGAAATAGGGGCGGTTTAACCGTCCCAGTTAGCTGGCAAGGCAGGATAAGTACACGAATCCCTGATTGAGCGATTCCAGGTATTTCTTCTTAACAAAAAGTTATGGTTATTGGGAAAAAACTTGACTCTATGACCGTATTAAAAAATTTAAAATGATTTTTTAGGAGGATATTTTGTTCAAAGTAGAGCTTAAACTTAATAATCAGCATTTTAAAAGTATAGCTTTTGCAAAGCCTATAACAATCCGTGAAATAATAAAAAGCGATGGAATATCAAAAAAAGATATTGTTGCATATAAACAAAACAACGAATATGTAGATTCCAGCAAGCAAATATTTGAAGATACAAAAATTGACTGTGTCAGTTATGATTCATCAGAAGGTTATCTGATTTATCAGGATACTACTATTTTCATATTAATGAATGCTTTTTATAATATTTTTTCCACCTCAAAAAAACTGGTTGTAGAACATTCTGTGGGAGATGGAGTATTTTGCGAAATATTCGAAGGTGAAATGTTGACTGAAGAAGATATAATTAAATTAAAAAAAGAAATGAATCAAATAATATCTCAGGAACTTCCAATAGAAAAATATTATATAACCTCCCTGCAAGCAGAAGAAATTTTTACAAAATTTGAAAGAGATGATATTTTAAAGAATTTACAATTTAAGAATATCGATGTTTATAAATGTGGGCAATATTATGATTATTATTTAAGACAACTTGCAGACAATACATCGATTATTAGCAGTTTTGATATAATTTACCATTCTCCAGGTCTCATCCTGAGATTTCCCCGTAGAAGTAACAGAAAGATTCGTGACAAATTTATTCTGCCAAAAGACCTTTTTACTACTCACCAGGAACATGATAAATGGCTGAATATTTTAAATGTACATAATATAAGTGCATTAAATAGAGCAATTAGGAATTATCAGATCACAGATCTGATTCAAATCGAAGAAGCTCTTCATGAGAAAAAAATTGTCAACATTGCAAATGAGATTACACTGAATAAAGATGTGAAAATAGTTCTCATTGCGGGTCCATCTTCTTCAGGAAAAACAACTTTTGCTAAACGCTTGTCTATACAATTAATAGTTAATGGAATTTCCCCTCATATAATTCATATGGATGATTATTTTCTTCCCAGGAAAAAAACTCCTCTTGATGAAAATGGTGATTGTGATCTGGAAAGTATTAATGCTGTTAATCTTGATTTGTTGAACAAACATCTAAAAGCTTTATTAATAGGAGAAGAAATAGAACTGCCGAAATTCAATTTTCTGACAGGTCAAAGCGAAAATAGTTATAAAAAATTAAAACTTGGAAAATCTGATATTTTAATTTTGGAAGGAATTCATGGTTTAAATGATCAACTTACATCATCTGTTCCCTTTAATCAAAAATCAAAGATATATGTAAGTGCTTTGAATAATTTAAATATTGATGCTCATAACCGGATTAGAACCTCTGATTCCAGAAAAATTAGAAGAATAGTTAGAGATCATAATTTCAGAGGACATACTGCTGAACAAACTTTGGAAATATGGGATTCTGTTAGAGAAGGTGAAAATAAAAATATCTTCCCATTCCAGGAAAACGCAGATTTTATGTTCAACAGTATATTAACCTATGAACTGGGAGTATTAAAAAAATATATCGAACCTCTTTTGCAGAATATCTCGAAATATTCAAATGTATATATAGAAGCTGAAAGTCTTCTACTTTTATTCGACCATGTTAACAACATTGAAGACCACCTGGTTCCATCCAATTCGATTCTAAAGGAATTTATAGGTATAAGTATTCCCAAATATTAACAGAACAGTAAAGAAATTTGACTCAAAGTGATACGACAGTAGCCTAGAGTTTGAGTTAATAACTACAGAGAAATTATTTGCTCGTAACCTAAGTCCTCTTTGGTTACAGCAAAATCAGAATACTATCTAATATAATTATAGTGAGTTCTGCAAAATTGAAGCAGAAACCGCTCCCAGTTAAATGAAAAAAGATTTAACGGGACAAATGAAGCGGTTATTGTATGGTTTGTGTAATTTTTTAACCCACAGTTAAAACTGTGGGCTAATGCTATAATACGTATTGAATTAACCCACAACTTCAGTTGTGGGTTACAAAACCATAACCAAAAGAAAATTTCAGAAACCATTTCAATGGTTTCTGAAATTTTCCTTAATTTTACAGAACCCTTATATCATTATAAAAAAAAGGAGAGCTGAAATTTTAGCTCTCCCTTATGTTTCTCTAAATTTCAATTACTTAAAAGTTATATCCTACTCCTAAACTGAAAGCGAATATATCCATTTTATGTTTTCCAGGCATAGCATTCTTAAAGCCTTCCAGCGGATTCAGAGGATTTACGAGGTCATCGGAAATATCTCTTTCATTACCAAATAAATATTCTATTCCGAATTTTACATTAAATTGATCATTGTCATAAATAAATCCGGTAGTTATGGCATGATTTGTTGAAGATGGAAATAGAATATTATTAGTTTTATCGGGAGCAGGAGCCGGATCAAAGTAGTATCCACCAAGAATTGAGAAATAATCATTAATTTCATATTCTGTTCCAAATCTAAATTGAACCTTGTCTCTCCATTCCATTTCCAAAGTATCTTTCATGGTCATTTCACCGGCAAGAGGATGAACAAATTCAATCTCTTCCACTATTTCTTCCAGAGCACCCCAATTATAATATTGAGCGTCAAAAGTTAATGTCCAGTTATCTTTGATTTTATAAGCAGAACCAAATCCCAACCACATGGGCCATTCAAGATCAGCTTCTACTTTATCCCATTTGATTGTACCTGCTTGCGGATCTATCATCTCACCGTCACCTTCAAAGGCAATAGTAAAGGGCGTTTTATAGCTTAATCCCAAACTGAATCTATCACCCCCAAGAAATTTTAGTCCAAAAGCAGCACCATAACCCATACCATCAAGTTCTTGAGATGTGTTTACAGGATTTTCAAATTTATCCATTTCAAACATACCGTAATAAATATTTGCTGCTGCGCCGATATAAAATCCTTCAACTAATGTATAGGCAATAGCCGGACTGAAATCGATAACACCGATTTTGCTTCTCATTTTGCCGTCAAAGTCATCTTCATCCCATTCGGCTCCAATACCAGCAGGGACATATGCAGCGAATCCCAAAGACCAGTTATCCAGGTTATAATTAAAGAATAAATTAGGACCAACATAATGGTTTACTTTTGCTTCTGCATCATAGTCTATCCCAAAAGCAGGATATTCCCATTTATAACTTGAGAAGGGGATAATGTCGGTAACTGCCAATAAAATACCTGATGGTTGTCCGACTAATCCTGCAGGATTCCAGTAAATAGCTGTAGGATCATCTGCAAGACCGATAAATGCACCACCCATTCCTAAAGCTTTCGGACCAGGGCTATTCAAACTTAATCCATTGGCGAATATACTTGCTGAAATGGCTAATATCGCCACACAAAAAACTACTCTTTTCATAATCTCTCCTTTTCCAAATTAATTTGGATTTTAAAAACGGACTTAAAAATGTATATCGTCAAAGAGCTGTCAAATTTTTTTTTGTTAGATTGAATTATTAATAAGGTTAAAATTAATACAAAAAAGCTGGGAATAGCTATTCCCAGCTTTTTAAAATCATGAAAAAGCTGAAATTTATTTCATCAGGATCATCTTCTTAACAGAAGTAAATTTCCCGGATTTCATTTTATAGAAATAAATTCCGCTGGTTACTTTTCGGTTATTATTGTCCTCTCCCTGCCAGTTTACCGAATATATTCCAGGTTCTTTATTTTCATCCACCAAAGTTTTTATTAATTGTCCCTTAATATTGTAAATATTAATAAGCACATCTGCTTTTTTATCAACAGAATACTTAATTAATGTTGCGGGACTGCGTCCAGCTACTGCCGGATTGAAGGGATTGGGAATATTTTGTTCCAATTTACTGAATACAGGAATTATAGTTTCTTCTTCTATATCTACATAGCTGCCTATTGTTACATCATCTATATACCAGCCTTCACCGGTAACATTAGCGTCTGAACCAAATACGAACCTAAGTTGTACAACCCCGGAATATTCAGAAAGGTCTAATTCGATTTCTTCCCAGTTCACACTCCCGGAAAATACAGGAGTACCGGGATTAAAGGGCGAATCAGAATTACTTACAATTGTATAAGGATATCCATTAACAGGTTCGATCTGGTTGAATGCACTCCCATTTACTGCGATTTCTATTAATCCACCATCCCAGGCTTGTGTTGAACTTTGTGTTTCAGCGTCCATCCAGTGATAAAATTTTATAAACGAATTTTCGGGTATTATTAATAAAGGGGAAAGCATGCCTGAGTGTAAATAGTCAGAATAATTTGCTGAACCTTCACCTCCACACTTCATACTGAAAGAACCATTATTTGTATAGTTTCGATAACTTTCCAGATGCCATTCGTCTGAATATCCTGCGGAAAGATAAGTATGTTCCCATTCTGCATTTTCATTTTCAAAATCATATACATTAATACCAATGGGTATCGAAAAAGACGTCACGATACATCCGCCAATATCATCATATGCTAATAATTCCAATTCCGTATAATAATCTTCAGGACATGAAGTGGAGACTTCTAAAATAAAAGGTTCGGTAGTTGTAGCTTGTGAACCTGGGTCAATCTGAGTAATGCTTGCACTGCCTGATGTATTAAGATAAGGGTCATAAGAAAATATGGAAGTATAGACATTATAAGAATAACCGCTTCCTGTATTTGATATGGTTATAAAGATCTCTGCAGTGTCTCCGGGATTTAATATCTGATCATCACCTGTTAAAACATTCAATGTATAAGATTGATATTCTAAAATAGGGGAATGAACATTCAAGCTGATATTACTTTGCCAGTTATTATCACCTGAAGAAATATCTATTGCGAATGGTATAAAAGTATTATCCGGTATACCATATAAAAGTTCTATCTGGAAGGCATTTTCAATTGTAATTGTCTCCATGGAATTAAGTGCGGATATTTCCAGTGTACTATCGAGTAATGCGACAAAATCGGAATCTGTTTGCAGGGTTGCATAAACATTTTCAGGAGTAGAATCCAGCCCGACATTATTCAACGTAATATCCATAAATACTGTATCTAATGATTGTATCAAACCATCAATATAATTTCCAGATTCATGATAATCCACATTATCACATACTACATATGCTCCTTGTGCAGGAATTGGAGTAATAATACCATGATAAGTACTATAATTATGTTTTATTAGATTAATTATTAATTCAGTCATGTCTTCAACAGGATGTTCAAAACATATTGTTGCTTCACCGGAAAGATCAGTATTGGCAATTCCCAATATCTCATTTCCCAACAGGACAACAACTAAAGCTTCTGATACAGAAGAACTAATATTAATTTCTGTAGTACCAACAATAATTTCGTTCGGATGAGTAACATCTATCTGTTCAGGGATATCTGTCCACACAGATAAAGCAGGATCACCGGTCAAGTTAGTTTGATAATCAACCCAGTACATTACGCTGGACATAAAAGGAATAGCATCAATTTTTGCATCATTAAGGGCATATCCTAAGTCGAAAATATCCTCTCCGAAGAAAGAATCAACAAACTCTCTGTTGTAAAATTGGGAAGCACCATTTGTATTATTACTGGTACCCCAACCGTAGCGTGAATGAGAAACCATACTTACAGCTGCATTCGCTATAGAAACAAATTTCTCGGTTATACAATCCGAACCGTAAGAACCATAGGCATTCCTGTTGTCAAAAGCACCTGCGTAACAACCTTGTGTGAATATTATTGAAAAATTGTGATTTGTGCCATTATTAGTGATGTTGTATTCATTTACATCTGTTGTATATATCTTCATATTATAATATGTACTGGAATGACCAAGATGATTAATAAGATTTGGACCATTACTTAATAGCGGATACAGATCAGAAGGTGCCCATACATAATCTCTATCATATAAAGTTGTAATATCCCATTCAGTTGGAATTCCCACGGTTGTATGACCATAAGTACTGCAAACACCTATTAACTCATCCATATGATCACCACCCCAGGCTGCCCAACCTAAATCCTCTCCAACCAGCAGGGCAGAGGCAAGTTCCTCTTCCACAGGAGAATTCAAGTAACTATCAACTTTGTTAATGAAATTGAATATTTCCCCATCATTATTATACGGTAATCTCCCGATGGCAAATTCCGGAACCAGATCGGCTTCACCGGGCTCACCCCACATATTATCTCCATCATTATTCCAATCTGGTCCGTTACCGATATTATCACCTCTATCCAAACAGGAATAATACATATCTGCAGGGATATCATAATCTGTGGTTTCGTTTCCAGTTCCTTCATTTACAATCCCATACAATCCTCTATGAGGAATAATATCCGTATCCCCAGCTAATAAAACATATTTTACAGCATAATCAGTATACTTTTCTATTAAGAAATTTCTAATTTTCTCCTGGGTATCTATTCCCGGATATTGCGTTGTAATAAATTCGATTGTCTCTATTTCAGTATATTGACCTCTATTGGTATATAAGTCGGCAAAATTTTGCCATATATCTACTTTAGCTTCTTCTGCAATTATGATGTAATCAATTTCATCTTCCCTTGATACAGGTAAATTATAGGTGTTCACTTTCTCGGGATTGTTTACAGTTTTGCTTATCAAGTTGACAATAAAATCGGAATAGTGTAAAAATTTAGTAATTTCATTTGATAAAGCAACAGGTTCGGTTAAAATTTCTACAGTTATATTTTTATAATAATCTATCTTACTGGTTTTTGGATTATATTCAATCGGAGTAACAGCAGTAAATCCTATACTGAAACCTGATAAATAGTAAGTTGCTAAGGCATTAAATGCTTTTTCGGGATAAATTTTATTCTGTGAGTAAACATGAAACTCTGAATCCAGTATTTTATACTTTATGTTTGAAGATAAAGGTAGTTGGGGTTGAACAGGTAATAATGTATAGCTGTCTTCCAAAGATATTTTATTCTTTCTTGTTACTTTTATAGAACTTGCTTTTTCACCTTCAGGAAGTAGAAGTTTTATTCCCAGATAGGGAAGAGAAGGTTCTCCAATTTCACCGAATTGAGTTGTGTTATCAAAATATATTAAACAATATTCCCCCCTTTTTTCCAAAAAAGGTTCTTCAAAATCAAAGCTAAAAGTTACGATTTCAGCTGATATGAGGGTTACCATTAAAATAAAACATGTTATAATAAATATTTTTTTCATAAAAATCTCCAGTATTTTTTTTAGATTTGCATAAATAAAGCAAATAACATTCCAGGAATGCGCTTTTCTTTAAAAAAAATTATTAGTAAAAATAATAAATTTTTTTCATAAACCATAAATTTCTTTATTATTGTAAATATTTTACTGTAACTTCTTAAATGATAGAGAGTTACAGCTTAATATTCATAGTTTATTCACTTCTTTTTGGGGATTAAAATCCTCTAAACTCGCATTAAAAGTGATAATAATGGTTTTTTTTGTTGACAAGATTATTTAAAAAAACAAAAAATATTCCGCTTTAAAGCAGAAAAAAGGAGGAGTTCATGAACAGACAGGATTTAATTGTTAAAATTGCCAAGGATGCTGATGTAACCAAAAAAGCTGCTGGCGCTGCCTTAACTGCAGTTATTGATGGGATCACTTTAGCATTAGAAAAAAATGAAAAAGTATCATTAGTAGGATTCGGCACATTCAAAGTTAATAGAAGAAACGCTCGAGTAGGTGTTAATCCTCAAACTAAAGCTAAAATCAATATCCCTGCCAGGAAAGTTCCTGTTTTCAAAGCTGGTAAAAAGCTTAAAGAAGCAGTTAGGTAATTTTTCCCAGTTTCTATGAAAGCAAGAGTTTTTTACATTATAAACTCTTGCTTTTCTTTTTGTTTATACTATTTTAATCAAGTAAAGAAAAAGAGGAAATCATGAAATTTTCAATTAAAAAGCAGGATTTACTTTCCAATATTCAATATTTATATAATATAGTACCAAGTAAGAATACAATGCCGATTTTAACTAATTATCTTATTGAAGCAGATGAACAGAGTAACAAGTTAAAATTTACTGCTACTGATCTGGAAATTACGGTTGTAGTTGAATTCGAAGCAAATGTTGCTGAACAAGGAAAAGTAGCAGTTTCAGCGAGAAATTTAAATGAAATAATTATTTCTTTACCTGATTCTGATATTCAATTCTTTCAAGAAGAAGATGCTCTTAAAATACATTGTGAACGTTCAAAATTCAGCCTATTATGTGCAGAAAGCAGCCAATTCCCGTTGATCCCTCAAAAAGAAATGAAAAATATTATCGAAATTGACGCTCAAATGTTCAAGAAAATGATAGAAAATACTCATTTTGCAGTCTCAAGTGAAATAAATAGACCAATATTTACCGGGATATTCTGGAGATTGTCTTCGAATGAACAATTAATGGTCGCCACTGATGGGAAAAAGATTGCAGAATTTAAAATAATCAATAATATTGAAATCCAGGAATCTACGGAGCAAATTATTCCCACTAAAGGTTTGTTATTCCTGGATAAGGTGATAGAAGAAGATATCCCGAAAGTTTCGGTTTTAATAGAATCCAACCGCGTTATGTTCACTTACGGTCATTATACATTATTTACTCATATTATTGAAGGTAATTTTCCTGATTATTCAAAAGCTATACCTACAGCTAATAATAATATTTTAATCATTGATGCGAACAATTTAAAAAATGCTATCAAAAGAGTATCTTTATTAGCATCCGAAGAAACTTTCAAACTTAAATTTGATATTAATGAAGAGAGCTTAATAATAAGTTCTACTAAAAGAGAAGAAGGTGATGCTGTTGAAAAAATTGAGGATTATAAATATTCAGGAGAAGAGTTATCCATTGCTTTTAATTACAGGTACTTAAGTGCAATAATTAATGTTATTGAATCCGCTGAAGTTGAAATTAAACTGGGAAAATCAAATGAACCAGCACTTTTCTTTAATACTGAAATAGATGAGAATTACTCTGCCAGATTCTTATTAATGCCACTTCGGTTAACATAATTGGAAATAAATTATTTAAAATTAATAAATTTTCGTAACTACACTCAATTTGATATAAATTTCAGCTCAGAAGGTGCTTTAATATATGGTAAAAACGGTATTGGAAAAACAAATCTTCTGGAAGCAATCGCCTACTTCGCTTTTGGGAAATCTTTTCAAACCAGCCATGATGTTGACTTAATAAATTTTTCTCAAAAATTTTTCCGTATTTCTGCAAAATTTAACCTTTTTGAAAAAGAACTGTATTTTGAATGTGCAGTTGATAAAGAACAAAAGAAAATAAAAATCGATGACATAAAAATTCCCCGTATAAGTGAGCTTTATAAATATATCAAAGTTGTATATTTCTCTCCTGATGACCTGGGATTTACTGCCGGTGCTCCTGTATATAGAAGATTTTTTTTTGACCAGGCGATTTCACAGTATTCATTTGATTACATTGAACTTTTAAGAAAATATAATAGAATTCTTAAACAAAGAAATGCTTTATTGAAAAAGAAGTTCGGGGAAAAAGAAAAAATGGTCTGGGACAAGCAATTTGTAAAATACGGGGTAGAGATTATTAAAAGAAGATTAAATTATCTCAAAGAGTTCATTCCAGTACTATCCCAACATTATTTTTATATAAGTGGAGAAAAGGAAAATCTACAGACAAAATATATCTATTCTTTTCCCATAGATAATAACACAAATTTGGAAAATAATTTTCTCACATATTTAAAAAAAATTGAAGTTCAGGAAATCGAAAATCAACGAAGCCTGGCAGGTCCCCATCTTGATGATATAAAATTTGATATAGAAACACATCCTGCACGCCGTTTTGCTTCCCAGGGACAGAAAAGGTCAATTGCTATTGCTGCCCGATTAGTTCAGGCAGGAATGATTTCCCAAAAAGATAAAGAAGCACCTATCCTCATGTTTGATGATGTTTTATCCGAACTTGATAAAGAAAGAACAAAAAAAATTCTTAAAATATTAAAAAAGAACCACCAGATATTTATTGTTACACCAAATCATGAAATTTATAAAGATCTTGCATTACCTGGAATAAACCTGGAAAAAATAGTATGAAAATAACAAAAAATATTTTCGGCTGGGTAATGTATGATTTTGCTAATTCTTCTTTTACAACTATTATTGTAACAGTTATTTACAGTGTATATTTTAAAACAGTAGTTGTAAATTCAGGAGAATTAGGAACAGCATTATGGGGTAGAGCTATAAGTATTTCCATGCTTATGGTTGCAGTCTCAGCTCCCATTTTCGGTGCAGTAGCAGATTTTTCCAGGGCTAAAAAGAAATTTTTATTCTATAATACATATCTCACAATTATTTTCACCGCGCTTTTGTTTTTTGTTAAACAGGGGGATATCCAGAAGGGAATGATCTTTTTTATTATCGCTAATTTTGGTTATAACAGTGCACTTGTATTTTACAATGCTCTTCTGCCGGAAATTGCTCATAGAAAGGATCTGGGTAAAGTCTCCGGTTGGGGATGGGCTGTTGGCTATATTGGTGGTTTGCTCTCTCTTTTGATAATTCTACCTCTTGTTCATAATAAATTAGTTCGTTTAACCTTCCCTGTAGTTGCACTCTTTTTCTTCCTGTTTTCTCTATTTACTTTTTTCTTATTGAAAGAAATAAAACGTACTTCTAAAAGAACTAATTACTTTAAAACTGCCATAAAAAGAATCAGAACTTCAGCAAAAAATATAAAGGAGTTTAGAGAGCTTGTTAAGTTTTTTGTCAGCTATCTGATTTATAATGATGGAATTGTGATTGTTATCAGTTTTGCATCCATTTATGGAGCAACCAGGTTCGGTATGACCCCGAAACAACTGATAATGTACTTTATTATAGCTCAATCTACAGCTATTCTGGGTGCCTTTGTATTCGGTTATATACTGGATAAAATTGGAGCTAAAATTACTATTTCCCTGACCATAATTATCTGGATGATGGTCGTTATAGGAGCTTTTTTCTGTAAAACTATAACCCAGTATTATTATGTTGGATTATTAGCCGGGATAGCAATAGGTTCCAGTCAATCCAGCAGTAGGACCATGTTAGCTCTATTAACTCCTGATGATAAAATGGCTGAATTTTTTGGATTTTATTCTTTTACCGGAAAAATGGCAGCAATTATAGGTCCCTTAGTTTATGGAGAAATTGCTCGAATTACAGGATCACAAAGATGGTCGATCTTATCTGTATTGTTGTTTTTTATCCTGGGTTTTTTCATTTTACAGACTGTTAATGAACAAAGAGGTAAAAGAATAGCTTTAAAATGGAATAAAAACAATAATAATCCTTGATAAAAATAGTTTACAAAAAAAAACAGATAAAAATTCTGGGAACAGTTCAATTTTATGGAGGATAAATGCTTAGAACAATGTTACTTTCCAAGATCCACAGGGCAAGAGTTACTCAAAGAGACCTTAATTATATCGGTAGTATAACTATTGATAAGAATTTGTTAGAT
>JAUXFF010000134.1 GCA_030620155.1 Candidatus Cloacimonadota bacterium | reverse complement strand
GCTATCATAAAAAGGGTTGTTTCAGGATTAAGATTTCTTAAAGTTTTCCTAATATGAGTACCATCAACATTGGAAACAAAATGAACATCAATATTAGGTTTTTTATAAAATTTCAGAGCTTCTGTAACCATCACAGGTCCCAGGTCTGATCCGCCAATTCCGATATTTACAACATCGGTTATTGCTTTACCCGTATATCCTTTCCATTTGCCGGAGATAATGCTGTCTGAGATTTTTTTCATTTTCTTTAGAACAGCGTTGACTTCAGGCATAACATCTTTCCCATCAACATAGATCGGTTTATTGGAACGATTCCTTAAAGCTGTATGTAGAACCGCTCGATCCTCGGTTTCATTGATCTTCTCACCAGCAAACATCTTTTCAATGGAATTTTTCAGGTCTACTTCTTCAGCAAGTTCAAGCAGCAGAGATAAAGTTTTCCCGGTTATAATATTTTTGGAATAATCCACCAGTATATCTTCAAAGATGAGAGAAAATTTTTCAAATCTTTCCGGTTCATTTTCGAACAAATTCTTCATTTGAATATTTTTTATAGTTTCGTAATGAAGTAATAATTTCTCCCAGGTTTTGGTTTTTGTCGGATTAAGTTTATTTAACATATTAATGTCCTTAAATTTCAATATTTTAAACTACTCCCTCCGATAAATTCGCGCAGCACTGAGTCTCCGGGCACCAGTGAATCATCTTCTACAGGTTCAACTGCCTGAAGAAATTCATAGACACGGGAAGCTCGAGTATAAGCATCTCTTTTCAGAGAGTCATTCCTATATTTTTTTGTCCAAACAGAAAAGAGTTCTAATAATTTCGGACGATACAGAGCTATTTCATAGGGCATACCACTATTAATGATATAATCTGTTGTTTTGATATAGGGAATAATATTACGTAATTCACTATTCCGTACATAATGCCAGTGTTCTAAGGTCTGTTGAGGATTATAAGCTCTGAAAGCGGCATCTCTCAGCATTCTTCTTATCATACGAAGGTCAGTCCAGCGGACATATCTTCCATAAGGACCTTTCATCTGAAGTAGGGGTTCAAGATACAACTTGAATTTTTTACTGTGGGGAATATCTTTTGTCATAGCAGGAAAGAGACCGTGCAGGCTATCCAGCAATAGAACTTCATTTTTCTTTAATTTTTTAGGAGTATGATTTAAAGTACGCATACCGGTCTTGAAATCATAGAAAGGTATCATAACCTTTTTCCCATCAACTAAGTTTTTCAGATGTTCATTTATAAGAGATAAGTCGAGAGCTTGAGGAGTTTCAAAATCATAATCACCAAATTCATCTTTGGGATGCAGTTCCAGGTTAAAAAAATAATGATCAATATTAAGGGAAACAAAGTGAAATCCTTTGTTTTTCAGGATCGTTTCAAGCTTATAAGTTGTAGTGGTTTTTCCTGAAGAGGAAGGTCCGGTTATAATGACCATTTTCAATTCTTTACTGCGATCCGCTATTAATTCTGCAGCAGTATGAACATCCCTTTCATAAGCAGCTTCTGATTCTTCTATTATATTGGGAAGTTCTCCTTTTTTTATTCTTTTGTTTAAAGCTTTAATTGTGTGTAAATTATTAGTTACAGCCCAATCGAGGATTTCCCAGCATTTTGCCCAGGGAATATTTTCCGAAGGTCGGGAATCCTGTTTAGATCCTTTTCTGCGTTTTTGCCTGTTTTCTTCACGATAAAGAATATAAGTTTTTGCAAGTTTTGCATGTCCATTTTTGATTAAGATTTTCTCAACAATATCCTGGATTTCTTCTATATGAGGAACACGATCTTTCTTATTTATCTCTCCCAGTTTTTCTACAACTTGATTTGCCAGATGTTCAGCTATTTTTCTATCTCTTTCACCGAGTTCAACAGCAGCACGATAGATAGCGTTTACAATGCGGTCTTTATTGAATTTTACCTTTGCACCATTACGTTTAATAACAAAACTGATCTTGCTCATTTCTCCTCCAGAAATTACTGAAAAATTATATAAAATGCCTGAATCAAAGAAAAGGTTGAAGGAAAAATTGGTCTACTATTTTTATTTGAGGGGATTGAAATCCAATCTTGAGAAGATCAACAGGATAAAAATTCTTGGTAACCATGTGCTCGCAGCCATACTTCGACTCCCAGTCAGTAACCGGGCGGGTGCTCAGTGTGATAGTCTGTTGTATTGTTCTTTACTTTTTTGTAGATACACTCATATTATCACAAAGGATAGCCGGGAAAAAACCACTCCATGTGTAATGTGTCTTGTCCTCAACTGTAACAACATTCTTCAAAGTTTCGTAAACGTTTCCTGCAACCATGGCATCTTTTACCCTTCCCAGAATTTTTCCATTCTCCACATAAATTCCGGGGCTAACCCCGACTGAATAGTCACCATTGGGAATATTTCCGCTATGAGCGCCCATGACTCCCTCAAGTATAATACCCTTATCAATGGATTTTATTATTTCGCTGAGACTGGTATTACCAGGATGAATTTTTATATGTTGTAAGGAAGGAAGTGGTTTCAACGAGATCGAATCACCACTCCACCTGGAAGTTTTATAACCATGTCCTGCAGGATGTGCCCCCAGTTTTTCGGCATATTCCAGGTTGTAATAAAAATTCTTCAGAACCCCATTTTCCACAATAGTATGTTCCTTAGTTGATATTCCTTCGTCATCGAAACTCCTGGCCCAGGGATGGGTGTCATCTTGAGGATCATCGAAAATAGTGATTTTCTTACTAAAGATTTTGAGACCTATCTTTTCCGAGAGAGGGGAGACTTTTTCATATACGCTTTTGCCACTTGTTCCGCTTAAAGTCCTCCAATTTAAAGTATAAACGCTATTGGGCATGAACAGAACTTCCATCTTACCACTCTCGGGCTCTACAACGTTGGACGAACTGTTGTACATATCGATCATTTCATTGATAAGTTCTTCAGGAGTTGTTTGAAAGGATTTATTTATATAGGTTCTTCTTATCCCGGAAGCTCCACCTGGATATGTTAATCCCATCCATAAAAAATAACTTCCGTTTTTAGAGGAAAGGTCAGTACCCTTTGAATTCATAATGCGAAGATTTTCAGATCCCTTACCTGCGACCATCATGATCTCTGCATCTGTTTTATTTTTGAAAATTTCACATAATCTGGAACATTCCGCTACCATCTCCTTGCTGGTAAGATCATTTAAAACAGGATCAAAAGTTTCGAGCTGAAGAGCAGTAATAGTTGAGGGGAATTCATATCTGGCTTCCACTTTACCTTTTAGAGAATTCACAGCGTTCTTGATCAAATCATCCGGATTTATCAGGTTTCGGGTATAGGAAAAACCGAGTTTCCCATCCTTAATAATACGCAGACTGTAACCTGATTTATAATTACTTTCTATGTCATGTAACTTTGCGTCCCGGAATTCTACTGTGGTTTCTTCTGATTCCGTGTAATATATTTCCGCTTGATCACAAACTTTTTTTGCCTTTGCCAGAAGCTGTTTCATTATACACCTCCAATTACAACATTATTCATCAGGATGTGTGGTCCCCCGTTACAGGACCGAATATTTAGCTGTCCTTTACCACATCCGCCTGTTTTCGACAGAACCAGGTCATTCCCTACAGCCGTTATATCCATCATAGTTTTATAAAGATTTCCCGACATATTGATATCTCTTATCATTCCTGCTTTCTTGCCATCTTTCACCAGGTAACCGTACTGAGCACCAAAGGTGAAATTCTCTCCTGAAGTCTGTCCGCCCTTAGCATCGATGATGTATAATCCATCTTCCAGTTTCTCCAGTAATTTTTCAAAAGAATCAGTCCCTGGTTCAATATAGATATTTCCCATCCTGATGATAGGAGCAAACCTGTAATCTTCAGCCACACAATGCCCTGAAAAGCTTTCATCAAATTCCATAGCAGTTCTCCTGGAATGTAACCTTCCGGTCAATACACCATTCTTCATAAGCTGAACTTCGCGTACAGGTACACCCTCGTCGTCGTATTTGTAAAATCCCAATTGATCGGGCATAGTGGCATTGTCAATAATGGTCAGAACTTCGTTTCCGAGTTGGCTGCCTATCTCCATTTTTTCCCGCATGGCTGGTAAAGTTTCTATGATATCAGCTTCGGAAAAATGACCGAAAGCTTCATGCACAAATACACCTGCCAGGTTGGGATCAACTATACAGTTGTAAACACCGCCTTTAACAGGTTCAGCCTTGAGCAGGTCCAGCACTAAACCGGTTCTTTTCTCTAATTTTTCTTCCAGGTTGCGTATGCTCTGAAATCCATCACTTCCACCAGAACCAACTCTAATATTCTGTGTCAGGTTGCCGTCCTTACTGGTGATCAATCCTCTCAGACTGGTAGTGATCAGGTCTTCCCGTATCTCAGCTCCCTCTGTAGAGAGGAAATATTTCTCGCGGTTTACCTCGGAATATCCTATATTGGTCATTACGATCTTATCATGACTTAATGGAATGTCATTGTACTTACGAACGAGTTCCAGCTTTTCTCCAATTGGAATTTTCCTCGGGTCTTCCTTTAATTCCGGGAGAAAGGTGTCTTTAATTACCGGTATTTTTGCTAATTTTATGGATTTATCTATATTCATACCAATCAGCACGGCATTTTCCACCGCTGTTTTGACCGCACCCGGAGCATCTTCCTCTTTGGTGAAAGCAACAGAAGACATACCACCATTTTTTAAAACCCGCAAAACATAACCATCTGTAATATTGGAACCGATCCGCGAGAGTTCCTTGCCATTAAAGGTTATAAAAGTTTCCTTCATAACTTCATAGCGGATATCAGCATAGTCCGCTTCAGCTTTAGCCAGGATATTACCGAGTTTTTTAAACATACTTACTCCTTCGTTATTTAGATTGATTCAAAAATATTAATCAGAACAAAAATATATAAAAATATATTTGATTATAAAGAGTCAAATTATTTTTATGAATGCTGTTATCATACTGAATAAAAAATGGATTAAATAGCAGTTT
Organism: Candidatus Cloacimonadota bacterium; assembly: GCA_030620155.1. Lineage (GTDB taxonomy): Bacteria > Cloacimonadota > Cloacimonadia > Cloacimonadales > TCS61 > JAUXFF01. Next base: position 1,977 of record JAUXFF010000134.1, on the reverse strand, counting down.
ATTCCGCTCCTGTTTGAAAAAAATTAAATTTGAACACGTATATAGCTGCAGGATGAATTAAGTACTTAAAGTTCCCATACAAATACTATTTTGACTGAAATTTGCCGGAAAGAAAATTATAGAGCCAGGCAAAAATCGCACCACAGATCAAACCATCAAAAAAGCCCCAGACCAATCCTATGAAACTTCCATAAACGCTAATATTATAACCTCGGTATATTCTTCCAATAAATGTTACTTGATTTGTAGCCCCATCAAAGAAAATAATCCACCAGGTTATAAATAAAAGTCCTAATCCCCAAATTAAACCACAAGTAAGAGCAAAAGCTTTTACATTTAATTTCATTGTTTCTCTCCTTTTTGTAGCTCCTATGTCATATAGGGTGATTTCCATCGGAACGATGGGGCTACGATTACCGATCCTTCCCACAGATTGGTTAAAAAAAAATATTCAAATAAATCGGTTCAGCTTGGGATCTGACCTAGCCATTTATAGATATACTCAGTGATATCTTCCCAGCCAGGCTCAGCAATTACCCAGTGTGCATGGTTTGTAAATTCCTTATATGTAGCTTTATATTTTCTGGCGATCTGTCGTGTAATAGATACCGGTGTAATTCTATCCTTCGCTCCTCCAATTACAAGAACAGGGCACGTAACCTTTGATTCTTCGATTCTCGCAGCTTTCTTTTTATCGAATATCCACAAACCTGTCTCTGCAGCCGCACGTCCGGACTCATAGACAAACTTGCTGTATATTGATCGTTGTTCATCTTCAGGCATGAGGTTCAATATTGAGTACACTGCCTCATTAAATGTCAATCGAATAGGTCTTTTCCAGAAGTTCCATTTTGTTAATGAACTCCAAAAACATCTGATCACAGAAGGCTTTAGAGCCATTATTCCTGATGGAGCAGCTGGTGTAAGAAGAACCAGTGCCCTGGCAAGTCCCCTTGTTCCCAGTATTTGTGCAAGTAGTCCTCCCATAGAATGACCTATTATTATTGGTTTCGAGCCAAGCTGGGTGATTTCTCTCTCCAGATCCTCAGCATAATCCAGTAAACTGACAGTTCCCAATTCCGGTTCTGGTTTGTCCTTTGGATCCATGTCGTGATAACGGAGTGTATAGGCAAAACATTTATACTGCTTTTTCTCGAAGAATTTTTTGTAATTTTCCCAATACCATGAACCGCACCACATACCATGGATCATAAATAAAGTGTCTGACATAGTCTTCTTCTCCAGTATATAACGTTGGTAGAAAAATTATTCTTTTACAGGTAAAACATTAATAGCCTTAATAACAAGCTGCACTTTGTCCCCAACCTTGAGATCCAGATGCTCAACGGATTCGCGAGTAAGAACCGAAGCCATTTTTACAGGTGGAATTACGTCGAACTTCACAAGTGACATTATATCCCCTTTTTTAATTGAATTAACTTCTGCTGTAATCTTGTTTCTAGCACCATATTTCATTTTTCCTCCTTTATCCCGGCGTGGTATTGACGAAGCCGGATTGTCCCGGCGTCTTGTCTGGGCGTAACAGAGTGAAGCCTGAAGTTTTACGAAGCCGGACTTTTTTAAAATTTTGATTTTTTTTCATATAACCCTCGAAATTAATTGCAAATATTTTCCGGGCAAGAATTATTCTGCTGTTGAGAGAAGAATCCTCTGCTGCTTGCACCGCCGTAGTTTTTTTATCGAAGGCGTGTCTCCTTTTAGCCAAAGGAGAACATAAGATGCCGTTGAGAGAAGAATCCGTCTTTCCGTCTAAGCGCCAGAGGCGATTAAGAAGCTGGACATAGTCCGAATAACTTTAAATACTGAGAGCTAAGAGCAGAAAATTTATGGGATCCTGTAAATATCATTACTTCTTAGCACCTATATTAAAGACCTGGTTCAGGATTATGGCAAGGACAGTTGAAAGGGTAAGTGAGGATGAGAAAATCGGGCTCAACCATGAGGGAATTCTTGAAT
>JAUXFF010000208.1 GCA_030620155.1 Candidatus Cloacimonadota bacterium | reverse complement strand
GGGGATGCCGAATCAATATTATGGAAATGATGTTTATGGATTGGGAATGGGTGAAACAGGCGTTGCAGATTTATTCAGGGTAAACACAAATTATTCAAATCCTTCTCTAACGGTTACAGCAAATAAGGTTATATTTTCAACTGCCTTTACACTGGGGAATATATGGTATATGGACAGCGAGGGTAATGGTTTTAAAGACGATGGTGCCTATTTTCCCTTCTTTGTAGTAACTGTACCGAGTTCAAATCATAAATTTGCCTTTAGTTTTAATTCACAGTTAAGTGGTAATATAGAAAATGAACAATCAAACAGTTGGGAAGATTTTTCTTATAATGAAATTAATAGAATTAGTTCTACTATATTAAAGGCTGATATTATTTATGCTTTGAAAAATGATTATGTGAATTTCGGTCTTTCTTTGAACTACTATATCGGCCATAGAACGAGATATTGGAGATTAGATTTTGAAGATACAGAGATGATCGATACCAAATATGAAATTGAGAAAAGCTTTGGGAACCCGGGGTTTTCAGTGGGATTCAGTAAAAAAATAAAAAACATTTCAATGGGAATAACCTATTCTTCTTATGCTGAATTAGAAGGGGATGTTATTTATAAATATGGGCACTCACCTTATGTAGATACCCTGGCTTTGGTTGATAACGGTCTGTTTGAAATCCCTCAAAAATTTTTTGGCGGAATAACCTGGAAATTTCTGGAAAAGTACAAAACATCAGTTGATTTATATTATGAAATGTGGGAAGAGACAAAAATTTATGATAAGAATACTCTTAAAGCAGCTATTGGTTTTGCTTATGATCCTTTAAGTGGTTATGGGAACTGGTTGGAGCGTATCCCCTTTAGATTCGGTTGTTATTATAGAGAGTTACCTTTTGAAAAAAACAACAATAAAATTATCGAAAAAGCTGTGAGTTTTGGTTCGTCCATTCCTCTTAAAACACCAAATAAAAAAATAGATTTTTCTATAAAATACTTGATCAGAGGAAATTTAGGGGACCATGGAGTTAGAGATAAATCAGTGATGTTCCATATAGGGATCACAGGATTTGACATTTTTACTAAAAAATATAAAAGAACTGAAGACAGGGATATTCCCAAGCCGGATTAAGGTGATGTTTTTTTATGAAATTTCAATGGGAATACAGGGAAAATAATAATAGTTCGATTATCCAGCAAATAAAGGATAATAGAAAGCTCACAAACGAATTTTTAAGGGCTTCCTGGGAAGATATTCCTGATATTTCTTTGATGAAAGACCTCAATAAAGCAGCTTTCAGAATAATTAATGCAGTTCAAAAAAAAGAGAAAATTATTATTTTTGGTCATGATGATCTTGATGGAATAACCGCGACATATATATTATTTGATTTTTTGGAAAAAATTGGTTCACAAAGTCACTATTATTATATTCCTAACCGTTTGATAGAAAATCACGGGATTCAAAGGAATTTCATTGAAAAAATAAAAAAAGGGAAATTTGATCTACTGATTACTGTTGACGGTGGGATATCATCTTTTGAAGCTGTTGAAGAAATCAATAAACTCGGATGTGATGTTATTATAACAGACCATCATCTAGTTCAGGATAAAATCCCTCAGGCTTATGCAGTTGTTAATCCCAAGCAGGTGGATTGTCCTTATCCGTATGATATGCTGGCTGGTGTTGGGGTGTCTTTTTTTCTGGTCCAAAAATTAGCTGATGTTCTAAACGTTTCTTATGATAAAAACTATCTTTTTTGGGTAGCCCTGGGAAGTATTGCGGATAAAGTTCCCCTGGATGGGGTTAATAGAATTTTAATTAAGAAGGTTTTAGACGACTGGTCTATATTTGATGATGAAACTCTTAATACTTTAAGTGAATATACAAAGTTCACAAGAAATCATACTTCCAGAATGAGCACAATTAATAATATTATTAAACTGCTTTCTAACAATCGTGAAACTGATGGTGAAAACAGGGCACTTAGACTTTTGTGCACACAAACAGAAAATAAAAAAAACGTAGTAAGGGAACTGGAAAAAGATTATAACAATCAGGAAAAGAATTTATTGGAAGTTAAAGAATATATTAATTTTTTAATTTCGCAAAACAATGAAAATCAGTTTATCTTTTTCGACAAAAAGGATAAAGTCCCAATAGAATTTTTAGGTTATTCAGCGACCCGTATCTCCAAAACCTGTAGAATACCTGCAGTTTTACTTAAAAGAAAAAATGGTATAATAGTATGTGAAGCCAGATGCACAGAAGGTTTTAATCTAATAGAGTCATTTAATTACTGCAAAGAAAATCTAATCCAGTACGGAGGTCATGTAAAGGCTGCGGGATTTACAGCAACACCGGATAAAGTAAGCCAATTCATAAGCTGTTTTAAAAAGTTTGTTGAAAAAAATAAGGATAGTATAATTAAAAATAAAAAAATCGTCATTGATGCTGTATTAACTCTGGATGATATTGAAAACCTTGAAGAATTTATAGAAACAGACTTTCATTTTTTACAGCCTTTTGGAGAGGGAAACCCTTTACCGGTTTATTTATTGAAAAACGGTTGTCCAGAAAATGATTTTAGGAAAATAAATCTCAAGGATTGGGACATTGTTCCTAACCCGGAAAAAAAATATGATCTTGTAATTAGATATAATGGTTTATCAAAGCGTATTTTGGATTATAGGGAGTCCTCTAATGATAATTAATCGAGAATTATGTGATATTTGTGGAACTTGTGTTGCGGTTTGTCCTTCAGATGCAATTATTGTGAGTGAATTTTTTGTAACCATAAATAATGACAAATGTACCGAATGCTTAAAGTGTTTGAAAGTCTGCCCTATTAAAGCGATTGAGGAAGGTTAATAATGTTGAAAGATAGATATGATGTTGTAGTAATCGGTGCTGGTCCAGCCGGCAGTGTAACTGCCAGGTTCGCAGCAGAGAACGGATCCTCAGTTCTTATGCTGGAAAGAGACCGTGAACCTGGTATACCGGTTCGCTGTGCTGAAGGAGTATCCCATAATGGGATTGTACAGTTTATTGATATTGATAAACGCTGGATAGCAACAACGATTAATATAGCTAAACTTCAATCACCTGATGGAAATGTGGCTTATATGTATAACAATGGAGTAGGTTACGTTGTTGAAAGAAGAATTTTTGATACTGCATTATGTGAATTAGCCTGCAATTATGGTGCGGAGTTAATAACCAAAGCAGATGCTGTTGGTCTTATCCGGGAAGAAAATAAAATTACCGGGGTTGAGTTTAAATATATGGGAAAAACCCGGAACGTGAAATGTAATATTGTTATTGGAGCAGATGGAGTCGAGTCACGGGTAGGAAGGTGGGCAGG
>JAUXFF010000123.1 GCA_030620155.1 Candidatus Cloacimonadota bacterium | reverse complement strand
ACGCAGAATTAATCCCGGAAAAATTTATTTCTTATTCACATGAACAAGATGAGTAGCACAACTGATGCAGGGATCATAAGCACGAGCTATTTTTTCCAGTTCAAAAGCGATCTGGCTTTCATTTTTCCCCTGCTTGTTCAAATTCAAAGCAGCATTTCCTATGTATTTTTCCATGTCATCCAGGTTGTAAGCTGTTGGAGTAATTATATTCGCATCCGTAACATAACCTGCTTCACAAGAATAATCATGAACCAGTAACCCTCGAGGTGCTTCGACTGTTCCGACTCCCCGACCCTTTTTCCTTTTTGGCTTTTCAAGTTCAGGATCCGGAAGTTTCAGAAGAATATCTGCAAGCTCGGGAATCCTTTCCAGACAATAAATTATTTCAATTGCCTGGGCAAGATTATTAAATATTGGATTTTTCAACCATCTCTCATTCTTATATTTTTTATAGTATTTTCTGGCTTCTCCTTTTAATCGGTTGCCAATACAATTTAATCTTGCCAGGGCACCGACTGTAAATGGTTTTCCTTTATAAAGTGATCTTTTGGCAAAAGAATGTGGAACAACTCTCTCAATGAGATTTTCCTTATACTTAACTGATGGAAGGATAGTTCCGTCAGAGAAAATAAGCTCATCACTCCAGAAGCCGAATTTATTATCAGCAGGATTGCAGCATGCAAAAACCGTTTCTTCTTCCAGATGGTCGGGAATTTCAAGTCCTCCGACAATATCGGTTGCAGACAACATAAATGCCAGGGATTCTTCAGCTTCTTTTTTTATTTCAAGAAGCTCTGATTTTGATGGAAATTTACCAAAACCTCCTGCAATTGCATTCTCACCGTGAATGTATTTCCCATTTATTATCTGCATTATCTTGTTACCGAATTTCTTGAGAGCCAATGCCTGTTTGACCACATCTGCATATTTATCCACCATAGCGATCACATTCGGATATCCAAGATAATCGGGAAGAGCGAGTGCAAAAACATGAAGAGAATGACTTTCTATCATTTCTCCTAAATGCATTAATTCACGGGTAAAATATGTTTTTTTATTTTCATCATATTTAAGAATTCTTTCAAAAGCACGTATAGCAGCATTTTTATGTGAAACTGTACAAATCGCACAAATTCTGGGAGTGAACGATATAACTTCTTCAGGTAATTTCCCGATGGCAAGAGCTTCTATAAGACGTGGTCCTTCAAAAATATTTACCTGAACTTTCTTTAATTCATCCCCATCGAGTTCAACATAAATTCCACCATCTCCTTCAACTCTGGCAAGATGATCCACTATTACTTTCTTCATTATATGACCTCCAGCAACTTTTGAATTTTCTCAACAATATCACTTCCTCCGAAAATCCTGAATCTTCTGATAATATCCTCTGCTTTAAAACCTTTTTCTTTCAATAATTTCAGTTCCGAGATGTGATTTGCTTCATCGATTATTCCCCAACATCCGATGCAGGGAATATTATGCGAAGGACATGGAGCTGTGCAACCGCCAATAGTTAATGGACCTAAACACAATTTACCATTATAAAGTAAACACTCATTTTCTCTGAACATACATTCCAGGCAAACAGGTGAGTTTGTATAGGTGGGTTGATTCCCGTGCATTAATTGGGTTAATGCTCGCAGCATTTGAGGTTTAGCGGGAGGACAACCCGGAATATAAGCATCAACTTTAACAAATTTGTGAATTGGTTGGGCTTCCCTGGGAATGGCAACTGTGAATTTCATATCACCGTAAACTTGTTTGAATCGTTGTTCCCATTCTCCATCACCAAGAGCCATTGCCTGCACACAACCATGATTGGAACATGAACCAAAAGCAACTAAAACTTTTGCTTTCTCTCGTATCTCTTTCAATTCTTGAGTCTGTTTGTTTGTGTTTATCGAACCTTCTACCAAAGCGATATCAACTAAAGCGTTATCATCATTATTGCTCATTGCTTCATAAAAAACTTTAATATCTAAAGCAGAAAAAATATCCAGCAATTCATCTTCACAATCAAGGAGAGCAAGCTGGCATCCTGCACAACCGGTAAATCCATAAATTCCTATTGTTGGTCTCTTTTTCATGGTTCCCCCTAAATTAGCTCTCTCATATGAATAACATCCCAGTAGGTAAATACAGGACCATCAATACAGGTATAACGGTAATCTATAATACAATGACCGCATTTTCCGCAACCGCATTTCATCCTTCTTTCGAGATTCAATAATATTTTATCTTTCTCCAGATTGTATTTCAGGATTTCCGTTACTACGAATTTATACATTCCAGGAGGTCCGCAAACACAGGCAATTGTATTTGCCGGATCAATATCATTCACATATTTGAATAAATGTGTGACTTTTCCTTCTTCAATACTATCTTCATAACCTTCATTTCCTTTATCCACAGTAAGAAAAAGTTCGATCTGCTCGGAATCGAGCATTTCAACAAAATCCGGTTTATACAACATATCATCTACATTTTTTGCTCCATATAAATAGATCAATCTACCGAATAATTCCCTGTTATCCATAATATAAAGCAATAATGATCTCAAAGGAGCAGCACCCAATCCACCGGCAACGATAATAATATCCTTACCCAGCATCCTTTCAATTGGAAATCCATTACCGAAAGGTCCGCGAAGTCCTAACATATCACCATCTTTAAGTTCGAAAATTTTATTTGTTAATTTTCCTGTTTCCCTGATGGCGAATTCAAAAATGCCTTTTCTTGTAGGCGAAGAAGAAATAGAGAATGGTGCTTCACCTGTTCCAAAAAGTGATAACATCATAAATTGTCCGGGTTTATAGTCCATATCCAGATGCTTGAATTCTTCTTTGGGAACAAGTTGAAAAAACCTTACATCAGGAGTTAAATCCCGTTTACTGATAACTCTCATCATAATCGGTGTATATAATTCCGGTTCTTTGTTATATTCGTATTTCATTTGCTTTTCCCCTAACTTTTCAATTTTTCAACAACAGTTGGAACATTTATATCGACAGGACAGGTTATGATACATCTTCCACATCCCACACAACTTGGAGAACCGAAATGCCCGATAAATGCTTTCAATTTGTGAGTGTACCATAATTTTAATCTTTCTGCTTTTGATCCCCTGAAATTGTGCTGTCCAGCAACGAGTGAATAATCTTTGAACTGGCATGAATCCCAGTATCTTCTTCTATGGCCCAGTTCTTTGTTCAATTCCAAATCGTCTATAATATTGAAACATGTGCAGGTGGGACAGGCCATCGTACATTGACCGCAGGAAAGGCATTTGTCACCAAACTCATCCCAGAATTCTGCGTCATACATTAACTCCATTAAATCCGTAACTCCTTCCATATCCGGATTGTTTTTGTAACTTTTATTTTTCTGTTTTCTGAACTCAACGAATTTTTGAGAAACATCTTTTGGAAGATTTTCATCGAAAATGTCGGAACCCTTCCTTACGATATCATCACCAATTTCCGAACCTACCCACACTAAATAATAATCACCCAGATCGAAGAAAAACAGGTCATAACCTTCTTCTACTATACTGGTGTTGGTCTTGTGACAAAAGCAATGTTCATCCGGTAAACCTGATTTCCCAATAATGATCAACTTTTCCCTTCTTTTCATATAATAGTTATCAACGTAATCTGTAGTGTAGAATTTAGTAAGGATGTTTACTGCATGAATTTCACAGGCAGGAACACTTACAACAATTTTAAAGGGAATTTCTTCATTGTTTATAGTAAATTTTTGTGGTGTAAAACTCAGGATATTAAAATCGGGTGGCATAAGAAACTTCTTCACAGGAAGAATGGTTCGGATGCACTCTTCGTGCAAGACTAAATCTTCCGGGTCTTCAATTTTTTCATAAGAAAATCTTTTGCCTTTTGGCATAGGAGACCAGACTTCCCCGAATTTTTCTAAAACACTGAAAAGTTTTTTCTCATCCTTTTTAGCCAGCTTCAGGGCTCTCATAATTTTTCCTCCATATATTATTTTTCATTTTCTTTTTATTCTTTATCCAATAAAATTTTAATAAATTCTATAATGTAGTACTTACTTTTAAGAAACTGGAACAATGATATCTTGTCAAGAATTTCACTCGACTTATAATCCATCCTTCACAGGTTCCTTCTCCTGATTTATCGAGAAAAATATAGTTCTCAAAAAGTACTAATTTACATCAGGAATTTTAGCAATAATATTCTTAAGTTCAGGATTTTTTTTACATTCCTTTTCAAATGCTTCATCCCGAATAGAGTTTCTATAACCCGGAAGCTGAAAACGATAGACATACCTGATTTTAGCATTTATGCTTTCTTCATAAAGTGCAACCACATCCTCTACAAATACTCTTTCCTCATCAGTTGGAATTACGAAAACTTTAACTTTGGAATCTTCAGCGCTAATATCGGATTCAGCATTCTTGGTTAGAGCAAGATTGTTTTTTATCTTATCATACTTAATTCCCATAAATTCAAGACCATTTAATACTTTAGCCCGGATAATACTGCTTTTTTCACCTGCTCCTGCAGTGAAAATAACTGCATCGATTCCTCCAACTGCTGCAGCATAAGCTCCGATATATTTTTTAATTCTGTAACTCTCCATATCAATTGCAAGTTTAGCTCTTTCATCTCCTTTCTCTGCCATTTTCTCTACATCACGCCTATCAAAACATTGACCTGTTATCCCCAGGATTCCCGATTTTTTGTTCAGAATTGAATACATTTCTTCCAGGGAATATTTTTCTTTTCCCATTACATAAAAATCCGCAGCAACATCATGGTCACCGGGTCTGGTTCCCATTATCAATCCTTCCAAAGGAGTAAAACCCATACTCGTATCATAAGAAATGCCATATTTAACGGCGTTTAAAGATACTCCATTACCTATATGACAAATAACAAGTTTACATTCAAATGGGTCTTTTCCCAGAAGAACAGCTGCTCTCCTGGAAACATATAAAAGTGATGTCCCGTGGAATCCATATCTCCTGATACCGTATTTTTCATACCATTCATAAGGTAAAGCATACATATAAACATGTTTCGGTATGGTTTGATGCCAGGCTGTGTCCATAACAGCAATATGAGTAACATCCGGGATCAATTCCCTGGCAGCTTCAATTCCAAGTATATTAGCCGGATTGTGCAAAGGTGCCAATTCAATTAATTCCCTGAAAGTATTCAAAACCTCATCTGTGATAATAACAGACCTGGAAAATCTCTCACCGCCATGAACAACTCGATGTCCTACAGCAGTTACTTTTGAAAGATCTTTAATAACACCTGATTGGGGATCAACCAGTATATCCTTGATAAGCTTAATAGCCTCATAATGATTTGGACAAGGCTTTTTTACTTCTTTTTTATCCTTCCCGATTACTTCAAAGATAAGTTTAGAATCAGGAAGATCGATCCTTTCAACAATACCTGTTGCTAATGTCTGCTTTTTGATCCAATCATAAAAACGAAATTTGACGGATGAGCTTCCGCAATTTAAACAAAGAATAATCATTATGAATACCTTATTTTTTAAAAAAAAACTGCTACTAATCCGGCAACTCAATAAATCCCTGGTTTTGCAGAGAATCCACTTCTGCTCTTGCTTTCCTGATTATTGATGATGACTTCTTATAGAGCTCTTCTCTAGTTAATTTTATTTTTGCATGACCTTGTTCTATGGCTTTCATCCCTACAGCTACAGCTACTCTGGGGAAAACTTCAAATTCATTCATTTTGGGAATAATATATTCTTCAGATAAGCCCTTATCTTCAGCACATTTTGCAAGCTCATAAGCTGCTGCAATACACATTTCATCAGTAATTGTTTTTGCCATTACATCCAGTGTACCTCTGAAAATCCCGGGAAATCCGAGTGAGTTATTCACCTGGTTAGGAAAGTCCGACCTGCCTGTGGCAACAATTCTAGCGCCTGCTTCTTTTGCTTCCCAGGGCCAGATTTCCGGAACAGGATTTGCACAGGCAAAAACAATAGCATCCTTTGCCATAGAAGCTACCCATTCCTTCTTAATAACATCCGGTCCGGATTGGGAAAGAGATATACAGACATCAGAATCTCTCATTGCTTCCGCAATTCCACCTTTTCTCCCTTCTTTATTTGAGATTTCACACATTTTCCATTTTTCTTTGGTTTCCGGTGTGTGTAATTCTTTTCTACCTTTATGCAGAATGCCCTTTGTATCCACCATCATAATATTTTCAGGTGGGAATCCTGCTGCAATCATAACTCTTGAAATTGCTATGTTTGAAGCTCCAGCCCCGATCATGGCTATTTTAACTTCTTCCTTATCTTTTCCTACTATTTTCAGAGCATTTATCAAACCTGCTAAAGTTATTGCTGCTGTTCCCTGCTGATCATCATGCCAAACCGGAATTTTTAACTCTTTTCGAAGGGTGTCCAGGATATAAAAACATTTCGGCTTGGCAATATCTTCAAGGTTTATACCACCAAAAGTAGGAACAAGCCATTTGCACACCTGTATAATATCATCAGGGTCATGTGCATCTATGCATATTGGGAATGCATCTACACCACCGAGATATTTAAACAAAATCGCTTTACCTTCCATAACCGGCAGACCTGCTTCAGGACCAATGTTTCCTAATCCAAGAACTCTTGTTCCATCTGATACTATAGCAACAAAGTTTGATTTGTTCGTATGCTCATAAACCTTATCCGGATTTTCATAGATATCTTTGCAGGGAGCTGCCACTCCAGGTGTATACCAGATAGCAAAGTCATCAAAATTCCGGATGCAGCATTTGGGCATAACAGCTAATTTCCCATGGTAAAAGGGATGAAGTTTCATTGCGTCTTCACTTGGTTTTTGGGCTTTTGCAAGCAATTCCTCCAGGGATATGGTTTTGGTTAGGGATTTAACTTTTGCCAGAAGTTCCTTATATTTAACCGGTTTTTCCAGAAAACCATCTACAGGTAAAAGCTGTGTACCTGCAATCTCGCTGATATTCATCTTCTCAATTTTTTGCAAAGAACTTACTATCAATATTGGAATCCTGGACATGCTATAAAACTCAGAATCCTTATCCGGATTCCGAAGTTTATTTACTACTACCAGACCTGCAACGTCGGTTTCCATCATGATGTCCAGCACTATCAGGTCAGGTTTCACATCCTTAACTTTTTCCAAAAATTCTTTTGCGGAAAAAGCTTCAAAACATTCATAGGAATTACTCTCCAGGATGGTTCTGGTCGCGGAAACGTAATCCGGATCATCATCAACAATAAAAATTCTGGTTTTGTTTTCTTTCCCTTTTTTGATCATTTCTTCTCCTTTTTTCTATTTAAGTTCTATTAACTTTATAAAATAACAAATTTCTTAACTTCTTATTTTTTAGTAATGAAGCCCAATGTTACGATTAGTAATTCCCATCGGGACGATGGGGTTACTGATTTTTTCTCTCATACAATCTTCCAAAGTACTCTTATCTGATCTAACTAATCTTACCTTTCAGAAAGCAAAGCAGCGAGAGCAATGGAAAGAAATTTTGATTCTTCCGTATCAGACCTGGAAGTTAGAATGCAAGGCACTGAAGCGCCCATAACAATTGCAGCTAATCTT
>JAUXFF010000226.1 GCA_030620155.1 Candidatus Cloacimonadota bacterium | reverse complement strand
GTACTCCTGAAGGGCTCGTAGAGGAGTCAATTGCTGGAATTGTTGCTGATGAAAAGGAATTTAAAGCTGAAATTCAACCTGGAATAGATGTTACTACTCCGGGAATCCCTGTTACAGAACCTTTGGAAGAGACACCGGAATTAGCTTCAATAAAAGCCAGAACAGATTTTAGTGAAACTGCATTTTTCTATCCTCATTTGAAAACTAATGAAGAGGGAGATGTAATAATTTCTTTCACTATCCCGGAAGCATTGACACGTTGGAAAATGCTGGGTCTGGCACATACAAAAGATCTGAAATACGGTTCTATTCAAAACCAGTTAATTACCCAAAAAGATTTGATGATCATCCCTAATGCTCCCAGGTTTTTCAGGGAGAGAGATGATATAATTTTCACAGCGAAAATCACTAACCTGGCAGAAAATGACCTGGAAGGGAATGCACAATTAATGCTATTTGATGCTGTAACCATGCAGCCCATAGACGAATTATTCGGAAACAACAATTCACAGCTTTCTTTCAAAGTAAAAAAAGAACAGAGTACTTTAGTGAGCTGGGATATTTCGATACCTGAGGGAGTTCAGGCAGTTACTTATCGGGTTGTCGCAAGAGCAGGTAATTTCTCTGATGGTGAAGAAAAAGCAATACCCATCTTAACCAACAGGATGCTGATCACAGAATCTCTTCCTCTTCCTGTGAGAGGTAACCAGACAAAAGACTTCAAATTCGACAAATTGCTTCATTCTGAAGAGTCAACAACTCTAAAACATCAGAAATTAACATTGGAATTCACATCAAATCCTGCCTGGTATGCAATACAGGCACTTCCTTATCTGATGGAATATCCTTATGAATGTTCGGAACAGATCTTCAGTCGTTTTTATGCCAATAGTATTGCTTCCCATATTGCAAATTCAAGTCCTAAGATAAAACGCGTTTTTGATAGCTGGAGAAATATTCCCGGTTCTGATGCTTTGTTATCCAATCTCGAGAAAAACCAGGAATTAAAGGCACTTTTATTAGAAGAAACACCTTGGGTTCTGGATGCACAAAATGAATCGGAAAGAAAGAGAAGAGTGGCTTTGCTGTTCGATCTGAACAGGATGTCCAATGAACTGGAAAGTGCAGTTAAAAAATTAATAGAAACTCAGACTTCAAATGGTGGATGGGCATGGTTCAAGGGTATGCCTGACAGCAGGTATATCACCCAGCATATTGTAACCGGATTCGGACATCTGGATCATTTGAATATTAGATCAGTTAGAGAGAATAAAAAGGTTTGGGATATGTTAGAAAAAGCTGTTCTTTACCTGGATGAAAGAATTCGAGAGGATTATGAGTGGTTACTTAAACATGTTACTAACATGGAAGATGATCATATAAGAAAAATACATATTCAATATTTATATTCCAGGAGCTATTTTAGGGATATTCCAACAAAAGACAGGAATGAAAAAGCTTTTGAATATTTTAAAAAACAGGCTCAGAAATATTGGATAAATAAAAGTAAATATATGCAGGGGATGATATCTCTTGCTCTTCATAGATATGATGATAAAAAAACTCCAATGAAAATCATAAATTCCTTAAAAGAGTATGCACTTCATTCGGAAGAACTGGGTATGTATTGGAAAGATTTCTGGTTGGGTTATTACTGGTACCAGGCTCCGATTGAAACCCAGGCGTTACTGATCGAAGCATTTGATGAAGTTGCTAATGATACTCAAGCAGTTGAAGAAATGAAAGTCTGGCTTTTAAAACAAAAACAAACCCAGGATTGGCGAACAACAAAAGCAACTGTTGAAGCGTGTTATGCTCTGTTATTAAGAGGAACGGAATTTTTGGAAAATGATAAGCTGGTGGAAATCACAATTGCAGGTAAATTGATAGACCCCTTTAAATTGGAAGATACAAAAATCGAAGCCGGAACCGGATATTTTAAGACTTCCTGGTCTAAAGGAGAAATTATTCCTGAAATGGGAAATGTAACCGTAACCAATAAAAACGATGTGGTTGCCTGGGGAGCTCTGTACTGGCAATATTTTGAAGACCTGGATAAGATCACTCCTCATGAAACACCTCTGAAACTTGATAAAAAGCTGTTTATAGAAAAATTCTCCGATACAGGAAAGATAATTGAACCGGTCACGGATAAAAATAGTCCGAAAATTGGTGACAAGATCATAGTAAGAATTGAGTTAAGAGTTGATAGAGACATGGAATTTGTACATATGAAAGATATGAGAGCTTCCTGTATGGAACCGGAAAATGTATTCTCAAGATATAAATGGCAGGATGGTCTTGGTTATTACGAAAGTACCAGGGATGCTTCCACAAACTTCTTTTTCGATTATTTACCAAAAGGAACATATGTTTTTGAATATCCTTTACGGGTTACTCATGAAGGCGATTTCTCCAATGGTATCTCTTCAATTCAATGTATGTACGCTCCGGAATTTACATCTCATTCGGAAGGGATCAGAGTTGAGGTGGTGGAATAACTCACCCCCTAACCCCCTCTCTTTAAAAAAATAGAGGGGGAACAT
>JAUXFF010000016.1 GCA_030620155.1 Candidatus Cloacimonadota bacterium | reverse complement strand
CCGTTTCAACGGTTTCCTTTCTTTTTTTTCTCCAACCACCAGCTAAAGCAGGTGGTTAATGCGATGATTCTCAACAAGAAATTCACTTGAAATCAATCCAAGTTACTCTTATTAACCACCAGTTTCAACTGGTGGTACACAAACACACCACACTAAACCATAACCGTTTCAACGGTTTCCTTTCTTTTTTTTCTCCAACCACCAGCTAAAGCAGGTGGTTAATGCGATGATAACCACACTAAACCATAACCGTTTCAATGGGTACCTTTCTTTTTTTCTTTCTCCTACCACCAGCTAACCCGATGAAATATCCGGCAGCTGCCGGATTTCACCCTAATGAAATAAAGAAAGATTTCATGGGGCAGGCAGGTTAAAAGTAGCGGGTTACTGTTTTCACACAGACTGATTCTCATGGAAACATAGCAAAAAAAATTAAAAAACTTGAAAGAAAAAACCCTAAAAATAATTTGTCGCTAAATTGATCTAAATTGGAGGAAAAATGGCTGTAACAATTAATGAGGAAGCATGTGTCGGATGTGCTGCTTGTATCGAGACATGTCCCACAGAAGCGCTTTCTATGGTAAATGATAAAGCTGTGGTTGATGCTGAGGCTTGTGTTGACTGTGGTGCTTGTATAGAATCATGTCCTACTGAAGCTATTACTGAATAATAATTTAACCTGGAAAATAATTAAAGACCGTCAACTAAGTGCCGGTCTTTTTTTATAATAGAATTTAGACATAATCTTTACCGATTATTAAAAAAAAGTACTTGAAATTTTTGATTTTATAAGGAATTTTGTTAATAGTAACGAAAAAAGTTATGGTTGCTTTTTTATCTCTATATCAATCTTTTATTGACAGATTTAGTAATAATACATTTTTTTCATCGGATTTTTTAGATTTATCTTTTTTTATTTTTCATATTCACCTTTTAGAATTAAAATTCCATTATTATATTTAAAAAGTAGGAAGATATGGAAGAATTAAATTTTGTAGTAGATATCGGGAATTCGAATATTGTTACAGGTGTTTATCATCGGAATGAATTGCAATATTCCTGGCGATTCGACACAAGAAAATCTAAAACTGAAGAAGAATATTTTGAAACTCTTAAATCACTTGCTTTGGAACATTCTCTTAATTTTAAAACTCTATCAAAAATTGCTTTGGCTTCGGTTATTCCCGATTTGACAGATGTTTTTATGCATATGTTTGAAAATAATTTTAAGTGTCCTGTTATAAATGTAAATGCTTATACAGATCTTGGTTTATCTTTCCCTATGAAAGATCCGGGCTTTATTGGTGCCGACCTGGTAGTGAATGCTTTTTCTGCAAAAGAAAAATATAAAACCAACTGTATCATCTGTGATTTCGGAACTGCAACTACGATCCAGCTTGTGAGTGCAGACGGGTTCTTTTATGGTTCCATAATTGCTCCTGGAATTTTTACTTCTGCAACGAGTTTGTTTAAAAAAACTTCTCTTTTACCAGAGGTTGAATTGCAGCAGCCCAAGAACCTTTTGGGTACAAATACAAGAGATTCACTTCTTTCCGGTATTATTAGAGGAAATACATTCATGATAGATGAATTTATCAGAGCTATTAAAAAGGAATATCATGACTTGAAGGGAATAAAAACTATAGCCACAGGTGGTATTGCAGAACTGATCTGTAAAAATTCCAGCGAAATTGAAATAATTGATAAATATCTAACAATAGATGGACTTAACTTTATTTGCAAAAGATTATAAATTAATGACTATTAAAAAATTCTGCTTTTTTCTTTTCTTTATATTTCTATCTGCAGTAATCTCTGCTGAGGTTTTTGTCCCCTCTATTTATTTGAAAGGTTGTGTTCCGGTTGTAGATAATCATATTGAGATTTATAAGATTCAGAAGAAGACCATAACAACCAGCACGAGGAAATTTCTATTAAACAATATTCAATTAAATACAGTTCAGGAAATTGATTATGAGAACAGACTTATAAAGCTTACCGTTAAATTTGATAATAAAATTGAACTATATTCTCCTGTTTATGTATCTTTTGAAAAATATATTAAAGATAGTTTTAAATATATTTTCAGAAAATTATTAGCTGAAGAAAGAAAAGATGCACTGGAAGACAAGGATAAACCCACCGGTGATGGTCTTATACCTGAAATTGTGATTGATCTTCCTAAAATAGCACTTCCCCGGGCTGTTAGAAAATTTATGGGAAACAAAGCAGGTCGATTAAGTCTGGATGGAAGCCAGAAACTGACATTTGCAGGAAGCAGTACAAAAACCGATAAACCCGGGAGTGAGAAAGACCAAAATAAGGATTTTGACCTGGAAATGCGCCAGGACCTAAACCTTAGACTTAGAGGTACAATAGGTGAAAAAATTCATGTTAATGTAAACCATTCATCTTCATCTGATGATGATGTAATGTCTACACCTGACGATATAAATATTAATTATGAAGGTTTTGATGACGAAGTTGTTAAATCTAT
Organism: Candidatus Cloacimonadota bacterium; assembly: GCA_030620155.1. Classification (GTDB taxonomy): domain Bacteria; phylum Cloacimonadota; class Cloacimonadia; order Cloacimonadales; family TCS61; genus JAUXFF01. The sequence continues at coordinate 21,913 of JAUXFF010000016.1, read as the reverse complement.
TGAAGGCGGGAATATAGCTCTTTCATTAAGTGGCTCAAAATTCATTAGTTATACTGCTTCATCTGAAGGTTTGTTCGGTGTGAAAACCAGAATGGAATTTGGTAACCTGCAGCTTACAACAATTATTGGTAAAGACGAAGCTAAAAAAAGCAAACAAAAATATAAAGGTTCCACGCAATCTGATTCTATAAATATTAAAAGTAAAGATTTCGTTGCCAGAACGCATTATTTTATCGATGACCCACAGGAACTTTTCCTGCTCTTTACATCAGTGGATTCAATTAGTGGTGAACAGTATTACAGCGGTTATGCAAACAATGCTATTAAAACCGATTCGACCGGTTCATGGATTATCAAATCTCCTGAATTGATTCCTGATATAGGCTCTGTTAAAGTCTATATTGATAATGCTAATGCTAATGATGATGCCCTAACCACAGATGGTACAGATCTAAATGGAACAGGCACATTCAAGTTCGATTCACTGACAGAAGGCATCGATTTTACATTCAATTATGATGTTGGGGTTCTAAAATTAAATCAAACAATAAATAAAAATTATACAATCGGTGTAATCTATACACGAGGTGGAGAACAAATAGGAAGTGAAAGCCCTCTTGTAGTTAAATTATTACGTGAATCTAACCAGGATAATACAAGTCCCTATTGGGATTTACAAGTGCGTAATATTTACAGCCTGGGAATGCAGAACATTAAAAGTGAGGGTTTTAAGCTGGATGTATTTACTTACGGAGCTGATAATACTCCTAACTATTATGATGAAGACGGAACTTTATATAATGATTACTTAAGGTTGGATATTAATGGTGACGGCTATATAGATGGTGATGATTCTACTGTAGATCTATATGGTGGGTTTATAATATATCCCTTTTTAAAACCTTTCGAATCTCTTGGAGACGAACTGATATACGAGAAAGAATATATTACTTATGATGAATTCAGTATATATATGAGAGTGAAAGGTAAAATCGGCAGAGAACAGATTTCTCTTAACCAGATGAATATTTTACCGGGAAGTGTTGTTATTAAATTAACAACTTTAGCGGGTCAAAGAACTCTTAAAGAAAATATTGATTATATTGTAGATTATGATTTTGGTTCTATTATTATACTGGATGCTGAAGCAAAAGACACAGAAAATGAGATTGATATCAGCTATCAATTTAAGCCGTTATTTTCTATTGAAAGTAAAACTTTAATGGGCTTAAGGGCTGATATAAGAGTTAATGAAAATTTAAAACTGGGGGGAACTTTTATCTATCAATCGGAGAAAGTTGCTGAAGATAGACCGAAAATAGGTAATGAAAACAGGAGTATTATCCTGGCTGACATTGATGGTGAATTCGAATTTGAAGCTCCTTTCCTTACAAAAATGATTGATTGGCTGCCTTTGATCAGAACTGACGAGGAATCCAAAATAAGTCTGACAGGTGAGGTTGCTATGAGTCTTCCCAGGATTTATGGCAGCACCAAACAGGATGATAAAAAAGAAGCATATATAGATGATATGGAATCAATTCTGGATTCTTACCCTTTGGGAGTTGCACGACGAACCTGGGTTTCCGCATCTAAACCCTTTGATATTGATTATGGAAAAGCAAAAATCAACTGGTTTAATCCTCAAAACATTGAAGCAAAAGATGTTTACGACCCATCAAGCTTATCGGAAAAAGAAGAAAAAGAAAAAGTTTCTGTTTTAGCTTGTAAAATCACTCCCCTTGATATAGGCAATCCGGGTATCACCAATAAATATTGGACAGGCGTAATGAAATATATTGGTGATCAGGTTGATCTATCCAGGAAAAAATATCTTGAGTTCTTAGTTAAAGTTGATTCTCTTCCCAATATTCAAAATCCTAAACCTGTGATTATGCATGTTGACCTGGGAGATATAAATGAGGATTTTTATACTAATTTCGGTGGTGAAGGGATACTTAATACTGAAGACGGTTTAGTGGGAACTTACCCTGATGGAAGTTTGGATTATGGTGAAGATGTGGGTCTTGACGGTATAGAAACAGGTGATCCTGGTGACGATCCTGATGATGATTATGATAATGAGGATATTTCCATTGATGGAGATATTGAATATCCTTATATAAATGGAACTGAAGACAATGGTTATCTGGATTCTGAGGATTTGGACGGTAATGGCAATTTAAACATAAGGGATATCTATTTTGAATATACAATATCACTTGCAGACACAGCTACTTCTTTTCTTTCCGGTGAATATAATAATTGGAAATTATATCGAATCCCTATTCATGACTCAGATTATTATCGAATAATTTCAGATAATGACATCTCTCAACCTGACCTGGAGAAAATCAGTTTTGCTCGTATCTGGTTCGAGGTAGAAGAAAAAGCCAGGATTAAGATTGTTTCTGCTGATTTAGTAGGTAATAAATGGGAAGAAATAGGTATAAGAGATGAAAATGGTGATGCAATCCAGTCTGATGATGAGTCCATGATTGTTGGAATTATTGATAATCAGAAAAATCCGGATTATACACCTGCCCCGGGAACTGTTATTAAAAAAGATGGTGAAGTAACCCTTGAACAATCATTAACGATTTCTTATAATAATCTCGGTCCCGGTCATTATGGTCTCGTTCATCAACGGTTCAGGGACCCTTCCAGTCAGAATAAAGGACTTGATTTACTGGGATATAGTAAAATTAGATTTTGGCTTTATACTGAAAGTAATAACGAGGCTTTGTCCGATTCGTTAGTTATCCGCTTAGGTTCCGATTCTCTTAATTATTATGAAATATGTCATCCTCTTGAGGCTCAAGATGATATTGGGAAAATGGTTAGAGATGGTTGGAAATCAATTGAAGTGGATTTTTCTGAACTTACATATTTGAAGAGTCTAAGTTATGATCGAGATACAAGCTATGTGAAAATCAAAGACGGGAAACAATATAGATTCAGTAAGGTTAATAGTCCTACCTTATCTAATATAAAGGAAATATATCTTGGAATGCAAGCTTCAGAAGAATTTACCGGGCGTTTGTATTTTGATGACATTAGAGTGGCAGATCCATATGAAGATATAGGTTTTGCAGCCAGAACGGATTTCCATACATCCTTTGCGGATTTTTCTACACTCGATATTACTTTAAAATGGCTAACTCCCAATTTTCAATCTTCCGCAACTAGAAAGAAAACACAGAGTTATGTTCAGAGTACGGACATGAATATATCTAATAAATACAATCTTCATAAGTTTTTTCCCTCTGAGTGGGGTCTGAGTTTACCCTTAAATTTATCCAGAAACTCAACAATTGGAATACCTAGATATAAAGCAAATTCAGACATATTACGTGAGGACCTGAAAAAAGAAGATAAGGAAAGAGAAATAAATAAATCTTTAATTTACGGAGCCTCAATAAGTTTCAGTCAGAATAAAACCCCTAGAAATAAAATACTTGCATATACAGTTAAAAATACAACAATAAATGCGAGTATCCAGAAGAAGAATATAAAAAGTTCAACATCAATAGATACTACTAGCATCTACACAGCAAAGCATACATATAAATTGGATATACCTAAAGAAAAAATTTCTCTCGCGTTGTGGTCAAATTATCAATTCTATTTTCTTCCAAATACTTTTAATAATACCTTATCATATAAAGCTGAATATCCCAGGAAGTGGCGTTGGGATACATATTCCGATTCTATTCCATTATGGGTTCCTCAATCAAATACTAAAAATACAAAAACTCTGGATACCGATACATACATTAAATATGATATTTTCAGTGATATAAGTAGTTCTTATAAAATAACAACCAACAGAGACCTGATGTTAGGAGGCTACTTCTATGATATTCCAATTGGTAAGGAGAAAAAAAGAACTCAGACCATAACACTCGATTTTGAACCCAGATATCTCGATAAAATTTTCTCTTTTAGTTCTGATGCTGAAGTAAAGTACAGGGACGAACATAAGAAAATATCTACTACGGTTACGGGCGATTATCTTTTTTACGGAGATGTTAATAGAAGTATTGGAGTAAATTTTACTTTGAAAAATAGAGATTTCTTTACAGGAATAAACAGGCTTATCGATTCTTCAAAAAGTAAAGGAAAAGAGAAGGAAGAAGACAAATCATTAGAGGATAAATTATATGAGGAAAAATTAAAAGAAAAAGAAAAAGAAGAAATACTAAAAAAACAAGAACTAGAAAAACTTCAGGGATTTGAACAGGATATTAAAGAGGAAGAAGAACAAGAGATTAAAGAGGAAAAAGAGGAAGAGATTAAAGAAGAAATCGAAGAAATTGGATCAGAAGAGGATCTTACTGAAAAAAAAGAAGAAGAAAAGACAGAAGACCAAAAAGAAGAAGAACAAAAGGAAAAGGAAGATAAATATCATATGAATCCTTTTCTACAACTCCTGGCATATATTGGGAGATTAGAAAATATTAGAATAAATTATAATAACTCATACAGTACAGGTTATGAAAAAAGAGAAAATAGACCTGAATTTTTATATCAGTTGGGTGTTCCTCATGCACTATCAGATGATGAAATTAAACGAAAAGGTATAACTGATAAAATTTCAGCGAATACGGGATTCCCGATCCTTAATATTCTTAATACATCTTTGGGATATTCATATGAAATAAAAAAAACTTATGAAAATCCTGCTGAAGATTACGGGAATATGACAATTACAACGGTTTTCCCAAATGTTTCTGCGACTTTAACTGATTTTGAAAAAATAATTAAAGCAGAAAATATTTTAACAAGTTCCAGGTTATCTTCAAGTTATGTTATGACTGAAATACAACAAGGTGTGATAGATTGGGATAGCCCCAAAACACTGAAAACAACGATATCTATGCAGCCTTTAATTTCATGGAATGGAAACTGGATACATAATGTAACCAGCAGTTTATCCCTGAATTATTATAAATCCGAAAGTGTTACTGACAATGGTGATTTTAATTCCATAAATAAAGAAACCAAACAGTCAGTAAATGCTGATATATCCTGGACTTTCTCTGCTGAAAAGGGGATAAAACTACCTTTTTTTAAAAAAAGATTTATAATAAAGAATGAAATGACTGCAGATATAGACCTCAATTATGAGAAAGTATATAATACAAAAAGGGGTTCAGGTGAACCTGTGGTGGAAAGAGATTTATTGAAATATACTATCACTCCGGGAGCGTCTTATAAATTCAGTCAAAACATAAAAGCAGGTTTAAGTAGTAGTTATAACTGGAATCATAATAGGAAAAATAATCAAAAGATCAAAACATTCAGATTAAGCATTTGGATAGAAATTTTATTCTAACTTTTATTCATTACTATCTTTTTCTTGACACTAATTTTTTTTTAAAAAAAGTAAAAAGATAATTAGTGTTTGTCCATAAAATTGGTATATCGAGCAACTTTAGAGTGTGATATTATTTTTTTATTTGACTTTTCCTGCCCGATTATCTATTTTATAACTTATTGCAATTAACCAAGTTATAAATTATGGGAATTCACTGCCAGACCATGCCTTATCACCAGAGGCGATTAAAAGGCAGGTGTTGTTTTGCAGACAAACATTAATTAAGGAGTCGTTGATGGTTAGTAAAACCCAAAAATTCAGATTAGGTGTTTTTATTACTTTTATCTCCCTTATAATGCTCATATTTATTATTATGGTTGCTGGCAATAAATTAATGGAGAAAAGAGATTATTATCAGATAATCTATAAAGATATTTCAGTGAGTGGTTTGCAAGTAGGAGGTTCGGTTAAGTATCACGGCATAAATATTGGAAGGATTGATGATATCACTATTGATAAAGAAGATATCCGCAATGTGATAGTAAAAATCAGTATAAGAGCTGGAACACCGGTTAAAGAAGATGTGATAGCTTCATTGATCCCCGTAGGTATAACCGGGCTCTTACAAGTTGAGTTGTCTGGTGGTTCAAATGAAGCTGAATTATTGGAACCGGGTTCAAATATTAGACCCGGCACCTCAATTTTTGAGAGCATTTCTGGGAAAGCGGAAATAATAACTGAAAAGTTAGAACAAGTTCTTGATAACCTTACTAAAATAACAGATAGAAATAATCAAGAAAAAATAAGCGAGATATTAACCAGTGTTGACAGCATTTTATCTGTCAATAGAGGACCGTTCAATAATATAATGATAAGTATGGATAGTATTGTAGTTAATCTTGCCCAACTTACAAAAGAAAGTAGCCAGGCAGTTGAAAAACTGAACCGGATAATTCAATCAGAACAATTTGCTAATATAATGGATAATTCCGAAAAAGTCTCCCGGGATTTAGCTTCTGCAGACATAACCCAATTGATTACTGACCTGAATAAAGCCATTAATAAGGTTAACGATACCTTTGCTCATATCGATCAAACACACTTAAAAACACGTCAGGATATCATTCAGACAATTGAAACTCTTAGAGAAACAATTGATTATCTGAATGAGTTTTCTCGACAAATAAGCGAAGAACCATCAATACTTATCCGTTCAAAAAAGAAATAGCGAGGTGCATTATGAAATATTTTGTATTATTTTTCATGCTGGGAATAGTTATAATTATTTTATCAGGATGCAGTGCCGGTGAGATAGTTTCCAGAAATTATTATATACTTGAATATTATGAGCACACCGAAATGGAGAATCTGAAATTAGAAGAACCCTTTGATTACTCTGTTATGGTTCTCACTACTCATATCCCTCAAACTTATAATAAGCGCCAGATTGTTCTTAGACACTTCGGTCCTAGAATAACCTATTCCGACAATGATATATGGGGAGTAAAACTTTCTGAAATAATCCCTACTCTTATTACTAAGAGACTTAGTAGATATAACATTTTTAAACATGTTCAACAGGATTTCTTTGAAGAACCCGATTATGTTGTCACTACTTCTTTAAATAATATTGAACTTTATGAAACTGAATTATTGAGATTAGCTAGGTTGAATATTGATTTCTATCTTAGTAAAGATGTGGAAGAAGCCAGTATTGTCAGATATTCCGTTAATATAGAGAAAGTTTTACCTGATGAAGAAATTGAAACCTTTGTCCAGACTGTTAATGAAATGATCTTGGGAGAATGTGATAAATTTATCATAAAAATAATAAATCATTTCAGTGAAAAACCGATTTATGAAGAATATCTTTATACATATGAAGAAGGTTTTGATTCAACGCTGATTGAAATTCCGGATGAAGAAATAATTTCTGAAGGGAAAGGATTGCTTCTGCTTCCTGCAATCACAAGATCAGATAACGAACCATATTATAAAATTCTTGATAAATACGGATATGAAATATCCGGGAAAATAGGTGTGCCGGTCCCACTTATGAAGGGAACTTACAGTATTCGTTATGGTTCCGGGAATGAAGACCAGATGATGAAAAAAACCAACATAGAAATTGTACCAAGATATAAAAAAATTGTCGAACCAGACTGGGGTTGTTTACTCGTTGATATTATAGACGAAAAGAGAAATTTTGCAAATGTACAATATGAATTGTTCGATGCTGAAAATGGTGAAAGTTATGGTTTTGCATTCCCTGCAGATGAAGAAATAGGTGAACTTGAAAAAATCTGGGTTCTTAAACCAGGACTTTATAAAGTTACTATTAATAATGAGCCTTTTAATACTTACCGGGATTTTACAACAGTTTTCGTTGAAATAAATAAGGTTCAAAAGCTTACAATTGTCGTTGATACCGATGAAGAAGGGAACCCAACAAATATGATTGGTTCAGGAATTTTAGAGAAAATTTCTCTGGAAGCATTATTAGCGAAATTGAAATTTTCCAGTGCAATTCATGCTAATGTAAATTTCAATAGTGACAACGAATTTGATAAAGATAATCCGGAGACGACAATAACACTGAATACTCAGCTTGATAATCGACTTATCTATGATTATGATCCATTTCATTATACAATGAAAAATCTAATAGAGGTTGGAACTACTAAAGGTACGGATACTGATTTTAGGATTTCCTCTGATGAAATTGATTTCAAGAACACTCTTATTTATTATTTTCTGAAGAATATCGGCTTTTACGGTCGATTTGATGCTAACTCTCATTTCTTTAATGAAAATTCATACGATACTAAAGATTTTTATTATACGAAGATTGATAAAAGCGGGGATATTGTCGAGGAAGAGAAATTTGATGATGAAGTTGAAATTAAATCTTCTTTATTTCCTATTATTTTAAAAGAAGGTATCGGGATTAACTACAGGATACTTAATCATTCCAGGGCTAATCTAAGCTTAAGAGCAGGATTTGGATTAAGACAGGATTTTAATAACAATGTTTACGAGTTAGCAGAGACATATACCGATACTTTGGATGATGTTGAACATAGGACATATAAGGAACAGGAATCAACAGATAAAACCGGTACGGAAGTTTCAGTTGTCGGCAACTTCCAGCTTCCCTTCGGTTTGACTTATTCAACTAATGCTGATTTCCTTTTCCCGTTTAACAAAGATGAAACAACTGTGATGGAGTGGGAAAATTCGATAAATTTAAGATTGTTCAAATATATATCTATTGATTATAAATTAAAACTTGAAAATAAAAAACCTGAAATCGGTGATGAATACATTGTTGAAAAGCATACTCTATTTTTAAGAATAACCTATTTCTTACGTTAAAAAAAATGTATTTAGAAAATAAAACTCTCTTTTTCGATGGTAATTTAACCAGATTTAATGTTTCAGAATTGCTGCATAAAATTGAAGAATTCAAAGATAAGGAAATCAAATTTCTTGATCTAACCAAAGTCTCGAATATTGATAGTGCCGGTGTTGCTTTTTTAGATGAACTCATGATTTTATTCAGGGAACATACTCCTCACCTTCTTAATGCTTCAGAAAGTGTCGATACAACAATAAAAATGTTTTCGTCTATGAATATAACTCCTGTTGTTCCTAAAGAAGGTTTGAATTTTTTTACAAGAATAGGTGATTCTTTATTTCGTTGGAGAGAATCAATAATTCGGGGTTTTTATCTTACAGCAGACATATTTTTTTGGTCTTTTGTTTGTATTTTTAAAAAAAAGGGAATGCGTAAAGGCTCCGTGATTAATCAAAGTATTTTGATCGGTGTGGATGCACTTTGGATTATTGGTTTACTTTCTTTTATATTGGGTTTAATCCTCGCATTACAGTCTGCTGCACAACTCAGGCAATTCGGAGCAAATATATTTGTTGCAGATCTTATCGCAATTTCCATGGTCAGGGAAATGGGTCCTATGATGACAGCTATAATAGTTGCTGGTAGAAGTGGATCAGCTATAGCTTCCGAAATCGCGACCATGAAAGTAACAGAAGAGATAGATGCTATTAGAATGATGGCCTTGGACCCGATTCGTTATATTGTGGTTCCCAAATTTCTCGCCATAACGATATGTATGCCACTTCTGGTAACAATGTCAACTTTGATCGGGATTGCAGGTGGTCTGATAATTGGAATTACTTATTTGGATCTAAGTGCAATTTCTTTTATTAACGAAGCAATAAATATTTTAACTTTTAAAGATGTGATTGTGGGTTTGTTAAAAAGTGTTTTCTTTGCCTGGGTTATTGTAATTATTGGCTGCTATTATGGATTTAGTGTAAAAGGTGGTGCTGAAGGTGTTGGTAAAGTTACAACTATGTCTGTGGTTGCATCGATTTTCTGGGTCATAGTTTTAGATGCTATAAATAGTATAATTTTTTATTTTTAGAATAAATATTATGAAAAAACCAATAGTAGAAGTAAAAGATCTTGTGGCTAAATATGGGGAAGATACGATTTTAGAAGATATCTCCATCGATATTTATCCTGAACAAGTTACAGTTATTGTGGGTGGTAGTGGGTGTGGAAAAACTACTTTAATAAAAAATATTTTTAAGCTTTACCAGCCCTATTCCGGTTCTGTTAGAATCTTCGGTGAAGAGATTACAGATATGGATGAAGTGGAATATGAACAAGTTCTCAAAAGGATTGGGATGCTATTTCAGAATGGAGCTTTAATAAACTCCATGAATTTATTCGACAATATTTCCATACCATTAGAACAACACACAAATTTACCATTGAGTATAATCGATAAAATAATAAAAGTGAAATTAAATTTAGTTAATTTGGGTGATGCCCTTGAATTAAATCCTTCTGAATTATCAGGGGGCATGAAAAAAAGAGCTGCTTTAGCAAGGGCTATTGTCCTTGATCCGGAAATATTAGTTTGTGATGAGCCATCTGCAGGATTGGACCCCTTAACCAGTGCTTCCCTGGATGAGCTTATTTTAAAATTAAAAAGTCTTTTTAAAATGACAATTATCATAGTTTCCCACGAACTTGCCAGTATTCATAGAATAGCAGATAGATTGATATTCATGGATAATGGGAGAGTTCTTTTTACAGGTTCTTTAGAAGAAGCAAAAAGATCAAAAATTCCTGAGGTAGAAACCTTTTTCAGGGTTGGTAAGTTTGATTAATGGAATCTCTCAAACCCAGATTTTTGCTTACAGAAAATTTAGGTCGTTTAGCAAAATGGCTTCGATTATTGGGTTATGACACAGTGATCTATAAAAGTATCAGTTATCATAATATGGTAAGATTAGCTTTGAAGGACAGTCGGATTATTTTAACTCGTTCTAAAAAGGACGCTGATTTTAAAAGGAGATTTTCAAGAAGGTTGATAGTTTCGGATAAACATCTTGATCAATTGGAGGAGATCAAAGATTTGCTTCAATTAAATAATGATAAGATATTTACTCGTTGTTTGATTTGTAATAGAATACTTTATGATATTTCAAAGAATAAAATACAAGATTTTGTTCCGGAATTTGTTTGGGAAAGGCATTCAAAATTTAAACTTTGCCGAAAATGTGGTAAAATATACTGGCAGGGAACTCATTATAAAGACATGTTGAATAAGCTTAAAAAAATATTCTGTGAAGTTGAAGAAAGTTAATTATTAATTCATAATTATAATTATTTGGAGGGTATATGGATAAAGTTGGTTATGAACCGGAAATAGGTTTTGTGATAGTAAGTTCACCGAGAAATATAACCGTTGAAGTATCATCTTATAAAAAATTTAAAACCTACCAGAAAGAACTTCAAATTGGGAAATACTTAAAGATCGAAGTAGATGCAGGTGTTTTTATAATTGTCAATATTCAAAAAGTTGATACAATCTTTGGTAAAGATGCGGATGGGAATGAAGAAATAAAATTTCACATAAACACAAATCCAATTGGCTCCCTTAACGAAGAAAGCGTATTTGATCGGGGTAATATTTCTTTACCTTCACCTTTGGAGAAAGTGTATTTAATTGGAGATGAAACACTTGATGCAATGTTTTCTGCGAGTTCCCAATATAATTTTCCTATGGGAAAACTTTCACAAAATACTGATATTGAATTAAGGATCGATGGGAATAATTTTTTCAGTAAACACGTTGCTATTGTAGGATCAACCGGTTCAGGAAAATCTTGTATTGTTGCCAAGATATTGCAGCAGGTTTTGGGTATTGAAAATGGGAAAAACCTGAATAAAGAGAATCAGAATAATACTCATGTTATTATTTTTGATCTTCATTCGGAATATGCCGCAGCTTTTGTTCTGGAAGATGATCAATATTTTGAAGCTAATATTTTAGATGATACAAATTTAATTCTTCCTTATTGGTTAATGAATGCTGATGAACTTGAAACAATGTTCATAGAAAGCAAAGACGCTAATGTGCATAATCAGAAATCACAGTTTAGAAATGCAGTAATATTAAATAAAGAAAGACATAATCCTACGGCTAGAGATGTTACTTACGATACTCCGATTTATTTTGATGTAAGAGAGGTTCAAAATTATCTTGAAAATTTGAACAATGAAGTAATTGGCAAACTTGAGTGGGAAAGCAAACCCAAACTTGAAGACGGAAGCTTAGTTTTAGATAGGAATAAAATATATTTTGATAAAATTTATGCATTTACTCATACATCTGATAATCCTTCTAATAAAGCTGTAGAAGGTCCATTTTATGGCGAATTTGATAAATTCCTTATGAATTTAGAAACAAAGATCAAAGATAAGAGATTAAAGTTTCTGTTTAATCCTTCTGACAAGGCAGAACCATATCAATCGAAAGATTTCATAAAAATCATGAAACAATTTCTGGGATATAATAATAATTCAAATATAACTATTGTTGATTTAAGCGGCATACCTTTCGAAGTTTTAACAATTACGGTCAGTTTGATCTCCAGATTGGTTTTTGATTTCTGTTTTCACGTATCTAAGTTAAAACATTATAGAGAATTATTAAATGATGTACCTGTCCTAATCGTTTGTGAAGAAGCACATAATTATGCCCCCAGAAGCGAAGAAGAACGCTATAAGGCTTCTAAAAAATCTCTTGAAAAACTCATTAAAGAGGGTAGAAAATATGGCTTAAGTTTAGTGGTTGTAAGCCAGAGACCATCTGAAGTCTCAGAAACTATTTTTGCATTATGTAATAATTTTATAGCACTTCGACTTACAAATATTGATGATCAATTATATATCAAAAATTTACTGTCTGATGTGTCCAGCAGCATTGCAGATTTTCTCCCGAATCTTACACCCGGTGAATTTATGATTACAGGTGATGCAGTAATTCTTCCTTGTATCGCCAAGATAGGTATACCTGTACCCGAACCAAAATCGCGAAGCGTTAAATTCTATCAGGAATGGCAGAACGAATGGAAAGATGTTGATTTTGAAAATGTCATAAAAAGATGGAGAAAAGAAGAAGTCGATCTTGAAAAGGATGAATAAATAGAACACGGATAGAACACGGATGACGCGGATTAGACGGATTCTCACGGATTTCTTACTTTTGTGGTTGAATCCGGAAGAAACTTTGTAACAATAGGAAAACCGATTTTTGGAATTGGAATTTGTAATTTATAGAACACAGATAGAACATGGATGACACCCCGTTAAATACAGCTTCGCTGTTCCTGCTTTGCAGGATTTCACGGGGTAAACGGATAGAACGGATTCTCACGGATTTCTTACTTTTGTGGTTGAATTCGGAAGAAACTTTGTAACAATAGGAAAACCGATTTTTGGAATTGTAATTTGTAATTTATAGAACACAGATAGAATATGGATGACACCCCGTTAAATACAGCTTCGCTGTTCCTGCTTTGCAGGATTTCACGGGGTAAACGGATAGAACGGATGTTCACAGGTTTTTATAATTTGGTTAAGTGTTTTTCAATTTTGTGCAGTGTATTTTTTTAGTGAGAAGAGAAGATTGGTTTCGGTTATTGGAATTTGTAATTTGTAATTTATTTGTTATTTGTAATTTGATATTTGGAATTTATAGAACACGGAAAACACGGATCATACAGATTCTCACTGATTTTTTGTAATTTGATATTTTGGTTTTGGAATTTATTTGTAATTTGATATTTGAAATTTGTAATTTATTTGTTATTTGCCTGCCCCGTAAGGAACGCAGTGACTGTATGGGGATATTTGTAATTTGGGATTTTTTTGTGATTTGATATTTGGGTTTTGTAATTTATTTGTAATTTTCAGTATTAGATTTTTTCCTGTCTTGGAAAATATTAATTATTAGCTGTAACCCTATAGAAAATCCTATTTCCGGAAAGAGGTAACACTGCCGATGTCGATTCAATTCCTGATTCTATTATGGTCCATTGATTAGGAAAAATAGCATAAGGGTTTGTGCAACTGTAAAGTGTATATGAAGTAGCTCCCGTAACCTCTTCCCAGGTAATAGTAAGATTTAACCCATCGTGAGTAACTGTTATATCAGCAGGTTCAGACAATAGCGAACCTTGATATTCATAAGCACCCATATCAACGATTCCATCTATTATTCTTGGATTTCCATAAAGATCGTAATCAGGTAGATTTATTCCTGAAGTATCTATTGTTCCTGCATTAATACAGGGTGAATTTTCTGTTAAATAATAATTTCCGGCTGATGGATTATCATACAAGGGATCTAACTGGATATTATAAAAAACGTCACATGAATCTCCATTTATATTAACACCTGTATTTATACATAACGAATCACTGCAATCGTAAAACATATCCGGTCCACAACTGTTATTATAAAAATTATTATTCATCAACGAAGAACTACCTCCCGACCAGTTAGCAATTAAGTTAGTTGGAGATTGGTTATTGGAAATTATTGAATTCTTAATACTTAACTCAGAACCTAACACGTTAAATATAGTTGAATTTGAAATATTTTCATATATATCAGCATTTATTATATCAATATTAGAATCACCACAATAGAAAAAGTACATGGCTGTAGGTGCCATATTATTTGAAATGATTGCATTTTTTACTGTGATATCAGAACTTTGACATCCCCATAAAGTAGAATTTCCTGAATTATTATTTACCATAATTAAATTTTCAAAACAGACAATACCGCAAAGATATAATATACAACTCTGAGAAATGTTATTTTTAATTACACAATTTTTTAAAAATAAATCAGAGTCATAGGTATATAAACTAACTCCAAAGCTAACAGAAAAATTGTTTTCTAATAAAATAGTATCAAATATAACGCTGGAATATAAACATGATATTCCACCTCCTCTAAAATCTGATTGGTTATTACAAATTTCAATATTTTCAAGTTTTGGATTTGAATAAGACAAATAAAGTCCACCTCCTTCACGGGTAGAATGATTATCATAAATTTTTATATTGGATAGAATTGGATCTGAAGAGGAAATATTGATTCCCCCACCTCTATAAGCTGTATTCTGTTTCACAATAATATTGGAGACTATCGGATTATCAGCAGAACTGAAAAATAAACCCGAATTACTTCCATTTGTGACAGTAAAACCGGTAAAGACAGTCGTTGAATCGACACTGTCGCAGAATTTTACGACATAACCATCACTATCACCATTAATAATAGTCTGGCTGATGAACGTTGTATCTTGTGTCATAAAATAATTTGATCCGACAATTATATTTTTTTTAGATATAGTAATATTTTCAAAATATGTTCCGGGTTCCACAAGTACTGTGTCGTTATCAGTAGCCTGGTCGATGGCAAGTTGGATTGTATTAAACATAGTAGGTACAATTAATAAGGTTGTGGGTTCAAATAAAGTAACTTCAGCTAAAGTTGTATCAGCAAAGATATTAACATCTACAAACATATAATCAAAATAATTCTCTTTTGAATATGTAACTTCATAAATTCCGCTATACACATTCATTGAATAATAACCATTGGAATCTGTATAAGCATTTCTATAAAGAGGAAAAGGATCGGTCCTGTAAAATGTAACCATGATACCACTATGATCTATTTGATCAGGTAAATAAGCAAATCCATCCACAGTATAATTGTCATATTTGTAAACTGCGATCGAATCCCTAACAGATTCTCGTGTATTGACTTCTGCAAATATATGATTTAAACCATTAGTTAAATCAACAGTGACCTGGAATAAACCATCTACTACAGGATAAGTGTTTCCATTAATTAAAACTTCAGAAATACTTGAATCAAGTGAAAATCCGTGAATATTTATAGTTGATTCCATAGTATGGGTATTAGTTGGGGGAGCGGATATAAAGATTTCCCTATACAGCGGAGCACGCTTAATAGTTTCAGGAACTTGAGAAATTTCTGAACCTGGGAGTGGTAAAAATTCGTAGGGGTGTGAAACATCATAATTCCCATAATCAGACGGTATGGATGAAAAATTTTCAAATTCAGGGAGGGGAGAGTGAACACTTGCTGGTTCTAGATAGAGCCACCTGTCTGCCATATAGATACATACTATATAATGATGACTGAAAACAAAAGTAGCCCTTAACCCCTCAATGGCAATTCTTTCAACAGGTATACCGCATCCGGATAATAGTATTGATAAGGTCTGAGATTTACTGAAACAGGTACCCCAGGGTATGACGCCATAAATGAAATAAGTTTGAGCAATACGTGTAATAGAAGGCCAGGCTTCTCCATTTTGCGTCATGAAATTACTGGCTTCGATCCATAAAGAGTCCAATGAATTAAAAAAGGCGTTATCACCCAGCCAATCCCATAAAATAGAAAGTTTTTGCCAGATTAGAGAATCTACATCGGTAGAATCAGTAGCTAGATTAATTACATCGTAAAAGGCATCAATAGTATCGTTTTCTGCATCAAGATCAGGGAAAATAAGATCCTGGTGTTCATCCTCTATCGAACCATCCATCCTGTAACAGTAAGTATCATTAAATTCATAATGTCTCAATCCTTCATTAATAGTGTGAACTAAATATCCCGAATCCGGTTTGTATAGATAAAAATCTATGCTGTCCGGAGGTTCTTGAAAATAAGCACATTCTGAATTATATTCCATTTCTATAATGAGGATTGTATAATTATTCTCGGGTGGAATACCTGTAACCTCATAGTAACCATTATTATCAGTTTGACCGGTATAAATTGTTCCTAATGGGGGTAGCTGATAATTCCCAACAATTACCGTGGCTCCCTCAATTGGTAAACTGCTGCTTATATCAAATACGTAACCATGGAATGTGTCAGCATAAATAAGTATAAATGACAAAAACAGAAGAATAATAAAAAATAACAATTTCTTCATAATTCCCCCAGTGTCGAGAAAATGATTTTAAAGAAGATGCAAAAAGAATGAAAAATAACTTATAAGACAAAAGTTTCAAAAAAATAAAATTGTCAAATATTTAATAGTTTATCCAACTCACAGCCTCACAGTCTCACAGTCTCACAGTCTCACAGTCTCCCAGTCTCCCAGTCACACAGTCACACAGTCACACAGTCACACAGTCACACAGTCACACAGTCACACAGTCACACAGTCTCCCAGTCTCCCAGTCTCACAGTCTCACAGTCTCACAGTCTCACAGTCTCACAGTATCAGAGTCTCTGTTTTTCAGTCTTTGATCTTTTTATAGGGTACATTTTCAGCTTCTCTTAAATATGCTTTGAAGCTACCGAAAATGATTTTACTTTTTAATTTCACTGGAATTTTATATTCATCATTTGTAAGCCAGATCTTTATTTTGCCGGTTTGTTTGAAGATAGCTTCACCATGCAGAACCGGTTCAATTACCAAGCATTCCTTTTTTCCGAAAATGGTTTTAATAGTTTCAATACGATGGACTATGACTTTGGTTACAGCATTTCGACCGTCAACAGTAACATTTATGAATAAGCTGTCTCCAACGGAAAAGGATTGCTTCCTTACCCAGTATAAAGCACTTAAAATATCCTGAGTGTTGTCAGGGATTTCCATTCTTTTTTCTTTGAATTGTTTTTTTTCCCTGGAGTATTTAAGATAGAAACTTATATTCTGCTCAGGATAATACATATGGATCCTAAGTTGTCTATAAGATCCTTCTTTCAAGTTTTTTTCAAATTTATAAGATACAAATTTATCTTTATCCACAGTTGATTCAATTTTATCTCTGACTTTAAATATTTTATCAAAAAAGGAATTCGTTCTTGAAGTTGAGATAATCTGATAGCATGGGATTGTATCCTTATAAGTTATTTCATTTATTTCCAGGGTTGCTTTTGCAGCGCTAATAGCGCCGTATTTAACTACAAAAGTGAGTTTTTCACCAGTTTGAAATGCAAATAGATTAAAATAAATTAATAATAAAAGAGCAAAAAAATATTTTTTCACAAACTTTCCTTCAATATCAAAACGCTTCACCAATATTAAAGGTTAAACTATTTAGATCCTTCCAAAATCCAATATCAACTCGAAGGTTCAACCTGTCATGCTGGAATAAAGAAAACCTTAAACCACAGCCATAACAAAATTTCAGTTCCGAGATCCCGAAATCTTTTAATTCATGAGCAACCTGTCCTATTTCCAGGAATTCCGCAAACCCTAACCTATTTAAGAAATTTGATTTCCATGGGAAAAATCGATATTCTACACGTGTTATAAACATATGTTTATCAATGAACAGATCTGGTTCAAAAGCACGTATTTCATCACCTAAATGAGCCATACTGTCAAAAGGAGGATTTTTATCAATGAAGCATAGAATGTTTTGAAATGCCAGAACATGTACTCCTGAAATATTTATATATGTTCTTGAATCAAGTTCATACTCAATAAAATTATAATCACTTCCAAAAGAGGAATCAAAGCACTTTATGTGGAATTTGAAATATTTCCCTGCTAAAGGGAAAAAAACATTGTTCCTTGAATCTCTTGTAATCGAGAAACCAATCCCTGAAATTGTATAATTGCCACTTCCCGGAATCTCTTCGGATTGCAGAACACCATCGATTTCAGATTTTGTCATATTAAAATATTTAAATTCATAAATAAAACCTAAAAACCAATTATTCCTAATTCTCTTTGAAATATCCACTTCAATACTTAAGGATTCAGCGGTATATTTTTCATATTTTCCTTCATCAGAATCATTACCAATACCATAGAATGAAGATGGCCAATTTTGATATTTAATATTTGAATAAAGTCTATATAATCCATTTTGAAAACGAAATTCAGGTTCAAAGAGAGTTTGAAATTGTTTTTTTTGTGTGTAAGCCGCTTGGAGTTTAAGTGAATTCTTGGGAACATTAATATTCATATTCTCCGGACGGAATCTATATAATAGCATTCCACCATAAGTAAAACCTGTTTCTTTTGCATAAGAAAAAATCGGAGATCCAGCCAATTGTCTATCATTTTCAATATCTTCTTCAGCAAGTAGAAAAGATGTAATTAGAAATAGAATTATTCCTAAATAAATTTTTTTCATTATTTATATCCTGAGACTTGTAATATTCTTATAGTTTCCCGCCGGTAATGAAAAATTCTTCACCGGTAATATAGGAATTTTCTTCTGAAATCAAAAACTTACACACGCCGAATATATCTTCAAAAGAAGCACATCTTTTAAGAGGTATTTCTTTAATTTTTTCCTTATAATATTTTTCTCTAAATTCTCTATAACTTTCAGAAAAATGGCTCTCATCTATTCGTATGGGACCAGGTGAGATTGTGTTTATTATAATATTACTTGCTGCTTCTTCATAAGCAAGACTTCTGGAAATATTGGCAAGAGCCGCTTTTGAAGCTGCATAAGCAGAACCTCTCGGTAAGCCGATCCTGGTAACATTTGATCCAAACAGGATGATTTTTCCATATTTTTCCTTTTTGAAATAGGGAATTACGATTTTTAATATGTTAAAAGTACCATTCAGATTTACATCTATGATTTTTTTACATAAGTTTATATCCGATTTTACCAGGGGTTGAAAATCCGAGTTGCGTATTGAAACAGTATGAACTAATGCTTTAGGAATCCAGTTTGAGGTTTTAATAGTTGAATTAAGATTTTTTCCGAGAGTTGTGTAGTTACTTATATCAGCCTTTACCAGAGCTATCTGATCCGGATATTCCTTTATCAGATATTGTAATCTATGCTGGTTTTTATGGATGAGTAAAATTAATTTTTCACCCAGTTTTAAAAATTTAAGGGCAAAGTATGAGCCCACATTACCATTAGCACCGGTTATTATTATTGCTTTATTTTTCATTTTTTACCTATAAGTCGCAAAGACACGAAGGTTTTTTATTTATTTAATATTAAATCTAAAATTCTATGGGCGACAAAGAACTTATCACCTGTTATTTTTTCTTCCAGTTCTTTTCCTATGAAGACAATTTCAGTCTCCTCTTTTCCTGCTACTTCAAGGTTGTTTGCAGCAATAAAATCAAGATTTTTTTTCTTTAGTTTTTTTCTAGCATTTTCAACTATTTTTTCAGATTCTGCAGCAAAACCTACTAAAACCTGGTCTTTGGATTTTCTTTTTCCTAATTCAAAAAGGATATCTTTTGTTCTTTTTAATTTCAGAACCATATCCTCAGTTTTTTTAATTTTCAGTTTGGAAGGCTTCGCCGGAGTGTAGTCAGCAACAGCAGCTGTCATTATGATTACTTGATTATTAGAGAATTCTTTGATTGTTGCTTTGTACATTTCTTCTGCGTTCGAAGTTGTTATAGTTTCCAGGTATTCCGGTATCTGTTCCGAAACAATTCCATAGATCATTTTTACATTTGCTCCACGAATAAAAGCTGCCCTGGCTAATGACAATCCCATTTTTCCTGTAGAATAATTTGAGATAAATCTCATAGGATCAATTTTTTCTCTGCATGAGCCGGTTGTAATAAGAATCGATTTATTCTTCAAATCTTTTTTATAATTTAGATAAGATTTGATGTAATACAGAATTTCGTCTGTTTTTGGGAATCTTCCCATTCCTTCATAACCACATGCAAGTTGACCGGTTTCAGGCTCCATAAAGAAATATCCAAGTTTGGAAAGTTTGGAAATATTTTCCTGTACTATAGGATTTTCATACATGTGAACATTCATAGAAGGCACAAAAAGAACCGGGGCTTTCGCTGCCATTATAGTTGTGGAAAGCAGGTCATCTGCAATACCGGAAGCAACTTTACCTATTATATTTGCAGTTGCTGGAGCGATGACGATTATGTCTGCCCAGTCTGCCAGAGAAATATGTTCAATTTCAGCTTCAGGGTCAAAAAACTTTGTAATAACAGGTTGATGAGTGATGGATTTAAATGTTAAAGGAGAGACAAATCCACAGGCATTTTTAGTCATAACTGTTTTTACAACAGCTCCCTGTTTGGTTAATTTACCTGCAAGATCTACTGCTTTGTAAGCAGCAATTCCTCCGGTAATCCCGAGTAATATTTTTTTGCCCTTTAACATAAAATCCCTCTTTAAATATACTTAAATACAAATCTTTATGATAATTCTTTTTGTAAAGTAATTTGTTTTTGTTGACAGAAATTTTTATAGAAAAATATATATAAAAAAAGGAGGTGTCATTATGAAAAGATTTTATGTTGTTTTAGTTTTGATAATAATTTTAACATCTTTTTTATATTCGGAAACGGGAAAGTTGGAGAAAAAAATCAGACAATACGGGGAGGAAAATGGGATAGGTTTTATAAAACCTTTAGTAACTGCTTTTGGTACAAATTTTAATACCGGATTATACAATACTGCGAAGATTCTTAAACCTTTTCGTTTTAGTGTTAGTTTCTATGGAATGCTTGCTTTTGTACCGAAAGAAGATAAAACATTCATGGCTACGAGACCGGATTTATACGTTGAAGACCCTTTTTCAGGAGAGACCATTTATCTTTATTTACCCGAGGAGATCGAAACTGCAACGGCATTGGGAGGAGATGGAGAAGATTTTGATTTAAATCCTGATCTTGATGGAAAGGTGAATTTTGATAATTTAATTCCTAAAAGTCTACCTAACGGAGGAAGATTAAACTCTGTACCCCTTTTTATTCCTCAATTCAATATGGGACTTCCTTATGGAAATGAAATTATGTTGAGAATATTCCCTACTTATGAATTTAGTAAAGATACCGGAGAAGTAGGTTTCTGGGGAGTAGGATTAAAACACAGTATTGATCAGTATTTACCGGGAATTTTCCCCATAGATATAGCTGTACAGGGAGTGTATCAATATGCGAAAATAACAGATGTTTTGGAATTAACGGATTTTGCAGTGAATGCTCAAATAAGTAAAAAATTCATGATGTGGACCTTGTACGGTGGTTTAGGATATGAAAATACTAAATTAAAAGCTGAGTACAAAACTTATGTATATGATATAGAAACCGAGGAATATGAACAAGTTAAGGTTAAATTTGAAGTCGAGGGAGAAAATGATTTTCGAGCTACTATTGGTTTTAGATATACATTACTTCTGATAAATTTCTGGACCGATTATTCAATTTCCAAATATCCGGTTTTAAATTTCGGGATTGGGG
>JAUXFF010000205.1 GCA_030620155.1 Candidatus Cloacimonadota bacterium | reverse complement strand
GGTTATGGTTTAGTGTGGTGTGTTTGTGTACCACCAGTTGAAACTGGTGGTTAATAAGAATAACTTGGATTGATTTCAAGTGAATTTCTTGTTGAGAATCATCGCATTAACCACCTGCTTTAGCTGGTGGTAGGAGAAAGAAAAAAAGAAAGGTACCCATTGAAACGGTTATGGTTTAGTGTGATGTGTTTATTAACCACTGGCTTTTTAACCTGCTTGCCCGATGAAATCTTTCTTTATTTCATTAGGGTGAAATCCAGCAGCCATTGGATATTTAACAGGTCCGTGGCGGGAAATAGTATCGATATTCTGCTTCCATTGAACGACCTTGATCTGAGTAGATTACCTAAAATTCAACGAAATTTTAGGTTTCACAATAATTTCACCCTCTTCCTAAGCATACTGTAGGATATGCTCGGGAAGAGAGTGGTTCGCTCAACTTTGATAATCAACTCAGGAAAAATTCAACAGCATTATTAAAAGAAGCTTCAGCAACATGTTTGGGAGATATTCGTTTTATATCAGCGATTTTTTCGATAATATATCTCAAATTCAATGGTGAATTTCGCTTTCCCCTGAAAGGAACAGGTGAGAGGAAAGGACAATCTGTCTCGATAAAAAAGTGATCAATAGGGACCAGTCTGACCACATTTTCCAAAGTATTTTTTTTATATGTAATATTTCCAGTAAAAGATATATTCCATCCCTTTTCAATCACTTTTTCAGCAAATAGTTCATCACCTGAAAAGCAGTGGAACACTACTTTCGAAGGATTATGTTTTTCCAGGATATTAAAGCATTCCATATGAGCATCACGGTCATGAACAATAATTGGTAAGTTCATTTCAAGTGCTATTAATATTTGCTGTTCGAATACATCTTTCTGTATATCCTGTGGAGAGAGATTCCTATAGAAATCCAGTCCTATCTCCCCTATTGCCACTACTTTAGGATGTTTTGACAGTTGCATCACTGCATTTCTATCAAATTTTTTGGCATTATGTGGATGGCAACCAGCAGCAGCATAGATTTTTTCGTATTGCTCCGCAAGTTTAATACTTTTTTCAGAGGTATCTCTATCAATTCCTATATTGATGATATATTCAATCCCTGCGTTAAAGCATTTATCCAGAATTTCTTTCCTGTCTTTATTATACTCCGGGAAATCCAGATGAGCATGTGTTTCAAAAATTTTCATTTCATTTCCTTCATTGAATATTCGAACTTATCTCTGCATGCAGAACCATCATGATAAGGTCAATATTATAATTTTTCGATAAATGGAATCTTATCTCAGCCATGTCGTGCTTTTCTTTACCCGGATCTTCTGCTACCAGGATACCCTTGAATTCTATGTAATTATTAATCTTTTTCACTTCTGTAAGACTGAAATAGATATTCCTGTCAGACCAGTAATTACTAAGAAGTAGAAGCAGCTCCGCATAGGAATCGATTTCGAATAATTCCCGTTCATCAGTTCTTAAAACCAGGGTTGTAGGAACATCATCGTGAATCAGTAAAAAATTCAGTAGTCTGGTTCCAACAGCACGATGCTCATAAATAAGATGAGGAAGAAAGGGGGAAATCTTTTCAATTTCAGTAGAAGAAAGATTGGATAGATCAATGGACTCACCATCCGAAAATACCAGGTTCTTATTCCTGATTTCAAAATTCTCATAAGGTGAAATTTCGATTCCGTCATGATTATGAAAGACATCCAGGTAAATACTGCAGTAAAATCGGTCATAAGGTTGATTTGTTAAATAATATATGTTATCTTCTTTATACGTATCATGTTCAGGAAATTCATTTTGTAAAAAAATCATAGCATTTTTTATTTTATTATTTAGAAGCTCACGCGATTGTTTTTTATCCCAGTTTTTATTGATATATTCTTTTAGAGAAAGTTTTTCCATAATATATTTTTCGGGTAATTTCGGATGTGTTGGATACTTTTTCATGTATATTTCAGGAAGTATAACTGCTGCTTCTTTATTTCCCAGATATTTCAAAGGTTCAATAAATTCAGGAAAAATTATTTTAATCTCAGTTTCTTCTGAAAAAAGTATAAAAATAGTTTCATCATTTTCCTCATCAAAGACTGGTTGTTCAGTACATTTCAAAGAAACACGAGTATTCTTGAAATCTTTCCATAGTCTCTTCAAAGCTTCATTATCTGCTAAACCAGTATACTGTACCTTTATCTTTGTAAAATTCATAAAATCGAATAGAAAAATGCTGTCAGCTGCATTAAGACGATAAACCAGGCTTTCCAGGTATAACACTGCTTCAGGATAATTTGAACTTAAATAATTTGAAGTAATTAATTTCTCACGCTGATTTGTAATTTTCCAGTTTTTCCAGTCATATTCAATTTTTATTTTCTTATTATTCTTATCATAAAATAATTTTTCGACTTTTTGTTCAGAAAAATTTGCCGGAGTATCAGTCTTGAAATTACCTTTATTGATCCAGGAGATATAAAGCGCATACTGATAATTATTGATAAAGTTAGATGGTTTTGGCTCAAATGAAACCAGAGGATAAAAAAATACACATAATAATAGAATAACAAGAGATTTTTTCATTTTATTTGACATTTCCATACTACATTTCATTTGTGAACTAGTAAATTCCAGGACTTAAATAGGTCAACTAATATCAGGAGTTAAGGAGTTTCTTATGATGATAGCAGAAGGGAACAAAGACAGAATTAAAGAATTTTTTGAACTCAGGAGTGCAAATCAAAATTTGAGACAATATCATAGACCTGTTTTAGTTTATGAAGTAGTAGGTGATAAGGTTCGATTCTCCTTATGGGAAGAAGATATTCTGAATAGATATGGTTTAAAAAATGTTGATGGTTGGGATGAAACTGAAGATCTATTCTATTGCCCTGACTGGATGCAGGGAAAAGAGGAGGAAGAAGAGGAGGATATCGACCTTGATGACGAGGATGACCTTTAGAAAAACCCCCTTAGTCCCCCTTTAGTAAAGGGGGAAAAATTTGCTGGTTTGGGTTTACGAATTTAGAACTGAAATTCCAAAACCCAAATATCCTCCGTACAGTCACTGCGTTCCTTACGGGGCAAAACTTGTCCGGCTGTGACGGATAAATTCCAAATATCAAATTACAAATTACAAATAAATTACAAATTACAATTACAAAAACCGGTTTCTCTATTGTTACAAAGGAATGAAAAAACAAAAAGAATAACGACACTGAAGGTGTCGAACTATCTCTCCTGAATTTATTTTAGTTCAACCCATTCAGGGTTGTATTTTTTTACTCATTAGTTCATTAACCGTGAGTTACACTCACGGCTATTTAAATTAAATCCTTTCAGGATTTTAAAAAATTTAATAATCTTTATTTTTTTTATATAAGTGTGAAAATGAAGTTGAATTAATTATTAAAGTTTCGTGGATCAGGGAAT
>JAUXFF010000014.1 GCA_030620155.1 Candidatus Cloacimonadota bacterium | reverse complement strand
TTATAAACAATATTAATATCCCAAATAACAATTTCGATGGTTTAATCATTTCAATTAAATATGATTTATAATTATTCTTCATTTATTCTCCAATTTTTTAAAGACGGTATCCAGAGAGATAAAATCTGGATACCATCCGAAAAAATAGCATTATAATTTTGCTATTAATCTACTACTTTGGTTGCTGCAGCATGATCCCATTTTTTTGTGTTTGCTGGAAAATGCTCAGAAGCTCTGATGTCAAATACCATACCATCTCTTACAGTACTTACTGCACTTGGATTTGAAGCAACATTAAACATTGGTGTAAACATAGGTTACCTCCTTTTTTTATTTATCACTTTTATAGTGATATTATTCAATCTATTCATTATTGTCTTCTTCAGTTGGGTGAATATGCTCTAAAACATTACATCTAAGCAAATACTCGAGGACATGAAAAATAAATTCGTCAAAATTATCAATTTTATTAATATCACATCTATTAGATATTTTTTTTTTTATTTCTTCAATAGAAACAAATGATTTTTTTTGAATACTTTGAATAACTAAAAGAGCATCATTATTACAAGTAAATAAATGAAAACCATTGAGAAAAATTTTATTTCTCTCTTTTAATTCTACATTATCAGATATTTTATACAAAATCTTTTTTTTCATTCCAAAATCCTTAATTATGATTCATTCTTTCAATTATTAATCGACCATAATCAACATATACAATATCTTTTTTTACAATTTCATTCTCAAAAACAGTGCGGTGTAAATCTAATAATTTGATATGAGACTCAGAATTATAATATTCGTCTAAACTCTTATATATACCATTTTTTATATTATTTATTTTCCAATTCGAATTTAATAAATATGGGTATAGTGGAAAAACATCTCCTTCGGGAGTAATTCCAATAGTGTGAGGATAGGGAAGACTATTGCTATGACAAGATGATCCAAAATTTACTCCAAATTTGCAAGAATGTTGAATAATTTCACTTTTAAATTTTCCTAATCCTCGAAGAATTAATCTGCCAACATAAAGCCCACTTAATTCAACGTGTCTTTTATATAGATGATCTAATTCTTTTTCAGATAATAGTTCTTTATTATCTTCTAGTTTAACTGCTGCCCCTTCAGCAAAAACTGGTTGGAGGCGATAATATTTTATTTTATTTTTTATACAAAAATTAATTAGCCAATCAATATGTTGCAGATTTTCTTTAACATAAGATGATATAATACCAAATTCTACTTTATTCTTTGTACATAATTCCACTGCATTAATTACATTTGAAAAAGCTTCTTTATAATTTCTGAAATTTATTTGAAATTCTTCTGGTCCATCTAAGCTAATACTAAAACGACAATTAGATTGCTTAATTAACTCAATAATATTCTCATTAAACATTGACCCATTTGTAACAAAACCAAATTCAATGTTCTTTAATTTAAGATAATTAAAAATTTCTTTAATATTAGGATGTAAAAAAATTTCTCCTCCACTGAGATTAATTTCATTAACATCCATCTCGCATAGTTGATCTATTGTTTCTTTGAAGGAAACCAAACTCATCTCCCCTTTAAAATTATTCATAAGACAATGTTTGCATCGGTAATTGCAATTTCTTGTTAATAAAATATCAAACGATAATTTTTTTAACCAGTCATCTTTTAATTTCTCTAAATCATTCATCCAAATTTCTCCAATCATTTTTTCAAAAATCTCCTTCTCTTCCCATTTATATTTCCTCTCACTAGGACAAAGCAAGAGTCTTCCCCCTCAATTCCACTCTAAATTATCTTATTGTTTCGATAATCTTTAAACCCTCTATAATCGGGAGAATGCAATAGAGAGGTAAGTATCCGAGTTAATTTATTTTTCCCTAATCCTTTAAGGATATTTGCTCTTATTCTAGGAGCTATTATTTATTCCTCATACTAAAGCTTTTTGCAGATCCATTGTTATTTTTTTTGTATCGTCTGATATTAGAGTTTTCATAATTCTAACATCTCATATTTTTAGTATTGCTCTTGTATAAACAATAATTGTTCCAAGAAGTAACTTTATGAGAAAAAAATAAATTATATACTCTTATATCCTTTCCTTACAATAAGATAGAGAGTTAAAAAATATTTGAATAAATATCTAAATGATAAAAAAATGGAGGTATATTATGTAACATTTGTGCCTTAAATGTCACTGGCGATGCTAAATATGGCACAGAAGATTTTCCACCCTGGGGAGTAAATTATAATTTTTTTAAATTCCGGTTTCTAAATAGTCTTATATAAGAAATTTCTTTTGATAGCCTATTTTAATAAATAAAATTCAGACATACATCCTAAACACTAAATCTACTTTTGTTTACTTTTATCTTCAAACGCAAAAGCTAATCTCTGATAAACTCCATTCCGATGAATCAAGCTATGTAGTTTTTTGAAGATAGTGATAGAAGTATAACCTTCTTTTGTATAATTTTTATTTATGCTTGGCAATCACCAAGTGTAGTTCTGCAGTTTCAGGATATTTTTTAGAATAAGGATTTAATTTTACCTTAACAGATCAAGTAACTTAAGTGTTGGATAATTTCCTGGCTTTCAAAGGATTCTATAAATACTTCCTGAAACCCTTTAAATAAAATCAGATTGTGCTTAATTTTCTTATTTTGATAAGTTGATTTCTTATCCTGTTGAAGAATCTTTTTTCCATTTTTCATAAGACTATTTTTATAGTGATGATCTAAACAATTTGGAAAGGAATACAGATCTAAAATATCTTGTATCTGATGATTAATTTTATCTGTAATATAGTTGTTTTTCAGGCTTAGAGATGCTGAAGCTCTGATACCTAAAGAAATCGCTAACCCATGGGATATTTCGAAATTAGAGATTGATTCAATTATATGCCCGAAAGTGTGCCCAAGGTTTAAATATCGTCTATTATCCCTGTCTTCTATATCGTCTTTACATAAGGAGAGTTTTATTTCAATTGCTTTTTCGATAATTTCTCTGGAAATTATTTTTTTTGCTTTAATCAATTTATCATACAAATCAGTTTCTTTAATTAATGCGACCTTTATACACTCAGCCCAACCGTTATTCATCTCTTCCTCAAGTAATGAGTCCAGGAAATCCGTTATAATTATCACCTTTTCTGCTAGATAAAATGTGCCTATATTATTCTTGATCCCTTTAAAGTTTACTGCTGTTTTTCCTCCAATTGCAGCATCTATCATAGCAAGAAAGGTTGTGGGAACAAGCCATAATTTACATCCCCGCATAAAGGTGCTGGCGCAAAAAGCGGTTAAATCCGTAGTAACACCGCCACCGATACCAACTATAATTGTTGAACGGTTAACTTTATTCTTTTGGAAAAAACTATAGATCTCATAAACGGTTTTAAAACTTTTATTCTTTTCATTTGTTTCTAAATAAAAAGCTGGCGAATCATTAATCAGTTCTTTAATAAAATCAGTATGAAAGTGAAAAACATTTTTATCAATTATGAATATCTTAGAAGCATGTTCCGGTAAACTTATCTTAAATTTACTTCCAAAAATAATTTCAGTATACCTTTCACTAAATTTGAATGTCATGATATCCTTAACTTCTTTTTAAAGTATCCTAAAATCAATGGTTTATTTCTAAAGAAATATCTAGTCAAAAATAGAATAATTACCATAAAAATACTTATTTTGAAAATTGAGATGGTCAAATTGATAGGAGAAATAAAATTGAATGAAGAAATAATAAGCAAAATAGCAAGTGAAAGAATCACATAAACAATTTTATAGCCCACATTATATATTTTTTCTGCCATGAAGAAATTAAATATAAAAATAAAGAAAAATGCCAGTATTGAAGCCGCGCCTGCTCCATAAATACCGTATATAGGGATAAGTATAAAATTCAAAACTACATTCAAAATTGCACCTAGAAACACTGCGAGAGCGATATTCCCTGATCTCTTCTTAACATAAAAATTTATATTAACAATATTGAACAATCCATGTAAATAATTTGAAATCACACCGAAAAAAACTATTTTCACGGCTTCAAAATATGATTTATTTATGAATATCTGAAATATTTCAGAAGAAAAGAATATTATAAAGAAGCCAAGTATTCCACCAAATATTGCATAATAATAGAAAATATTCCTGTAGGATTCTTTTGCTTCAGGTTTGTCGGCAATTTTCATGGCATAGGGCAAATAAACCATACTTACTATTGAGGTTAGAAAGGTCATGATCATTCCAATTCGATAACCAATGGCATATATCCCTACATCATAAAGAGAATTTAGAGAGAGATAAGTGAGCATATACCTGTCTGAAACACGCAGGATCATCAAAGCAATTGTACCGGGAACCATTGGTAACCCAAATTTCAAGATGTTTTTCATAATTGAAAATGAAAAAATTATTTTCTCTGTTACATATTTTCCAATCTGCTTGAGAATATGATGAATATTCATCAAAGCAATAACTGCAGAAATGCAAGAAGATATTGCCAGATATATAAATATTGTATTTATGGAAAATTTCTTAAGGATCGATCCCGTTATTACCAGAACCAGTAATATAGAGTTTTTTATAATTGACAACAACACATAATTAGTTGATTTTTCCATAATATTGAGAATTTGCAAGGTCATACCATAAATTACATCACAGAAAATAATAAAACTCATCCAAATTAAAAGAGTTTCATAAAGTTCGGTCCTTACAATGAGTTTAGATAAGTTTGCCCTGAAAAAGATTATCAATAAAGACAGGATAATGCCAACTACAAATAAAGTCATAAATATCGAAGATATTATGGAATATTGGTATTCTTTTGTTTTGTTGAAATAAAAATATGAAAAAAGCGCCTGCTGCATTCCGAGAATATAAATTAAACTAAAGAAAGCACTAAATATCATAAAATTCGTATAAACAGCATATTCCTCAGGAGCCATAAATTTCGTAAAAAGAGGTAGTAATAATATCAGAAGGAATTTATTGAAAGTATTTCCTACTGCATATTCGAGAGTTTTTTTAAGATATTTTTTCATTATGAAATAATTTCTTTATACATTTCAATTGTTTGTTGTGCAATAATATCCCAGGTAAAATTCTTTTTGATATGCTCTTTAAGTTTATTGTTCTTCGGTGTATTCAAAGATTTTTCCACTGTTTTACGAATAGACTCAACAGAAAACGGATCAACATAATCAACATAATTTTCAAAATACTCTTTTGTTCCACCATTAGGAGTAATAACTATGTTTGCTCCTGCCAGACCCGCTTCTAATGCTGCTCTGCCCGGTGTCTCATATCTTGTGGGTAAAACAAAAGTATTACACGCAGCATAAGCAGATTCAAGGATAGGGTCATAATGATCCAACCATTTGAGAAGCTTAATGTTCTTACTATTCTCAATTTCTTTCAAGCACTTTTCACCTTCTTCTGTTTTTATTACATCAGCTGCAATCACTACAGGACAATCAATCTGTTTCAAAGCCTTAATCATATTCAATCCGTTTTTACGAATTGAACCCAGATGACCGACATTCAAAACAAAATCTTTATAACCGAATTTTTTCTCAAAAAGCTCGGGGTCTGCATTATAAAATCTCTCCTCTACCCCATTGTGAATGACCTGAACCTTGTTTTTATTAACCCCCAGAGCTTTGATAAGTAATTCCGATTCAGCTTGTGTATTGGGTAATACTCTCTCAGCACTATCACAGATTTCCTTTGTGAAAAAATAATCCGAATAGGTCCTTTTAAAAAATTTCCGAAATGGTTTTTCCAATTTTAAATAAGTACGAATTATTTTTGCTGAATGGTTGCTGAAAAATATGGGATTTACCACATATCTGGCTCCAAACCTTTTAAAATTCTCAGTTAAAGAAAATGTGCTTAAACTGGCATTGAAAACGTGAATTAAATCTGTTCTCTGTATAATCTGATCCCTATCCCACATATCAAATAAATGAGTTTCTACACCTAATTTATCCAGTTCTTTTTTCAGATGAATTATTTTGAAAGTAGGTCCACCTCGATTCAACATTAAAGATGGGTAACTTGCTAAAAAGATTTTCATAATTTTATTTTACCTCTAAATGATTCATAATTATACAGTAAATCACGCCAGTTTTTTTTCCTGGTTCTCGCTAAATTTCCCGGTTGAATTATCTTTTTTGAAGTAATAAAATTAAGTTCATCCAAAACGATTTCCTTTTGCACTTCAGTGATAGCAAATCCGGTTTTTGTTTTTATTTTTATAAATATATCAGTGTCAGGATTTTTCTGAGTTATCTTTATTTTATTATCCTCAAAATCTAAATTATATTGGATGTTACTTCTTTTTTCCCACCACGAAGCATATTCCTGTATAGAAAAATTATTGATTCCCTGCTTATTAATATATTTGAATATTTCATTAATTACTTCAAAATGTTCGTGATGCGGATGATGATAAATTATTATTGGTTCATTAAGATTAATTTTTTCTTCAATCAGGTTTAGATAATATTTCAGCATTTCTTCTTTTGAAAAATGAGAACGTCTTAATCTCCCGATACTAATTGGATGAATTGGAATTTGAAGAGCCTTTGAAAATTTATTATTAAAAAATGGAAAAAAAGGTAGATCATCATAATCCAATACAAATTCTGAAGAATACTCAAAATCAAGTCCCTGGATAGTTTTCCCTAGTTCAGGGTTCCAATCTCCAAAAGGGGCAGCAAATCCTACAGAATGAATTTCTTCAGCTTCCAATTTAGATTTCGCACTTTTTAAATTATTATAATTCTTTTCATAATTATCAAATACAATATGCCTTTCACAATGCAAAGCAAGTTCCTGGTTCTCCATATCACGAAAAAATCGCAATTTTTCTTCTGATTCGGTATCTAAAAACCAGGTTGCTGTAATTTGATTTTTTTTACAAATTTCATATAACTCTTTGGCATCATCTATCGTGCAGAAATCAGTATCAATCCTGAAAATGAATAAATTTTTCCAATCTTTGGGGAAATACCAGGACTGAATAAACGGTAAATTTCTAACATTAAACAGATACTCAAGAGAAATTCTGATAATTTGCCTTATTTTACTCTTTGAAACTTTTGCTATAATTTCAGAAGGTAATTCTTTTCTATCTGCGAGGAATTTTTTACGGATGGATTTATAATCTAATACAAGCTTATTTATCGTAAAAGGTAAGATTACAACTGTCCCCTTTCCAAATTGTTTTTTATAAATCTTCAAATTACTATCAAGAGACTTCAAATACTTATCTTTAACAAATGATTGTTTGGAATAAATATCAACTAATCCTACAGATGAATATATAGAGTTTTTCTCCGGAATAAGAAATTTAATTTTTTTGTGAATTATGTGAGTTTTGAAGATTTGTGCATATATTCTTGTTCCGAATAGCGCTGAGCCGCCATTACTTAAATAATCCAATATATTGTCAGTTTGTTCCGGAGAAAGTAATTCAGTTACAATAATGACTGAAAAGTCGTTAACACTTATTTCCGAATTCAGAGAAATTATCTCAAAAGGGATCCCTTCCTGTTTCAAAATTATTTCCCATCCTGGTAGAAAACTAAAAATCCCGACTTTCAAATTCATAATAAGCCTTTTATTTCTTCTAATAAAAGCTTTTCCCTTTTTTCTATTGGGAACATCTCCATAATTCTATTTCTTGCTGATTTACCAAGATCAGATTTTAAGGCTTTTTTTATTGCATTAATAGTTTCATCCACATTCCCATATTCAGTGTAATATCCTGTTTCTCCGATCGCAGTTGGTATCCCACCTTTTTTTGTACCCACAGGAACACATTCACATAACATTGCTTCACAAAGTGAATTTGGTAATCCCTCTCTTATAGAAAGCTGGCAATAAACCTTTGATTTCCGATATAAAGAAATTAACTCCTCTTGTGAAATTTTATCTATAAAAAGTACATTCCCCGATAAATCTTTTTCAAGCCAACTCTTTGCATTGGCTGTAATTCCAACAATTAAAAATGAGACATTTCTAAGTTGATCTGCTGATTTCACAAAAGTATGTATTCCTTTTAAACGTATTCTCGTAATTGTATCTGAAATCGCAACAGTTAAAACAATATTCTCTTTTTTCCCTTTTTGACAGAATTCATCACTGTTATATCCTGTTGGAATAATTTTAATTTTGTTAATATTAATATTGAAATTTTTTAGAGTATCATTCTTTAATGATTCATCTACAACAAAAATCTTATCAGCAAGTTGAAAAATCCACTTTACTCTCATTTTAGAAAACTTAGTCAGCAAACCGCCATAGTTAAGTTCGGGGATGTTTGCAAGTTCATAACCACCAACAACTACAATTGATTTTTTATTAAATAATTTTGATAGAAAAACTGCATATAAAGCTCGTATATCTGCAAACCAGCAGAATGACAGGTCAGTTTGGATAATTCCATAAAGTATTTTAAAAAACATGAGTAACAGGTTTATTGGATTTTTTTTGATTCCTGTAAAAATAAGTGACTTTACTTTAAAATGATTTTTTAATATTTCCAAATCCTTTATCACAAAAGGAGAATCATAAGCTGAGACGAATAGTAGTTTTTTTTTCCAAAAATTCTTCATAAATACTACTAATGTTTATCTTATTAAGGCGATTTTACCTTTTGAAGTTTGTCCGTCAGGAGTTGTAACCACGTATAAATAAATACCTGAACTGCATTTTTTCTCTTCCTTATTATCCCCATTCCAGCTAAATTGCTCGTAAATATCTTTTTTAAGCTTGATAACCAGGTTACCGCTTAAATCATAAATATAACATTTTGTATCACCTTTGGGCATAGTATTACTTTCTGTATTCTCAATTTTTAATACTTCACCGATTTCAGGATAAAAAGGATTGGGATAGGCAATTGTATTATTCAATTTTGTTTCTGTATTTGCTTCAGCAGATATTCCAATTTCAACGGAATGTAATCCTTCATCTGTGCCTATATATAATGTCCCTGTATACATTTCATAGGCAAATGAAGTAATTTTATTGGAAATCAGGGGTGAGTTTTCCATATTATAATTAGTGAACAAATCTCTTTGAGTATTGTAAACCGTTATCCCATTACCATTTGTACCGATCCAGATCAATCCGAAAGGATCAATATATAGAGCTGTCGGAAAGGTGGGAACAGAACCATAAAGTCTTTCCTGACCTTCAATATACCAGAATTCAGGAGATTCTTCATCAAACCATTGATTGTATTTGTATGCTTTTTTCTTTATATGAGTACCGTATTTGAACCACAAATACTCACCAGAGGGATTAAAGTATGTTGTCCAGCCGTACATAAATAATCCATTAACAGAAGCAACCCAAATTTGCTCTCGATTATTAACTTTCTTGGAATCTATAGCAAAAATTTGACCTGCTACCAGATCACTGAACGGAGTGAGAGACCAGTATACACCATCTGTTTCAGGAATTGATGTATTGTTCCATATCCTCAGTCCAGTATTCACTCCACCGAAATATAATCTTTGTTGACCCAAGAATACATAACCGGGGTCTCTTGTATCATAAACTGATTCATATAAGTCGAACGTAGTAATTACTTCGTCGGTTTCCAGGTCTATTACGCTAATTCCACCATCTGTACCACCACTTGAGCAAACCCACATCCTATTTTGATCATCCAATTTAAGAAAACTGATGCAATTATTTCTTATGCCATCTGAACTTGTAATATAATCCCAGGTCTCAAACTCATCATCATAAATCGTAATACCATCATCCCAACCATGAGGATTAATATGTTGGATATACCAGGCGCCAAACCATTTTCTGTTATAATTATCTACTTCCATTGAATAAATATTATCACTTATTAATGGACTTTCAGCAGCGTTGAAACTAGTCCATTGTTCACTATCAAAACACGATACTCCAGCTGTTCCTTTAGGTAATAACGGGATCGAGGGTGGTGGAAAATACCCATTACAAACCCAGAGTTTATCATTACGATCCACAACCATATCTTTGACTAAAGAAGCAATTATTGAATTCGGATAATAATTAATCCAATTATTCCCTTCCAAAAATAACAAACCTTTTCCCCAGGTGAAAGCACAAATCCGCTCATCATCCAATTCTGTAAATCCCATAATTTTCGTGGAATTAACTCCAAGATCTTCTTTTGTCCAAAATGTTTGCTCGCCGCTTTCACTGATTTTCGTTATGGCATAATCTGCTGAATCATGAATAGTTAAATGATACTCACTCCAGTAGCCATAGCTAAACCACAGGTTGTTTTCTTTATCAAGATAAACCGGGTAAACACTTCCTGGAAATGGCAGATTCGATTCATCGTAAATCGTCCAGGAATCAAAATGTGGTAAGCCACATAATGCTATCCCATTATCTGTACCAATTGCGATCTTGTTATTCTCAACTGATAATGATGTGACTTCATTTCCTGGTAAAAAGGAATTATCAGAATCCAAATGAGACCAGGAATTTATTATGTTCATCGAATCAATATGGACATAATCCAATCCTTCCGTACTACCGCAAAAAACGTATCCATCATCAGATATCTGCAGAGAAGTTATCTTATTAGTAGAAAGACCGTTTTCAGAAGAATAATTATTAATTAGAAGGGGGAAGGGAAATCCAGGATTATCTGCAAAAACACTCAAACCCTCTTTTGTCGCAGCAAGTATCAATGAATCCCGCACAACAATTTTATAAACTGAATTTGATGCTAAACCGATAATCTCTGTTATTGACATTATAAAATCAGATTGATCAAACCTGTCAATACCTTCACTAACAGTACCGAGTAGTAATTGATTATTATATTCCATATAATCCAAATCCCTTATATCTCCATCGGAAAGACCATCGATTTTGGTATAAGTTTTTTCGAAAATGTTATCATTCAGATCAAAAACAACAAATCCTCCCCAGGTAGCGATATACAATCTATTCTCAACTTGTTCTACATCGTAAATATGTGTTGTATTTGTAAAAATTTTCCAACTTTTAATTGTGAATAAGGTCGAAAATATCACTAAAACCAATATAGTCATAAATATTTTTTTCATTAACAAAACTCCTAATCTTTACTTGAAAAGAACTGAAAATAAAATTCCCAAAGATTTATTGATCCTTATCTCCCTGTATTTGACAAAATTGTGCTTATAGTCTTCAGAATTATCGAAAGATCCAGGTAAAATGATCTATTCTTAATATAAAATAAATCATATTGTAATTTTTCTAAAGTGTCTTCATATGAAGGAGAATGATATTTACCGGAAACTTGATCCCAACCTGTAATACCTGGTTTTATTAACATTCTCTCTCTATAGAAAGGTATTTGTTTTTCTAATTCCGCTACTAGTTCAGGTTGTTCCGGGCGAGGTCCAACAAAACTCATATCCCCTTTTATGACATTAAGAGTTTGAGGTATCTCATCCAACC
Organism: Candidatus Cloacimonadota bacterium; assembly: GCA_030620155.1. GTDB lineage: Bacteria > Cloacimonadota > Cloacimonadia > Cloacimonadales > TCS61 > JAUXFF01. The sequence continues at coordinate 13,705 of JAUXFF010000014.1, read as the reverse complement.
TGGTTTTCCTCATAAATGAGCCAAAACCTGTAATGCGACTATCTTCCTTTTCTGTTGGTTTAATGTTACTATTATCTCTCATAGTACGAAATTTTATCATAATGAAAGTACGTCCATTTTTACCAACCCTGATTTGTTTAAATATAACATTACCTTTACTTTCAATTTTTATTATAAATCCGAAAATTATCCAAAAAGGTAAAGAAATTAGAAAAATTGAGAAAGCTAATAATAAATCAAAGAATCTTTTAAAAGAATCATAAACTTTCTTATTACCTTCGCTGAGATTCTCCAAAAACCATATTTTATTAATAATTTCAACCGGAACTTTACCCGTAATATATTCATAGAAATGTGATAAGTTCACATAATTAATTTTTAAAGGTAAACAATTAAATAAAACTGAGCTAAGTAGTTCAGATTTAACAGGATCACTTGCTAGTATTAACTTTGATATTTTATTCTGTTTAATTAATATATTTAAGTCATTTACATCTGTAAAAACTGTTATTTCTTTCTCTTTTATTAATTTATCATGAGTATTTTCAGGGTGAGGAATTAATATAAAAGATACGTGAAATCCTAAATGGGGTTTTTGTTTTAATTCATAAATCAAATCTTTAACTTGCTTATTATATCCTATGATAGCTAAATTTTCTTTAGGGAGATATGATTTAAGAGACCAATTGAAGAAATGACGCCAGATCAAAAATAAACAAGAAAAAATCAAAACAAATATTACTAAATTAGTTTTAGGAGTAATAATTATCTGTGGTACAACATAGAAAAATATAGTTGAAATCAACCCACCGATGAAAAAACTACGAATAGATAAACGATAGAATTTACGATTTGTAGTAGCAAAACTTAAATTATATAAGTCCGATATATAAAATATCAATATCCAGAAAGCAAAAAGTATACTGAAAGGGAAAAAATGCATTTTCCATAGTTCATAACTGGGTGCTCGTGAATATCGAATTAGAAGAGTTAGATATAATGAACCATATAATATAATTATATCTCCCAATAGTAATAATATCTTTTTAAATTTATTATTCATATCTGCCTAACGAAAGAAGTTATGTTACTTCTTCATATAATTTTTCATAATTAGCAATAAATTTCTTCAAAGAATATTTATTCTTAATAATACTTAGTGAATTTTCACCTTTTAATTTTAATTCACTTTTTTTAGATGGAAGAGATAATAAAATATCTTCCAGTTTATCAACATCATTAATTGAAATAAGATAACCATTACTATCTTTAACAAGCTCGTTGTTACCTGAGATATTTGAAGCTACTATCGGAAGACCTACGGACATTGCTTCCAAAATTGAAACATGTAAACCTTCCCATTTTGAGTATAAAAGAAATACATTGAAGTTACTTAACCATTCAATTACATTAGCTTGCCAACCAGGTAACAAAATTCTATCTAATAAGTTAGCGGATTTTACCATATTCCTGCTTTTTTCAAAAAGCCTTCCATCCCCAATAAAAACAAACTTAATATCCTTATTTTTTTTACATACTTTTATTGCTATCTTAATAACTGTCAGTATGTTCTTCTACTCAGAAAATCTTGCTAAACTTCCAATCATAAAATATCCTTTTAATTCAACTATTTGAGTTTTCTTTATTTTTTTTGAAGACCTCTCTCATGAGGAAAATCAAGTAAATTATATTTTTTAGAAAATCGAATATTCAAAGGAACCAGTAAATAAGTAAAGATGAATGAAGGTACAAAACTAAATAATAAAAATCTATAATTCATATAACTCTTTATACCTTTCAATCATGTTACTTAATCCGAAGTTCTTACTGACATATATTTTTGCTGATTTTCCCATGTCAGAAGCCAATCTTCTGTTTTTGATTAACTTAATAATCGCTTCAGCAAAAAGGACCGGTTGTTTTGGAGGAACAAGAATTCCAGTTTTATTGTTAACAACAACTTCAGGGATCCCTTCAACATTTGTAGCAACTGAAGGGAGACCTGTATATCCTGCCTCACAGAAAACCAGCCCAAAAGCTTCATAAATTGAGGTTAAACAAAAAATATCATGTTCAGCTAAAAGTGCCGGTACATCTGAGCGCCATCCTAAAAGAGATATAACATTTTCCATATTATGTTCTAAGATAAACCGTTTCATCTCGCTATAATACTCTCCATCTCCAACTATGGTTGCTCTAACATTATCATATTTCTTAACAACTATATTTATAGCTTTTAAAAAGTCAACTGGAGATTTAGCTTTATCCAATCTTCCAACAAATATTAATTTAATCAAATCATCTTTTCGTTCATGCTTTTCTTTTAATTTGGTAAAATCAACTGCATTGTAGATTACTGATATTTTTTTCGATGGAATAAACCAGAAATCCTTTTTATAGTAATGATTTACAAGCACAATTTTATCACTAAAAAGGCCAGTAATTATTTCCAATATTAAAAAGAATATGCGATTCCAGGGTTTTTCATACTTATGAAATGAATGACCTTGAACGGTATGAATTGTTTTTTTACATCCTGATATTTTTGAAGCCAATCTCCCCAATATTCCTGGTTTTGATGATTGAGTATGTACAATATCGAACTTTTCTTGTTTACATATTTTATAAATTTTAATAAATGCTCTTATATCATGGAAACCTATTTCACGTTTCAAGCAGTTTAGGGTTATTACTTTAATCCCGATTTTCTCGGCTTCCGTTATCAAGGATTTATCCCTGCCAGTGTTATCAGGAGCACAGATCAACCATTTATCATATTTATCTTTATCCAAATTTCTCAAAATGTTCAAACTAATCCTTTGTGCACCTGCTAATATGGGCAATACCTGAATATGTAGTAATTTAATTTTTTTCAACCTGTTATTCCTAATGATTTAAAAGCTTGTACAAATTGTTCAGTTTGTTTTTTTCTTGAATACTTCATATCAATTTTTTTCTTGGAAATCCGATTACCTTTTACATTATTATATAATTTCAAGAAATTTAATTTTATAGTATTAATATTCTCCATGGACGAAATATAGTTATAATTATATTCTCTTAAAATCGATGCTGCCTCACTATCAGGAGGTATCATTGCCAAAATTTCTTTTCCAGTTCGTAAATATTCAAATAATTTCCCGGTTATTGTTCCCTTACCTTCTTTTGAAGCAATGAATAAAAGCAGAATGTCAGATTCCATTAAATATCTGATTGCATTATGATGTTCTACCTGAGGAATTATTATTATCAATTCTCTAATATTATTGTTTCTTAATAAATCTATTGTTTCTCGATAATAATTACCCACAAATATAATTTCTATATCCTTCGGTAACATATTTTCATACTTCAGCTCCTCCAAAGCTTTAATAAAATACTTAATTGGTCTCAGTCTATAAAAATTTCCAATATAGCTGAACTTTACTCTATTTTTTCCCTCCTCTATATTGGGATTATTTATGAAATCTGTTTCATCAAAGCCATTATATATCACTTGAATTTTGTTATTTAAAAAATTCCCAAAAACAGTAATTAACTCATCCTTCATCGTTTTACTGACAACAGTTATCAAATTTGAAAAATGCAGAATTTTCTGTTCCCAATATTTTGTTAATAATTTATGTAATGGAGTAAAAAAATCTAAGAAGGGGTTCAATGTCCAATGGTCTCGATAGTCGATTATTAAAGGAATTTTGAATTTCCTGCTGACATAATAAGCAATAATTCCGGATGTATAAGGACCCATAGTTGCCATTACAGCATCGTATTTTTTATTTCTACAAAGTTTATAAGCTTTTTTTAAAGCAAATGGTAACCAGCCTATTTTATCATCTATAAAAAAACTGCTGCGTATGATCTTCTTGATTTTCTCAGGAGTTTTAAAATATACTTTTTTCGTTATTTCCTTTTTATTTGAAAAAATCCGATTAAGAATCGACATCGGATCAATCGAGGGAACATAAAAAGTATTTTTTGCTCTATTTTCTTCCAGCATAGAATAATCAAAAGAATGAAACACAATATTTTTAACTGTGATCACATCTACTTCCCAGCCAAAATCTTTCAGGTATTTAACCAGTTTTACCGGTCGTTGAATTCCAGGTCCGCCCAGAGGAGGATAAAAGTACGAGAATAATAACAATTCTTTCATATTAAGAGTCTTCATCCTCTGATGTATCAGCAGTAAGCTTGATTTTTACTTTGGTATCGGATTTTATATCAAACAAAATAACTTTTTTATCAACAATTTTATTTTCAGTACCTTCTACTTCATAGATATTAAATTTACCAAAAATACTGATAGTAAATTTTTCCATATCATAAGGAAAATACAAATAAATCCCGAATTTTTCTTCTGTAATTATAACTGCTTCCCTTTTTTTCCACCAATTTGCTACTTCCATATAAGTATTTATATATACATTTTTTTCTGTGATTTTCTCCAGAATATATGAATATAGCTGTTTATCATATCTAATATCTGAGAAATTTTGAACAGAAAAATTAAATGTTATTATTCCATTGTAAATTTCAATGGATTCAATTAAAGATTCTGCAATATTTTTAGCTTTCTCAAATTTTATTAATTTTACTTTCGACAACATAAGGGCTCTATCAGAAAAGGTCAAGGGAATTTCCAGGCAATTACTTTTGAAAAATTTCCTGTCCTGATCATAAGTATTTTCCCTATTTATGGAATAATTATAAAAAGGAAATCCTATTCCATTTTTATATCCGTTCTGTTCATAAAAGGATCGTGATGAATCATAATAGAAGTCATATTTATTATGATACCCTGTGGTAATTTCCTGGTCATATTTCAAAAGGTTCTGTCTAATCCCGATTTTTTCTGTTTTCAGGAGTTCAACCAGTTTTTCTTTTTGTCTTTGAATAATATCATCTTTATAGGAAGAAGAAGATGCTAATAGGCTCACTTCATTATTTTTCTCAATTTGATTTATAATTTCGGATTTTATATCATCCTCTTGCAGGGTATAGTCTATATCTTCAGGAGATTGCGATTCTACTCCGAAGAAAAAAGTACTTCTTATATGAAAAATATTTTCAATATCCTCTATAACATCAAAATTCCAGTATTCTTCAATATTTGTAACTATAAATTTAATTTTACTTACGATGTTATTAATTATGTACCTGACTTTATAAAAAATAAAAATATCCGAAAGGGTTGTTTTAATGATGGAAAGAAAATTCCATTTTTTTAGCTTTTCTACATTATGAGAAAAAGCAACAGCAAAAGTTTCTGCCTGTGGCCAGTACTCTTTTTTTAATATAAAATATGATTTTCTCTCTTTAACAGCATCCTGGATTGATTGTTCCATCAACCATAAAAGAGCATTTATGTAAGGATAAAAGGCATATTCTGAAAAATTCGAGTCTGAATCCAGAATCCTGCTGTATTTATCCCGGATAATGTCACTTCTATTGAACTGTTCATAATTGATCAAATTGAAAAAAATATTACCAACAAGATCGAATTTATAACTCCCATAAAACAAGTCCTCATTTTTATAATAAAATATGGGAGTATCGATTTCTCTGGTTGAAATTATCGGTGTATTTTTTAAATATTTAATTTCTCTGACATATTCTTGAATTTGTTCTTTTTTCAGAAATCCGGGTTGCATTAAAACTGATTCTACAGGGATATAAAACATTATCTTATGAAACGCTAAAACATAGGCTTCCTTATCATTAGGTTCAATTAGACCATAATAGAATAGTATATCATTTTCCAATAATTGGTCCAACCTTTTGATATATTTGTATTCATAACCCAATGTCTTAAACATAAAATCAAAAGTGTATTTTATTTCATTTTGAAATTTATTTATACTTTTATCTATGTATATAGCTATCATAAATCTCTTCGGAACCTGTATTTTATTTTAATTTTTTCATCTATTAATTTTTCATATTTTTTGTCAATAGGCATTTGAACCAAGTAAATACAGGTAACATAAACCTCAGGTTTGTAATAATCCCCAGCTAAACAACCGGTTAATCTAACACAAGTCTATGGTTTGTAATAAATTCGGGGATCATAGAAATATTCATTACTATTAGCTTATATATGAACCATGTAAATCAATTAGATACAATGATTCTTTCATAAAAAATCGTTTGACACAGTAAAGAGCGTTCACGAATTTGCATTTTGACATGCATCCGTAGCTCAGGTGGTAGAGCAGCTGACTCTTAATCAGCGGGTCTAGGGTTCGAGTCCCTACGGGTGTACCAGTTTATATGGCTAACTCCTTAAAATAAGGGGTTAGCTTTTTATATTTTTACTGAGATTTAATATAAACTTCATATCAGGTTTATAAATATCAAACTCGAAATGTCTCTTATTATATTGTTTAAATAGAAAGAAATTGCCTTTTCCTTTAACTTCAAATTCCTTTTCATTGGTAATTTCAAGGCAAATAGATCCATCTATACCGAATCCAAAAGATGAATTTGATGAATTCATTTTCCTGATCAATTCTCCAAATCTCTTTTTCTCAGTAAAATGAGGTTTTACGGAACAATTTTTCAGAAATCCAAATCTTGTTGCCAGTATTGCTCCCGCAGATAATCCGCCATAAGGGATTTCGGAATAATATTTTTCCTTTATAATTTGAGAACATTTCTCATTCGTATAGATTTTTATATACCTGAAAGTATTTCCACCACACATGAAGATCCCTGAAGCTCCAGCAATATCTTTGATTTGATCTTCTTTAAGTTCAGTTGAATCATTCTCGGGGAAAATAGGAAAAACTTCCTGAGCACCGTGGTATTTAAATATCTCTTCATATTGGGAAAAATATTCCTGCCATCCCTTCTCACCATGCATCAACACAGCTATACGGGCTGATTCAGCACCAGAAGAAAGCACAAAGGATCTTGAAACTATTCTAAAATTCTCAGCAAAATCTCCAAATAAATATAATTTTCTCAAGTTTAAACCTTCTTTTATTCCTTTGAAAAATCGAGTAGATTCAGTCCAATTTCTTTATCAAAATATCTTTCCAATTTCCCATCCAATACTTCTAAAACTATTTCACAGGTAGCACTGACCAAAGCTTTGTTCAGATGCCCTCCATAGGTTTTATGCTCTTTATCTGCTAAATTTATATGAATATGCAAATATACCTTATCATCCATAGTAGTGATATTTCCCAGCATAGAAGTTATTTCAAAATCACCCTCTAAATGAGTGGAGTAATATTCTTTTTTCACAGGATCAAATAGACCGATTATAGCTTTTTTCGCAGCTCCAATTCCTTTAATTGAACCAACTTTGATGTTATTCTGTTCACAAAAAGTTTTTAGAGATGAGATTATTTCTTCATCTTTGTCAATTCTTATAAAATAGGTTTTATTGAATTTTCTAAAATTCATCACTCCCCCCATAGAAAATTATTATATAAACAATAAATTGGAGAATTGTTCTCTTTGTCCAAGAAATTATCCGCAAATTGAAAAAAACTTTTAAATTTTAAATTTTTATTTGACAGGAAAAGGATATTAAAATGATTTATTTCCTTCGTAATAAATTTTTTAAAAGAATCATAACATATTTAAATTTAATAAATTAAGGAGATAAAATGAACAAAAAAAGAGTTTATTTATTTGGAGATGGGAAAGCTGAAGGTAAATCTGAAATGAAAAACCTGCTAGGTGGTAAAGGAGCAAATCTTTCTGAAATGAATCTCCAGGGTATTCCAGTACCTCCCGGCTTTACAATTACTACAGAAGTCTGTTTGGAATATAACCAATTGGGAAGGGAAAAAATTATAGAACTTCTAAAAGATGAAGTTGGTGAAGGAATTACTAATATTGAGAATATCATTAAAGGAAAATTCGGGAATAAAGATAATCCCTGCCTGTTATCTGTTCGTTCAGGAGCAAGGGTTTCCATGCCCGGTATGATGGATACGGTTTTAAACCTTGGTTTAAATGATGATACAATTCAGGGACTTATTCAAAAGAGTGGAAACGAACGTTTCGTCTGGGATTCATATAGAAGATTTATTCAGATGTATGGAGATGTGGTTTTAGGTTTGAAACCTACTTCAAAAGAAGAAATTGATCCATTTGAAAAAATAATAGAACAAGTTAAAGAAAAAGCTGACATAAAAAATGATATTGATTTAACAACTGAAAATTTGAAAGAACTTGTTACAAAATTCAAACAGGCAGTCAAGGAACAGACAGGTCATGGATTTCCTGAAGATCCATGGGAACAACTCTGGGGAAGCATTTGCGCTGTATTTGACAGTTGGAATACGGAAAGAGCTAAATATTACAGGCAAATCAATGATATCTCAGATGAATGGGGAACTGCAGTAAATGTACAGGCAATGGTTTATGGTAATATGGGAGAGAATTCAGCTACTGGCGTTGCTTTTACCAGGGATGCTGCTACTGGAGAAGATATCTTCAACGGTGAATATTTAATAAATGCCCAGGGAGAAGATGTGGTCGCAGGCACAAGAACTCCTCAAGAAATAACTCTGGAAGGATCTAAAAGATGGGCAAAGCTGGCAACTGTTTCCGAACAAGAAAGAGCATCCAAATATCCTTCATTAGAAGAAACCATGCCTGAAATTTACAAGCAACTATCCAAAATAGAAACAAAACTTGAAAATCATTACCATGATACGCAGGATCTTGAGTTCACTATCCAGGATGGAAAACTCTGGATACTTCAAACACGTAGTGGTAAAAGAACCGGAGTAGCTATGGTGAAAATGGCTATGGATATGATGAAACAGGGTTTGATAGATGAAAAGACTGCCTTGATGCGAGTTGAGCCCAATAAACTTGATGAACTCCTGCATCCTGTATTTAACGCAGATGCTGTAAATACCGCTAAAGTTATTGCCAAAGGATTACCTGCTTCACCGGGAGCTGCTTCAGGACAAATTGTGTTCTCTGCAGATGATGCTGAAACCTGGGCAGACCAGAAAAAGCAAGTTATCCTGATCAGGATAGAAACTTCACCCGAAGACCTGAAAGGTATGAATATTTCTAAGGGTATCTTAACAGCAAAAGGTGGTATGACCTCTCATGCTGCAGTTGTTGCCCGGGGAATGGGAAAATGCTGTGTGTCAGGTGCAGGTTCAATCAAAATTGATTATAAAGCAAGAACTCTTAATACAGGTAATAAAACTTATCAGGAAGGCGACTGGATAAGCTTGAACGGTACAACAGGTGAAGTTTATGAAGGGAAAGTAGAAACCAGTGATCCGGAAGTAAGCGGAGATTTTGGTGAATTAATGGAACTCTGTGATAAATATACCAGAATGTATGTACGTACAAATGCTGATACACCCCACGACTCCCAGGTTGCCCGTGATTTCGGTGCAAGAGGAATAGGTCTTTGCCGTACGGAACATATGTTTTTTGAAGGTGACAGGATCAAAGCTGTGAGAGAAATGATCCTGGCGAAAGATGAAGCCGGAAGGAGAAAAGCTCTGGATAAACTTCTTCCTATTCAAAGGGAAGATTTTGAGGGTATTTTTGAAGTTATGCATGATCTATCTGTAACAATTCGTCTTCTTGATCCTCCTTTACATGAATTCGTTCCTCATGATGAAAAAGGTCAAAAGGAAATGGCTGAAGAAATGGGTATAAGCGCAGATGAGATTAAAACTCGCGTGGAATCGTTACAGGAATTCAACCCGATGCTCGGTCACAGGGGATGCCGTTTAGGTAATACTTATCCTGAAATCAGTGAAATGCAGACCAGGGCTATTATCGAAGCTGCCTTGAATTTGAAAGCCAGAGGCGTAAACACCAAACCCGAAATCATGATCCCGCTTATCGGTACTTTAAAAGAATATACCATGCAGGAAGACATTGTACGCAGCACTGCTGAAAAAGTTTTTGAAGAGAAAGGAGATAAGATCGATTACCTGGTGGGTACAATGATCGAAATTCCCCGTGCTGCACTTACTGCTGATGAAATCGCAACACGTGCGGAATTTTTCAGCTATGGCACAAATGATCTTACACAGATGACTTTTGGCTACAGTCGTGATGATGCCGGTACATTCCTGCCTATTTATATTGAAAAAGGTATCCTGAAACATGATCCTTTCCAGGTTCTTGACCAGACAGGTGTAGGACAACTTGTAGAAATGGGAATAAAAAAAGGACGCAGTACAAGACCTGATTTGAAAGTGGGAATTTGCGGAGAGCATGGTGGTGAACCTTCATCAGTAAAATTCTGCCATAAAGTTGGAATGAACTATGTGAGTTGTTCGCCATATCGAGTTCCAATTGCCCGCTTAGCAGCAGCACAAGCAAATATAGAGGATAAATAGTTTTTTCGTAAGGTTTAATTTACAAGAAAAGGGGACTTGATGTTTTGGCTGTTCCACGAATCCTTTCGTGGACAGCTGTGTTACAGGTATTACAATCTGGGACCAATAAATTGATCACCATTGAAGTGAATCATATGATCAGGAAATTCAACAATCCAAACTTCCGTTTCCCAAGCAATCTCTTTTGAATATTTTTTGAAGTCTGAAAACTCTAAAAAAGCAGTTACATAAACTTTACCAACATTGCTGTTTTTTAATAATTCCTCTAATTCAATTATGCGCTTTGGAGAAATCGGACCGTGCGATGTTACCGCTTCGATTAGATATAACCAATTTTTGTTTTCATCATAAATTACAACATCAGGTAGTTTATTGTGTTTATCAAAAGGAATTCCAAGTCTTGCAAATATATCATTCTTATAAAAAAGATCTTTTTTTTGAGTATCACCAATATAAATCAATTCAGAACCTTTTGCAAATCTTTTAGCGAATTCCTTTACAACAGCAACTTGAACTTCATTATGTTTTCCAGCTGATAAAGCAAATTTTTTTCCATTAATTATAAGTGGTATCTTTTGTAATTCCCTCTTTCTATTATATTTTTCAATCAATTTTTCCCTTTCTGAAATAAAATTATTTAATTTATCTTTCCATTCTTTTGTTTTAAAAGTCTTAATAACATCTAATAATTCAGGAGTTATGCTATAAACAGTTTTTCCACTATTTGTTGGTCTTGAAGGATCATCTCTATTACGCTCAATTAAACCGGCTTGTTCAAATTGATGAATTGTTAGTTTGCGAATGCTTTCTCTTGTATTTTCTGCATAACTAAAATCATAATTAGAATTTAAGAATTCAAGAATTGAATGAATACCGATTATCGGATTATTTGCTTTTCCCCAAGATGTTTTTTTCTTTATAGCAAGAAGAGCTAACAGAGTTCCTGCACTTCTGTCATTTTGCTGTTTAATAGGTAAACCTAAATTAGATAGAATTTTCTTTGCATCATCAATTTTACTCATAATTATTTCCTAATTTAATATTATTTTATTAATTATTGAATCTATATTTTCTTGAGAAAATTCATTTGATTCTAAAAGTTCCATTCCGAGAGATTCGATTTTGGTCATTGGGGGTAATGGGATTTCTTTAAGTTCAGTCGCACTCACCTGAGTATTTCCGTTAAATGTTCTAAAATACAAATCGAAAAGTGAGCTGTTAAATAGTGCGGCTAATCCCATTACTTCATATTTACTTAATTCGCCTTTATACTTGTAAATGTAATTCAAATGATTTTCAATTCCAATTTTTAATTGGTTGAAACTTTCTGCAAAATAAGGTGTTGCAATTAGTCTGCTTTTATCATCTTTTGTGCTAAACCGCCTTAATAAAACATAGTTTTTATTCTCAACGAGAACATTTTGAGTTGATGAACAATCCTCAATATAGTGTTTTTTATTTTTACTTCCAGGGAATACCAATTTCATTGGTTTTGTATTTGTTAGCCATAATAAAGGGCTAAAATTTCTATTAGAAGATTCAGTATTATCAAAAAGAAAATCCCTTTTTCTAAACGCAACAACAGGTCCCGTTGAAATTTTCATAAAATTCTTCTCAAAATTATTTTTCCATTTTTGAAAAATTTTAATGATTTCTTCATCCTTTAAATTTAAAGGAATATAAAGAATTTTTTGTTTACTCTCCATATCGATTATTTCTTCTAAAGGATATCGTGAAATTGTTGTATCTTCTAAATCTTCAATACTTTCAGAAGTAGATATTGTAACTTTATCATTTGTTGATTTCCTTTTTTTTATAGCTTTAATAATAATGTTTTCTTGTAATACATTGTCTCTTTTAAATGCTTTTTTTCTTGAATTGAAGATATGTATATTTTTGAGAAGAACTGTATGGAAAAATTGTTTTCTAAAAAGTCTAAAATATGGACCGGAAGTAAAACTTCTCGGAATGATAAATATCATTTCCCCATTGTTTGAAAGAAGATGAGCTGAAAGCATCATAAATATAGAATAAATATTTGGTTGACCGTAAACAATCGAAGCTGCAATTTTGGCTTTTTCATCAGATTTTGAAATTTTAAAATATGGAGGATTAGAAATAATAATATCGAATTTTTTCTGGTTTTCATTTAATGGGAATAAAGATGTTTCATCAAATATAAATCGATTACTTAAAACAAAATCATCATTATAAATTTTATAATTTAATTTAATAGTAGGATTTTGATTTTCAATCCATTTTGTGAGATAATTAAATACTTGTTTTGTATATGGGATTAAGTCCTCATCAATTTCATAACAGGTTAATTTAATTTCAATTAGTTTCTTGTTATTTTCAACTATATATTCTATTAAAGAACAACTCAAAGTTCCGGTTCCACAACCGGGATCTAAAATATCTAATACATTTTGATTTGTTTTGGTTGATAATGAACTCATATAATCAGCAATCTTATTTGGAGTAAAATATTGCCCATTTTCTTTTTTTCTATCTTTATTAATATTGGAAGTATAAGCATATCCCATTCGATCTGCAAAATGACTTGGTAGTTCACACTTTTTATTTTTTAATTCCACTTATTTTCTCCAATTTTTTTTTATGCTTTCCTAACTTCAGTTTTATGTCAACAATCTATATAGAATCTTTATATTAAATTTCCTGTAACATATTAAGCAGTTCGTATGTTGCTCTATCCATCATACAACTGATGTTGAACGAAGCAATGGATTTAGTCATAATTGATACTCCAAAAATATTGCTTAAGGATTATTTTTTATATTCTTTTTGTCAAATAGATTTTTTCAGCAAAAGTGCTTTTTTATAACTGCCCTTATCCCATCATACTTTTTTTATTTTCTTCACTGAATTCTGGATCAGGAGGTCAGATCTTTTTCTCTTTCCGAAGCTTTACCTCAAAGGAAATCTTTCCGGCATCCGTCAAATCACCAAAGGCGATTAAAAAGCTGGAGTAAACACTGCCGGATTCGGAAAGTTATCTTTTTTTTGTTCATAGACACCAACCTTCCGAATCCTTTCCAACAAGAAAAAATGTAAGATAGGCTTCGGAAGGAGCTGGGAGTGATATACATCACACTTACAGGCTTGGATACCAGAACTCTATGGGGCTCCACGCGAGCCGCACTACGCAATGCCCACGCGATGCCGCACTACGCGATGCTGCATAGCGTTGTGGCTGTCGTGGATACCAGAACTCAAATTTTCACCTGCTCTGAAAAATTCGCTGACGCAAAGTCAGGTTTAGATATTTATTAGTGTACAAAAATATTAATCTGCTAAGAAAATGTTATGCGATTTCTAAACCTTCTTGTTTAACAAGTTGAATT
>JAUXFF010000030.1 GCA_030620155.1 Candidatus Cloacimonadota bacterium | reverse complement strand
TTATACTTATAAATCTCTTTTATTGTATCATCTGTTTTTGCCTTCACTAATTCCACTTTACAAATAACCTCCATGATAATATCGGTAGAAATTTAATAACAACCAGAGAGATAAATAAAAAAAACACTCCTATGACAAAAATTAACTGGACAGTTAAATAGTCAATATTTATTTTAACCCCAGAGTTAATTTATTTAAAAAGAGGAGGGTAATATGTCTCTAGGAGAGCGTTTGAAACAAGTCCTAAGAAAACTTGAGCTTTCCCAAATAAGTCTATCCAAAGCTATTGGGATCTCTAATGTTGTAATAAACCGTTATATCAAAAATAAAACAACTCCGGATTTTAATTTTTTAAATAAATTGGCTTCAGCTTACAATGTAAATATAAACTGGCTTATAAACGGGGAAGGTTCGATTTTTGTTTCTGAAAATGTAAAACAAATTGGTGATAAACAATATTATAATATGCCGGTTATTTCAGCAGTAAGCTGCGGTTCTCCTCAAGAAATAGAATCCGCTGAACCTGAAGATTTTGTTTTAATTGATACACATTCTCTTCCCGGGGATTTTACAAATTATTTTGCCTTTTATGCCAGTGGTGATAGTATGGATCCATATATAGGCAACGGGGATGTCGTGATAGTCAAACACCATGATGAGTGGAAAAATGTTGATGATCGAGTCTGTATAGTTCGCGTGAATGGAGAAATTACTTTAAAAAAAGTCACAGTATTTTCGGAAGGGAAAGAGATATTACTCTCCCCATATAATAAAGAATATTCTCCTATTCTTCTTAATGAAGATAATATCTTTGATACTCGGGTTATTGGAATAGCAATTATGGCGATTAAAAACCTTTGATTTATTACTATAATGACAATATTACCAGGTAATTGATTAATAATTAAATTGAAAAACTTGACTGTTTTTTAGAAATCTCTTTTTTAAAAAATAAAAGGAGGGTTGATATGGAAGAGCAGAAAGGTTTTTTAGGTGCTTTGTTTGATTTTTCATTTTCGGATTTTATTACAATAAAAATGATTAAAATTTTATACATTTTAGGTATATTTTTTTCAGGTATCGGTGCAATAATGTTGATTGTCAGTGGATTTAATACCTCAGCTGGAGCAGGTATTATCTTTCTAATTCTATCACCTCTAATTTTTTTATTATATGTGATATTGATAAGAGTCTGTTTAGAAATAATTATTGTTATTTTTAAAATTTCTGAGAATATAAAACAGATGGCTGAAAAATAATAATTTTGTTACTTTTTACTGTTTTTTAATGGCACTGTCCAAACAGTGCCATTTCTAATTATTTTTAATATATTTTTTTAAATTTTTATTGCAAATTAATTGGCAAAAAATAAATTCAATTCATAAATGGTAGTGAAAAAAAATAGTATAAAAAAATATGAAAGAAAAAATTAGTGATAAGTAACCCCATCGTCTCGATGGGAATAAATAACTATATAAAATATCTAGGAGGAAATATGATCGATTTACAGAGTATTTTAAACAAAGGATTAGAAAAGTTAATATTTTATGCACCCAAATTAATTGTGGCTTTAGTCTTATTAATTATTGGTTTGTGGATTATCAATACTTTGATAAAATTAATTTTTAAAAAGATTCAAAAATCAAAAGTGGACGTTACTTTAGCTCAGTTCTTGAAGAGTATAATCAGTATCTTTCTTAAAATTATCCTTTGGATTACTGTAATTTCAATGCTTGGTATTAAAATGACTTCATTTGTTGCCATTCTTGGTGCTCTAGGATTAGCAGTAGGATTTGCTCTACAAGGTAGTTTATCAAACTTTGCAGGTGGAGTTTTAATAATGTTTTTTAAGCCTTTCAAGGTTGGAGATTTTATTGAAGCACAGGGATATATGGGCACTGTTAAAATAATTCAGGTTTTTAATACAATCTTAACAACTCCTGATAATAAAACAATAATCATACCAAATGGTAATTTATCAAATTCAAATATGATAAATTATTCTACTGAAAAAAATAGAAGAGTTGATATGAAATTTGGAATTGGTTATGATGATGATATTAGGAAAACTAAGGATATTCTGCACAAGATAATTAATGAAGATAAAAGAATTATTAAAAATCCTGAACATCAAGTTATTTTATCTGAACTTGCTGATAGCTCCCTTAATTTTACTGTTAGGGTTTGGTGCAATAAAGCAGATTATTGGGATATTTATTTTGATATGCAAGAAAAAGTTAAATTAGAATTCGATAAAAATGATATATCAATTCCTTATCCACAGAGTGATGTCCATATTTACAATCATAAATAATAAGCAGAATGTATAGAATTTATTCCTGAAAAGAGATTAGGATTTTTAATTATCGAGATAATCAAAAAAATGAAATCATTTTATTATGAGCACTAATGGATGTTAATATGAAAAGTAAGATAACAAAAGGCTTTGCAAGTGATAATAACTCAGGGATACATCCTGAAATATTAAAAGCTATTACTTCTGTAAATATTGGACATACAATTGCATATGGAGATGATATTTATACAGAGAGGGCTATACAGAGAATTAAGGAGCATTTTGGGGAAGATATAAGTGTTTATTTTGTTTTTAATGGTACTGCCGCAAATGTTCTTGGCTTTAAGGCTGTTACTCATTCATATAATTCAATTATTTGTGCTGAGACTGCTCATATAAATGTAGATGAATGCGGTGCTCCGGAAAAATTTACAGGATGTAAATTGCTCACGATACCTTCCAATAATGGCAAAATCACAGTTGAACAAATCAAATATCATGTGCATGGTTTTGATTTTGAACACCACTCCCAACCCAAAGTTATTTCTATTACTCAAGCTACAGAATTGGGAACGGTTTATAAACCTCAGGAAGTTCAAGAAATATCTGATTATGCTCATAGTTATAATATGTTGGTCCATGTGGATGGTGCCAGGTTATGTAATGCGGCAGTTACTCTAAATCTTAGTTTAAAGGAAATAACCGCGGATGTTGGTATTGATGTTTTATCTTTTGGGATTACTAAGAATGGAGCAATATTCGGTGAAGCAATAATATTTTTTAATAAAAAATTATCGGAAAATTTCAAATATTACCGTAAACAGGGGATGCAGCTTGGTTCAAAAATGCGATTTATTTCAGCTCAGTTCGAATCTATGCTTTCTAATAATCTTTGGTTTGAAAATGCGTCTCATGCCAATAAAATGGCGAATTTATTAGCAGAAAAAGTTAAAGATATCCCTCAAATACGTATTACTCAGAAAGTAGAAGCAAACGGTGTATTTGCTATTGTTCCTTTTAAATATATTAAAACAATCCAGGAAGAATATTTCTTTTATATGTGGGATGAACATAAATCAGAAGTCAGGTGGATGACTTCTTATGATACTACAGAGGAGGACATCGAAAATTTTGTAAAAATCTTAAAAAAAGTAATAAAATAAATTATGAATAGACTTATTTGCAGTTTATGTAACAAAGAATATTCCCTGAATGAAAAAATCTGGAAATGTGACTGTGAGGGTCTCTTAGATATAGATTTTAAAGCTAAATTTCCCTTAGAGAAAATAAAAACCAGGCAACCAAATATGTGGAGATACAGGGAAGCTATTCCAATTGATAATGATAGTAATATAGTTTCTTTCAATGAAGGATTCACTCCAATTTTAGAATTTGTCTTTGAGGGAAGACCTGTTTTAATTAAACAAGATCATCTATTTCAAACTGGTTCATTTAAAGATAGGGGTGCTTCAGTTCTTGTAAGTAAAATTAAAGAACTCGGAATAGATTATGTTATAGAAGATTCTTCCGGAAATGCTGGTTGTGCTGTTTCAGCTTATTGTGCTAAAGCACACATCGATTGTGAAATATTTGTTCCGCAGGATATTCAAGAGAGTAAATTAAAACAAATAAAATCTTATGGAGCAAAGGTTAATAAGGTTTCGGAATCCAGGGAAAAGGCTGCTGAATCAGTATTGAAATATGTTCAAGATCAATATTACGCCAGCCATTGCTGGAATCCATTCTTCTTCCAGGGAACTAAGACCCTGGCTTATGAAATATGTGAGCAACTTGGATGGAAAGCTCCTGATTCAATTGTTTTACCGGTTGGGAATGGAAGTCTTTTATTGGGTGTTTTTATAGGATTTAACGATTTATTGAAAGCAGGAATAATTAAGAAAATACCAAAGATTATTGCAGTACAATCTAAAAATTGTGCTCCACTTTACATTGCATTCAAAAATAAATTAGATAATGTGTTCCCAATAAGTAAATTGAATACTATTGCAGAGGGGATATCAATTTCAAATCCTGTGAGAGGAAAACAGATTATTGAAGCTGTTAAAATTTCAAAAGGTGATTTTATAGCAGTTTCAGAAAATAAAATAAAAACATCCTTGAAAGAAATGTATAAAAAGGGGTTTTATATTGAACCCACTTCTGCTGTTGCAATAGCAGGTTTAAAAGAATATTTACACCAACTAAGCAAGAGTGAATTAATTGTATCGGTTTTCACCGGGCACGGTTTAAAAAAGTAAAGTTTTTTGAGGGGAATGATTTTTTTATTTTAGAGTGATTTCCTGAATCAAGTTTATATAAATAAATTCCTGAAAATAGTTTTTTAGAATTCCATTTCACAGTATACTTACCAGCTTTTTTGTATTCATCTACTAATGTTTCGACTAATTGTCCCTTAATATTATAAATGGTAAGTTTTGCAAAGTTATCCTTTGAAAGAAAATAATTAATTGTTGTTTCAGAACTGCGTCAGAAACTTGCCCGATTGAATGGATTAGGATAGTTTAGTTCTAAATAAGTTTCATATGGTATAATGGTTGAATCATCAATATTAGAAGAAGTGATATAAACACTTCCATTGGTTAAATTTTCTAAATAACCGGTTTCATTAACGTCGAACCTTGTAAAGATCAGTGGTGAAATATGAATATTTAATAATTTTTTTTATTCTTTGGTTTTATTATTATTTGTTTCCTTGTTTCTCTTATTCCTTAATTATTGATTTTATATCATCCTCAAACAGGTCTTTAATAGCTCTGTTGTCTTCTCTAGTTGATTTAATTCTGTCTTTCAGGGGAGTAAGCTGTTCTCTTCGTTCATCAATAGTCATCAATATTTCGACTTGTAAGATAATAATCATTTCACTTGAAGCTTTTTCAGTTTTATTAAATCCTGTTAAATAACGAATACCAAAAACCCACCATGGTAGATCTTTTAAGATTGGAATTCCCTTTCTGGTTACATTTATGTCAGTATCATATAATCCGCCAATAACAGTTTCTTCTCCATCATAAAGAAGGATCTCTGTCTCAGAAGCACTTTTGTGAATAATTGTTGATAATACACCAGGGAAGGCAGTACTTTTTTCTACCTTGGCAATAAGATGAATAGCTTCATTATCTCCTTGCTGAATGACAGTTGGTGTAACTTCGAGAATAATACCTGTTTCAAAAAATACTTCAATTGTATTTCCATTTTCGTCACGTGTTTTAACTGAAAAATCTTCACCAACTTGAATAAATCCTTCTCTACCAGACAAAACGATTATATTCGGTCGAGCTACAATCGTGCCCTCTTGATATGCTTCTATAATCCTGAGTAGTGTATTAATGTCAAAGGTATAATTTCCAGATTCAAAGCTTCCTGAGGCTGCAGCACTGAACAATTCTTCTGATACAGCGCTAGCACCTTTAAAGTCAAGATTAGCTGTTACTTCACCATTTAATAATGTTGACCAATCGATACCTACGTTATTTGAAAAAGATTCATTGAGTTTAAAAAAGATAGCACTTATTCTAACTTGTTTAGTATCAGGGGATATTTCTTCTCCACCGGAAGCTTTTATTACTTCTACATCTTTAATCTGATAAACTCCAGGCAATTCTGTTAGTATGAGACCATTAAAATCTATTACAAGCTGTAAGGCTTCTTTCCAGTGAAGTTGCTTAATGGGAATGTTTATCGGACCGGTATAATTTGATAAATTAATAATTTTCCGCCCCTCAAATTGCTGAGACATCTGTTCGAAAGCTCTAATTGCTTCGATAAAATTGGTATCTTTGAGGATTGTAATCAATTCTTCTGATTTGTATTCTTCAGTTTTTGAATCGGGAAAAAGAAGACTGAATAAAAATACAAATAACAGTATAAAAATAAATGTCTTTTTCATAATTAGTCCTTACTCCAATATAAAATTTTATCAATAGTAATGCCTACTCTATTAATTTTAAACACCGCAGATTGTTCTTCCCAATTGATGCGATCTAAATATCCATAAGCAACTTTATCACCGGGAGAAATAATTAACACATTTTCATTATTATCACGTAAAAAAACTTTTTCCGGGGTCAGTCCGATCATTTGGGAGTAATCTAAGTTAAGATATTTTTCCTGATCTATATCAACTCTAGGTTCATGTACTCTTGTGTAAAATGGATTATAATTAATATTTTTATATCTCAAATTTCTCAATTTAACATTATCAATTGTTTGGATGATTTGCTCATCATAATATGCGTTTATCGATATTTCAAAACTTACCATATTGGGTATTAATGTAGTTATGCCTTCTTCTTCTTCTTCAACAATTACTTCCGACAAAAAGATTCTTTCTATTGTATAGAACATGATATTTTTTTCAATTTGAAAAATAAAAGAATATAAGGAATATATATTTGCTTTGCCACTAAGGGAAAAAGAATTATAAGAAGTGGTGCCGATCATTCCAGGTCTCTCTAATGAAAAGTCAAAATCCAAACCAGGGCTGAATTTATCACAGATATTTAGTAAATAAAGATATGAAAGAGTCGGGTTATTTTCTGTAGGGATAACTTTACCTGTTTTTTGGTCTTTTATTTTAAGGGCTTGATATTCTTCTGTAATACGCTCAATATCATTGTAATCAGGGTTAGTAATTTTAAGATTATTAAGTTCCTCTGTAAGTTTATTGTATTGAATGGTTAGTTCTTCTTTTTGTTTAACATATTTTGAATTAGCAATGATAAAACCCACTATAACAATAATTAATAGAACCGTAATGATTACTGTATTTCTAATAGCGTATGACATATTATTAATTCCTTAATAAGTATTGATCTTATATTGAGCAAACGAGGCTAAGTTATGTTCGGGATAAGAAGACAAAAGTTTATTCCAGTAAAAGAGTGCACGCTCAATATTATTTTCTTTTTCATAGCAATTACCTGTCATTAGAAGAGCGTCGGGTATTTTGTTTCCTTCCTGTTGTAATATATTTTCGAAGATAGCCTTTGCTTCAGGAATTTTACCCTTAAGATACAAACATTCACCGATGAAATAGTTTGCATTATAAACACGCTTATGGTTAGGATATTTTTTAATGAATTCATTAAATTGTATGAAAGCTTCATCTATGTTACCGGGAAAGTAGATATTGATAATATTCCTGTATAGTAAGGTTATTTCATCTTCTGTTATTTCATCTTCAACAGCCTGGTTGATATCTTTTGGTTGTGTTTTAGTAGATGGAGTTTTTTCAGCTATAATTTGATAATACTCTTTTTCAGACACTTCTTTTGGGTCAGGATATGAAAATTCCATATCAAAATTCCAAATAGGAATTTCTTCTATAAAAATTGGTGAGATATTAGCTAGCTTACTATTCGGGAAAAGAGATGAATATGCTATTATATTTCTTCTCCGAGTGGTACTTGCAGAAATTTTGAAAATATTTTCACCTGTTCGTAATTCTTCAATCCAGCTAAGTTTTTTTGTGCGAAAAGAATTTGAAAAGGTTTTGATAATATAGTACCACAGATTTTTAACACCGGTTAATTCTTTAACTAACTGAGTCTTATCTTCAATAACTTTAATGTTACTCTTCATTTTGTTAACTACAGCAATTTTCCTTTTTACTTCCTGAAGCTCAGTTTGGACAAATGTAGTTCTACTTTTGATTCTAATAATTTCTTGTTTTAATTCCAGATTTTTTAATGTGCCGGATAAAGTAAAATAGAAGATCGCGGCTAAAATAAGAAAACCATGCCAGGCGATTTTAAAATATTTCTGACTTTCGATGATACTGGATGGTAAAAGATTACTTGGGAAGAAATTTTTGTTTTTTGGGGTTAATGTCTTCCAAGCCAAAGCTATGGGTATAGCATATTGTGCTATTTTTTCCGCACTGGATATTTCTTCTTCTGTTTCAATAAATTCGATATCTTTTAACTCAAGTCGTTTCAAAGGATCCCAATAAAATCCTTTTTCTTGATAAAAAGCAACATCTTCATCAGATACATCCTCTCCAGCTAAAATTACATGTTGGGTGATGGGAGTATTTGAAATATCCTGCTCTAAAATAATTTTCGAGTAAATAGCCTGTCTTTTTTTCTCTGGTTCAGTTTCTGTGATGATGATGGGGAATGTTTTTATATGGTTTTTATCTTTCATCACAATTCCGACTTTATAATCAATTCCAATATATAATATTGTTACAAAGTCTTCTGGTGGAAAATCATAGGAGGAGGTCCGAACCAGATTCATAAGGCTAATTTCATTAGTATCTATGTAACTATAAATATATTTCTCTTTTGTAATTATGGGATTAAGTTCTTGAATTGTTGCAAATAATTCAAACGGTCCTCTATGAACAAAAGCTAAACCTGATCCGTTTGGATTAATAATATAATCTAAAGTATAGTTACGTGATTTTAATTCTTCTTTTGATAATATCTCTGCTTTTAGTTTTTTTCTTAATTTTGAGGTAGCAAAAGCTGAATCAAATTGATGATATGAGATTTGTTCATCATTAGCATTCAGGGCAATTTTTCCTTTTTCAAAAGGAAAGCTTTGAAGGAGTCTTTGAAATTCTTTTTTCCCACTGTCAGCTTTTTCTTTTTCCAGAGCAAAGGCAGTTTCAGTTTTATCAATATCCTCACCTTCAATGATGTCTAAACTTTCATCACCCAAATCCCCAGAAATAGATAAATCTTCTAACTGATCAAGTTTTTTCAGCTCATCAAAATCCTCTTCTTCTTTTACTTCTTCGATTGCTGCTAAATCTTCAGGTAATCCATCTGTAAATTTTTGATAGAGAGGAGCAGAAAGCTCGGTTTTTTCCAAGCGGAGTATTTTAATAGCGTCATCAATTAAAGCAAGTTCAGCTATTTTTATTGTAAGTCCATCTTGAAAAATTCCAAATGCGAATTTATTTTTTTTTCTTTTCATAGATTATATACTAACCTTTTTAAATATTTAATAAGTAAGTAACTGACTCATTCTTTTTTTATTATTAGAAAAATTCATTGCAGTGGCTTTTGCTATAACATTTGTTTTATACAAATTGAATAAATCTTGTTCAAGAGTGTACATGCCACTTTTTTTACCTTCATTTATCATTTGATATATTTCATTAATATTAGAGTTTCTAATTGCTGCTCGAACAGAAGCATTAACAGAAAGAATTTCTTTTGTTAAAGTAAGTTTACCGTTTCTGTCAGGGATAAGTTTCTGAGATAATATCACTTTCAGGGTATCTGCTAGCCTGTTCCTTACTCGCTCTTGTTCAATAGGTGGAAATTCAGCAATTATTCTATGTATACTTTCTATTGCAGAACTTGTATGAAGAGTAGTGAAGCATTTATGACCGCTATCTGTTGCCTCAAGAACTGTTGCCATAGTAGCTGCATCCCTCATTTCACCAACAACGATTATATCGGGATCCTGTCGTAACGCCTGAATAACACCTTCACGAAAAGTTAAAACATCTTCACCTATTTCTCTATGTCTTATTAGACACTTATCAGATTGATGAATATACTCAATGGGATCACCGATAATTATTATATGTGCATTATTTTCATGATTGTTTAAATCTACAATTGAATCGAGAGTACAACTTTTACCGGAACCGGTGATACCTGTGACCAAAATCAATCCTGCTTTTTCATATTGTAGATTTAACCTCTTAGTAATAATTGAAGGAAACCTTAAGTCTTTTATCTTGAATAAGTTTTCATTTATTCTTCTGAAATTAGCAACCAGAGTATTACATTCGTAATAAACATCTCCGCGGAATCTACTGAAAGATTCTCCGTCTTCAAGATCAATTCCAACTGAGAAGTCTACATTTTTGTTTTTAAAAAGGGATACTTTTTGATCATCGGACAAAGCACTCAATAATATTGCAGTGACCTCATCATTTGAATAGTGTGGTAAGTTTTCTACAGGAGTTTTATTACCATGAGTTCTGAACCAGATTTTTCCTTTTGCTCCTAGACCACCGAAATCAATATCTGAAGCTTCCAATTCCCGCATTTTTCTGAGGAGTCTTTTTAAGTGATCAAAGGCTAATTTCCTCCAAGATGCATTAAAAGTGATCATTTTATTGATATTCTGGAAACGATTCGTACCAATTAAATAATCAGGTAGAGTAACTAGCATTTCAGGTGTAAAAGACAAACTCATGATACTTCCTTTTAATACATTAAAAACATGCTGAAATCTATAAAATCACTAATAGCACTGATTTAACAAATAATGTCAAGATTTTTCTGTTAATACCCCATTATTAAATAATTTATAACAAAAAATAAATCTTAAAATGATCTTAACCAATTTCATAAGCCATTATATTACAACAAATTATAACTATAGCAAAAAATCTTAAATCCACTATACCCACTTTTTTTGAAGTTTAAATAAATTTTAGTATTAATAATGATTATAACTAAATTTTACCAAAATTTCGATAGAAAATCTTTTTTAACTTTCACCTGTAACAAGCTTTAACATTACAATCCTTTGTATCGATTTTCTCCATTTAAAGTATATACAATTAATTAGGTTTATCATAAAACGTTTGAGTAATTTTTCACCTTTATATGCAAAAAAATCGAGAATTTTCTTTCTATCAAAGAATCTGACTTTGGAAACAGTCTCGGTTCTTAAAGAGGCTAAAGTTGATCCAGCTAAAATAAAGCTTTCTTCACCAAAAGAATCCCATTTTTGAAGATAATCTATAGTTGTATTATTTAACCAGACCGAAACCTCGCCAGTTTCGATGATAGCGATTGTTCCTAATTTATCATCACCCATTTGTATATTTTCACCAATGTCAAACCTGCGGATTATTCCTAGAGACATAAAATCCATTTTTTCTTCCGGGGTGAAACCATTCAGCAAAATAGGTTCTTTTTTTATTATTTCTGTAGCGGGTTCAAATGCTTTTTGTAAAGGACCATAAAGGTCTTGGGAATACTGTAATCCACTTTTCACGGCATCAATAAGTTCGTCTGCATTTATTGGTTTGGATAGGTACTGAAATGCACCTGCATGAACTGCTTTTACAGCTCCTTCGATACTTGAAAAACCGGTAAGAATGATAATAACTGCCAAAGGTTGTTTCTTTTTGATCATCTTCATTAATTCAAAACCACCAATACGAGGCATAGCCATATCTACAAGAAACAAATCGAATATATCCATATCCGTTTTTTCTAATGCATCCTGCCCGTCAACAGCCAAAGAAACTTTATATCCTTCTTCCTCTAACAATTCCTTACATACTTCTCTTATGTTTTGCTCGTCATCAACAATTAAAATATGTTTTTTCATAAAATTATCCTTGTTGTTTCTTTCTTTCTTCTTTAATTAGATCTAAATGTTTCAATTTTTGTAATCTTACAAGTACTCCATTTATTGCATTTATAGCTTCAGTCATCTGGTCACTTGATTTAGCCAGTTTTGTATCGTTATATTCAGATGCAGCTTTTTTTATTCTTCTAATAGATAAAGAAATTATGGTTAATGGATTATTTATGGCGTGATCTATACCTGCTATTGATGATGCAACATCTACTACTTCTTTATATTTGACGAGACTATCTTGATTTCCGGAGATTAGTTTCTGTTTTGCAACAATTTTCTCTTTGTATTCTTCAATTTCATGTTTTAAACCAGCTAATTCATGTACCGTTTTACTTAGGAGAGAACTAATAAAACTTGATATAAAAGCTACACCTGTAAATAGAGTGGTATAAGATATCAAAAAGATCGTTTGAGATGGAATATCAGCTTTATAAGCTGAGATGTCTATCGGAATTAACCAACCATAGCTATACATTATAATTATGAGAAGCATACACATACTGCCAATCATGGCTGCAATGAAGCCACCTGCTTTTTCAATAGTCAAACTGGCAGTTATTACTGCAATAAGATAAATCCATACAAAATCGCTTTCCATACCTCCGGTCAAATGTACGACTAAGGATGCAAAGATAACATCTAAAGTTATTTGTAAAGCTCCAGACAAAGCGGTTGATTTAATAATTTGTAAGTGAAAAAGTATGTTTAAAATACTTATCCCTAAAAATGTTCCTATAAATATTATAAAGGGGTAGGTTTGTTCCATTTGACCAACCCGTAAAATTCCGATAGCAAAAAGAACTATTACAATAAACCATCGGATTTTTAACCACCATAAAAAGATTTCCTTTTCGGTATTATGGACTTCGATAATTTTTTGCATAATCGACAATTCCTTTTTTTATTTTATTACAACTTCAGAAAAAAATTTTAAAGAACATTATTTAGAATTTTAGAAATATTTATTTACAAATATAAATTCGGGAAAAAACTCCAGATAATTATTTGATTTTTAGGATCTTTTCTGTCTGGACCTGCCAAAGAGTCCGGAGCAAAAGCATCATAAAAAAAATCCATTTTTAATTTCAAGGATCTTATATTATTAAGTTGTCCTGCAGGAATTAAGCCCCCCACAAAAGCAATAGAATCACCAGATACATCATAATAAGTGAATTTTAATTCATCTGAAAGCCAAAAAGGACCAAGCTTTGTAACACCATCAATTTTAACTCTTAATGGATATCCTTTATTGGCAATACTATCCCCTTGAACAATGTAAAATTGCCTGATTGAACTGGTATGAGTAATATCTCTTGAAATAAATCTGAAACTATTTACTGTGGTTGAATCTAAAATTGCAGAACCGGGAGTAATTCCAGCTCCGACTCTTGTAAAATAACCTCCCATAATAGTAGCTATTTTCTCAGAAACTTCTGTTAGAATGGTGTGTTGTTCAATATTAACTCCCTGGGCATGGATGTGAAATAGTGCGTTTATCATTGTTAAAAGAAGAAGTCCTCCTATGATAACAGCTCCGATAGTATCGATTAAACTTCCCATTATACCCTCTCTAATTAAAATCCCAAATCAGCATAAACCTGGCTGATTGGGTAGGTTGGTGTTCCTATCCTTAATGTATCAGGGTCGACTGAATTACACCAGATATTAATATCAACTCTTTGATATTTAAGTGAAGCATCAGGAGTAGCAATATTGCCTAAAGAATCACAATAATTTGATTGAATATTAATATGGTAATCTATATAACTTATGGTCATTAAATTAGTTGAATCGCTGTATATTGATTGAATTTCAGCAAAAGTATTAACTTGTTCAATGATTTTTATATCAATTTCTTGAAAATATTTGTCAATGATTCTATAACCTTGCATCGAGTGCATAGCATTATAGTTAATATTAGCTAAGTTAAATAAATTACTATGAGTTGATACGATCAGAGTTGAAAATAGCACAATTGCAAAAAGAACCAGAAGCATTTGACCTGTACCCATAATTAATCCTCCGAAGTGGCATAAGCAACTTCAGAAATAGTTGTAAGTCCATTTCTTATCCGATCAAGACCGGATTCTTTTATTGAAAGCATTCCCTGCTTTTCTGCGATATTTCTTATTAAATCTTCATCTATGTCTGTACCGGATTCCACTATTGCCTTTCTAATTTCATGGGAAAAATATAATGCTTCACAAATAGTTATTCTACCTTTGAATCCGTTATTACATTTTTTACATCCTTTACCTGCTTCAAAAATCTGTTTGGATTTTAATTCCTCTTCTGTCAGACCAAATTCTATAGCTGCAGGATATTTTTCTTTTAATAGTGGTCGTTTACAATGATCACATAGTTTTCTTATTAATCTCTGTGCAACTATGATATTTATTGCGTATGCCAGAAGGAAAGTTTCGATACCCATGTTATATAATCGTGATATTGCACTAGGCGCATCATTTGTATGAAGAGTGGAAAAAGTTAAATGTCCTGTATTAGCGAGTTTAATAGCAGTTTCTGCTGTTATTTTATCCCGGATCTCACCGACCATAACTACATCAGGGTCATGTCTTAAAATTGAACGAATAGCATCATCAAAACTAAGTTTGTTCCCTATTTTAATCTGTCTGGCTCCATCAATAACATATTCTACAGGGTCTTCACAAGTTAAAACGTTTATTGATGGGTCAATTGTATGATATAAAGCTGCCATTAATGTTGTACTTTTACCACTTCCTGTTGGTCCTGTAAGTAGAATAATACCCTTTGATTTACCTATTGCTTTAGTGAAATCTTTTTCAGCTTGTTTTTGGAACCCTAATTTTTTTAAATCAGTTATTACATTTCTATCATCAATAATTCTTATTACAACACTTTCAAATCTTCTTTCATATTCAGCAGAGATGATAGGAACAATTGATATTCGGAATCGGATCAGATGACCGTCTATAAGTCGTTGTGCAAAACCATCTTGAGCTGTGTCTCTTTCGAATCTATCTACTCCACTTGCACGATCTTTTACTACAGATGCAATAGCCTCGGGAGAAGTTTTTTCCTGTCTGTACCATAGAGTCAGTTTACCATCAATTCTGAAACGAAAATCTACATTTGATCTTTTATATGGTATAATATGAACATCACTGGCATTTTTTCTAACTGCTTCGATCAAGCAGCCTTCAAAAAGATTTACTAATAAGCTTTTATTTATTTCTTCATCTAAAGCATATTCATCTAAAGCAGAATCTCTATCATCCTCAGAAACCTCGCTAATAAATTCTCCTGATTCTTCTAAAAGTTCAAGGAACTCATTTTTTTGAGGTGCTATAATTTCAATCAATTCATTTAAAATCGATAGTCTGCAATAAACAACCTCATATTTTTTGAAATCAGTATATAAGGGAATTTTTTCAATGATTTTGTCTGTGGGATTAGTGGCAAGAACAATTAATGTTTTTCTTCTTCCTAAAGAAAGTTGGTAAGGAAGATTTTTTTTATAAATTAATTCTTTTTTGAAATCTTCAGGGAATTTTGAAAGGATCTCTTTTGTATGTTTAATCTGGTTTTTATCAATTTTTGTCGGATTGATTTTTATTTCTCGGAAAGCATATAATTCAGCCAAAAGACCAAAGATAGAATGATGATCTATCTTGAAATCAGAAACCAGGATTTCTCCTAATGCTCTTGGATTTGTTTGATCTTCTTCAGCTTGAATGTGTAAAGCTTTTTCAAGAAGTTCCTCGTTAATTATTCTTTTACTTATAAGTATTTGGCCAAATCTTGTTTTTCTAACCACTAATACTCCAATTTATAGACCAGGTGGTGGAGGTGAAACCGTAGCGATCTCTGCAGAAATAATCGTAAGAAGAGAAACTACTACTCCAATAAACAGTCCTATATAAATTTGGATTGAATCTATTATTGTAGCCATTTTGTATGTGGTTTCCTTCTCGTAAAAAGAAGCGATTTGATTTGCAGATTGTAAAACATTACCGGATTCAGTACCTGTTCTAAGTCTATTCAGAGTTGTCCTGTTAAATACATCTGCTTTATGTAGGGCGGGAACTAATGGTAATCCCTCTTTAAGCATTAAAGGAATTGTAATAGTTTTTATTCCTTTTTCTATATAGGCATTTCTGCAGGCTTCAGCAGATGTTTGGATTGTTTCTATGTTGTTCTCTGCTCCTGAATAAATTGCTGAAAATACCCTGAAGAAAATTTCAATACTGCCTTTATGTATTAGATGCCCGATAACAGGTAATTTTATGATATGTTTATCTCTCCATATCCTACCTTTAGGAGTTCTCCACCATAGTATTACAATTACTATTGGAATTGCTAATGCTAAGAATATCCATACCCAGGTTGCTGCCAGAAAATCACTGAGTTTTAATGTTGCAGCGGTTAAAGGCGGTACAGTTATGTTAAATTTTAAAAAGAGCTTTGCAGTTTTAGGAAAAATATCTACTACGTAATAGAGAACAGCTCCCATTAACAGTATAACGGTAAAAGCCGGAACAAGTAAGGCTTTCTTTAAGCTTTTGCGATACTCCATATCCCTTTCCATAAATTTAGCAGTAGCTTCATAAACATCTGCCATATTACCGCTTTTTGTTGCAAGACCTAACATATAAGCAGGAAATTTACCAAAAACATCAGCATAACGATTAAATACTTCAGTTCCTTCTTTCCCCTTTTTTAAATCACCCTCGATGTTTTTTAGAGTTTCCCTTAAAGTCCTATTGGGTTCATCTTCTGACAGCATACGCAGGATTTTGTCATAGCTCATTTTCTCTCTAAGTAAAAAGGCAGCAAGTTGAACAAACATCATTATACTTGCAAATGGTGGTTTTAATTTAATATCAAAAAGGACCGGTTCGATTTTTGCATTTCTATAACCAATGTTTTGAAGAGCTGTAGCTACTTCCAGTTTGGAAAATGCTGATTGTTTACCTTTGACCTTTTTCCCGTTTGGTAATTTAATATGATAGATAAAATCTTTTTTAGGTAAAAGGGAATTTACAGTGAGTTTATATTTGGATGCAATATTATTAACAAGTTGTTTAGCTATATTCTTATTATGGGCTAAAATAACACCTTGAATAACTTTACCTTCTTTAGATAAAGCCGCGTATCGATATTCTCTTAACATAATATTAGTTCCACATTTAATTTATAAAAAGTATTCTGCAAAATGAAAATTTTATCATTACAAAACGGAGATACTTTTTTCGTAAAATATAAAAAATCCGTTTAATTGTCAAGGAGATTAAGTCACCAAAGGCGACTAAAAAGCCGCAAAGTTTTTTCACAGTGACCAAAAACTGCGATTTTGCAGAACTCCTATAAATCAATCAAACACAGGAGGTAGGCCTCCTGTGTTTGAGATTTTGTGAGTTAAAATTAAATTTCGTTTAGTATAAAACTAAATTTATTGAGTGCCGTCTACATCAAGAGTCATGACTTTTGAACCATCAGCCCATGTCATGACTAAACGTGGGTCAACACCAAATTCAGTACCAGTAGCTTGCCAGGTAATTGTTGTTGTACCTGTAAGAGATGATACATATGTGCCATTATCAGTAGAGTATGTTGCGGTACCGTCAAAGTTGAAACCAACCCATTCGCCTATATTAACAAGGGTTAAAATTAATGCATCTGTACTGTTTCCTGCTCCTCCATGGGATTGGGGTGTTTTAAACCAGGCCATAGTCTGTGCGGCAAAATTGTTCATGTCTGAAATACAGCTATTACGATTTTGATTTTTTGCCTGTTGATTAAACATTGTGATACCAACAGCAACTGCGATACCTACAATAATTACACTCAATACAATGAGTAAGATTTGTTGTGTTCCCATTTTACCTCCTAATTAAATTAATTTTTGGGATTTTTTTAATATACACTTCTATTTATACATAAAATTTTACAGCAAGTTCTGTGCCAAATATAAAACCCGGGGAAAATTAATTTGCATTACTTCAGTTTGTTCCTTTGAATCTTTATAGAATTATAAACCGTTATTTTTATTTAATGTTAGTTCGTAGACCTCGTTAGGTAAAAAAGTATGATGTGAAAATTCTTGAAGATGTTTAAATGATCCAACGAGGTTTTCGGACAAATTCTATTAAAGGATTGTGCTGAAAAAAGGAAGTAATTGTCACAAAAAGGTGACACTAAGAGTAAGTATGTCACGAAATAGTGACACTCCCAGGTATTCAAAATCAGTTAGTAAAAAATTGAATGGTAACTCCTTATGATATAGTGAGTTATGGCTTTACACTAAATTTTATTTTTTTCGGTTTTTTTTCACAATTATATAAAATACTGGTTAATAGCAACAATAATACATGAGAAAATAAAAAAAATAAAATTTTTACTTCTATTAGCAATTTTTTCTTTCATTTTAAACTTTATGTTAATACAATATTTGTAAAATAAAATATTCCTGGCTTAGAAAATTTATTTCATAAGTAAAACGATTTGATGAAATGAGTTTAAAGTCATTGAATCTTTGCGAATTTTTACAATATATCGACATGTTTTATTTAAACCCAGATAATGCAGTAGAAATTTTTAAATAGCAGCATTCTTTTATGTGTGAGTGAATTACAAAATTGTTTCTGAATATCTTTATGATATGCAGATAAATTTTCTAACCCATCACCCTATAAAATTTTACCACTCTTTATTAAACCTCTACT
>JAUXFF010000210.1 GCA_030620155.1 Candidatus Cloacimonadota bacterium | reverse complement strand
CTTGCTGAGGGATCAAAATCTTCATGAAGTTGCCATGAAAAGATTTCACTTATTTCTGTTACAGTTCTTGTACATGAATATACTAAAGTTGAAATGAATATTAAAATTAAGATCTTTTTCATATTTACACCTTATTTCACTATGTATTTCATTTTGTTACCACTAATGTTCTGTGTATGCTGCAGAACTCCGCAGATACGCTTGTCAGCAGCTACTTTTTCATTTCAAAAGTAAACATTTCTTTACTGCTTCAGTTTTCCCGTTCACATTCAATTTATAGAAATAAATTCCTGAGCTAACTGATTTGCCTGATTCATCATCACCATTCCAGACCACAGAATGATAACCACTTTCGATTTCGTTACTGGTAAGAGTTTTTACTTTCTGTCCTTTGATGTTAAAAATTTCTATCTTTGCGTTCTTTGCGTCTTTGCGAGAAATATTAAAAGAAATCGTTGTGGACGGATTGAAGGGATTGGGGTAGTTATACAGATAGAAACCAGACAAGTTTATTACTTGCTCGTCATCAATTCCGGTAAATATTTCAGGATGGATAGAACCTGTGTTAAATCTATCGTGCTTGAACATTGGCCAGAATCCAAAATCCGGAAAGAAAAGATCGTCTTCATCAAGAAAAACAAGATTCCCATAATTTGAAGAGAAAACCAGTTCAATATCACCATCGTTGTCCATATCACCCAATGCTGGTGTTGGACTGAATGTTCCCGAACTTCCTTCATCATCAAGATAATAGGGATAGCCCTCAACTACAGAACCATCAGAATGCAATGCGAAAATATGATTATGTACTTTTACCATTATCTCCACACTGGTTGTATCTCCATCTATATCGGCAATGATCGGTGAAGAATTAATATTTCCCGCAGACCCAGTATGATCTAATATAATAGGCCAATTAGTTACAGCATTACCATCATGATGAAAAGCATAAAGCTTCTCCAGAAAAGTTGGACCAGGTACGTATCCACCGATTAATATTTCAATGTCACCATCCCCATCCAAATCTCCTAATGCAGGAGAAGAAAGCCTGCCATAAGTAACAGTTACAGGCCAACCGGGCTTTAAATTCCCTTGCGGATCAATGACATATAATAAATCTTCATTAGTTTCTTCGTAGGCAACAGCTACAATTTCAAGTGTTCCATCATTATCCAGATCACCAATTGCCGGAGCAGCTTTTACCACTCCGCAAGCTTCGAAAGGAAAACCATCCACAATAGAACCGTCCATATTCCAGGCATAGATATCAAAAGATTCTGGAACAACAGGTCCTTGATAAGTTCCTGCAACTAACTCATATTCATCATCGTTATCGATATCTGCAATTGCAGGAGAACCTATATCGTAAGGTGCACTCACAGGCCAACCCGGTAAAATATTTCCATCATACTTGAAAATATAGAGTGAACTACCGGAAGGATAGATTATTTCCAGCTCTTCATCGTCATCTACATTGAGTAAAACAGGTGATTTATTACATCCATAATACAGAGGAAATCCCGGATGAAGATTACCGGAGGAATCCCAAACATAAAGCGTAGACCAGCTTCCAGCAACAATATCAGTTATTCCATCATTATTTATATCCCCTATTGCAGCAGTTGCAGGAAATGGAGAAGCAACCTGCTGGGGCCAACCGGGTAAGTCGTTACCGTTTATATCTATCGCATATACAAATCCAGCCCCATAAGGATTCGGTAGATGACCATAAGTAGTCATAATTATATCTTTGATGCCATCTCCATCCAGATCTGCAATTTTGAGAGCAGAAAGAACAGGTGCTTGAGTATGATAATTCCAATCTCTTTCTCTATTTTCCAAAAGGTTGGTCTGATGTGAGTTATTGATGAAAAGATCTTCTCCAGTTTCAGAAGACGATGATTTGATGAATTCTGTTTTGCAAAACAGTGAACCAATAGTAACCACATAGATTAACAATAATACTAATAAACATGTAATAATCTTTTTCATATACTTCTCCTTTATTTACATTAGTTAGTACCCAATATCACCTAAAAATTATTTTTTTCTTCTCCTAAAAATCCGCTGACGCAGAGTTAGCAGCTATATTCTTCATTCAACAAGTACCATCTTTTTAGTTATTGAATTCTTACCTTCAATTTTCAAATTGTAGAAATATATCCCAGAGCTTACTTTATCATTTTTATTATTTGTGCTGTCCCAATTAATATTATGGACTCCTGTACTTATTTGTTCATCAATCAAATTTTTTACTAACTGACCTCTTATATTGTAAATATCAATTTTTATATGAGAATCATAATATACTGATAATTTAATCTGTGTAATAGGATTAAACGGATTAGGGTAGTTATTGCTAAGATGTGCAATTTCAGAGTTCGGATTACCAACTGTATAATCTTTAGAACCATTATTTTCAGTAGTAAATATAAGCGTTGTATTGGGAACCCAGGAAAGATAATATGATCCTAGTGGAGGATCGAAAGGATCAAATTCTATAATATCAGAATAATTATATATTGCACGGTTAGGATAATCCGGAGTATTGGTATAATAGAAACAAAGATTACCACCATACGTGTAATGCCAGGGTCGGTGTATCATAATCACTAAATTACCACCATTATATGAATATGACTCATTAAAAGGTAGGTGTAATTCACCTTCCCAAAGAGGAATATTAATTATTCCTTCATAAACCAAAGTCAACTCTTCTGCTGAAATCCATTCCTCAGGTGGAGAAGAAAAAGCTGTTTCTCCGACCCAGATTGCGATATTCTGTTCCGGAAGTGCACAATTGTTATCATAATACAAAATCAATTCAGTAAGTAAACCTGTCGAAACTCCCTGTTCAATTATTTCCTCACTCATATATATTATTTCAGAAAGGCCGTTTCTCCACCAGTAAAAATATGGAAAATTCCAATCATAAGTATCATCAGTTCCAATTGTAACTGTTAAAGTATCAGAAGGTTGAACATTAATTGTTGGTTGTTCGGTGAAATTATTTTCAATATTATCATAAAATACATTTTCACCCCAGGCATTGTTAGAAATTACAATTATTGTAAATATCATTACACAAATAGTTAAAATGGGTTTTTTCATATCTCTTCCAAATTTCTTTTTTATATCAAATTATACACTTAATAAAATTAGAATATTGCTACTAACATTTCCGCGTGCTGCGGGATTCGTTCAACGAACGATTCAGAGCAAACACAACCTAAATATAATATACATTTATTTCTTCTCTGTAATATTCACATACTCATATTTAACCACATCATTTTATCAATATACACTTCTTATTTATTTTAAACTCGTCATTAACTAT
>JAUXFF010000045.1 GCA_030620155.1 Candidatus Cloacimonadota bacterium | reverse complement strand
TTCACCGGTTGTTTCATCATAGAACATATCTCCACCGGATCCACCCACAAAGTCTGTGGCTGAATTCACTGTCACACCGGTAGGGAATTCGATATAAACATCAGTTACCCATTCATTATCAGGGCTTAGATTATAAACCGTGAAAGTCCAGTCAACTGTCTCACCCGGAGTAAAATCATCGGTAGAGCATACAATATAAGAACCTGTCAGGTCTCTTCCTGTAGTATCTTCAGTTCTGATCGTGTATGTTATAATTCTTTGACTTACATTTGTGATTGTAAGTAATTCGGTATCTATTTCATCAATTCCCATTTCTTTTTCTATAAAGGTCGGATCAACACCGAACACATTCGACTCATAAGCTGTCAAGTTGATGAAGTATTCCCAGATATGTTCGCCAGAAGTAATTACGACTGAAAATTGTATAGGATGAAGGTCAGGTGTTAATTCTGAAACCTCAAATGAAAAGGCGTTTTCGATTGTAGAGATCGTGTTGGCTGTAATAGTTCCAAAGTCTTCAGTACCATCTAATAAAGTGATAAATTCATCATCGATGAAAATGTTCATAACAACATTCTCAGCATCAACAACTCCGACATTTTCTAAGGAAACAGTAAGTTCAACGGTTTCCCCGGCTTCGATATAATCGTCATCTCCAGCTAAGGGAGTATATCCATTTATAATTACATATGGACCCTCATTTGGAATTATCTGAATTGATTCGAAAATTGGTGCTCGGTTCTGGCAGGTAATAACTAAATCTGCAAAGCCGGGTGTTTCAAAAGGAGCAAATTCCAGAGTTGCCATACCTGATTCATCAACTAAAGCTGTAGCATAAATTTCACCATCCATGGAAAGAGATACGTATGAATAAGGGTCTGCCGTTATATCTGCTGTGCCTAAGCCTAAGAAGATAATTTCCGGATAAGTGGCTATGTTTTCAGCAGGTACACCTAAGAATGGTGTTAAAGAAGGGTCACCCATTACTGAGTATATTTCCC
Organism: Candidatus Cloacimonadota bacterium; assembly: GCA_030620155.1. Classification (GTDB taxonomy): domain Bacteria; phylum Cloacimonadota; class Cloacimonadia; order Cloacimonadales; family TCS61; genus JAUXFF01. Next base: position 14,010 of record JAUXFF010000045.1, on the reverse strand, counting down.
AATAATAATTGATATTACCGCCACCTTCGGTAACTGCCAGGTTCCCCTGATAGATCATGCCACCGGTTGTTGTGAACCAGTCTGCAAAAGGTTCATCATGATCATGAAATAATCCGTCATAAACACCCAAACCGGTTTGTTCGTAAGTCGGGTTTGCCAAAATAGGACCTGCGCCGACACCCCACCAGTAGTCTTCATCCCAGTATGTACTGTTTGTTCCGCCTATGTATCCTATAGCTCCTTTATTTTCAGCTCTTAACCAGGCTTCCCCGAAACATTCACCTGTAGTGAATTCATTTGTTGAACAGCAATTACCAACAGCCAGACAATATTCATGTATATTCTGGAGAGAATTTATATCTGAAATTGTGAATTGCGGATTACACCACTCAGTCGGACCACCATGTGCGGTATAGTTTATATAACCTACGCCATCACTGACGTTTTGAACGATATTTGCAGCATTACCACCTGATGCAGGGTAAAGGTATGTATGGGAGAAAATACCATGGTCTTCATTAAAATAATAGGTTGTTCCGTAATTGATTTGTCCATTTCCCCAGGTACTTCCATGGCTGGAATCCATACCTGCTATCATTACGACTTCTTCCATATAACTGGTATCCAGAGCTTCCCCGGTTTCTTCAATATAAAGTTTTTCATATTCCAGGGTTTTGTCTATCTGAGGTTGAAGTTCACCAGTATTTCTGGCTGAAAATCTACCATAGTACATTTCCGGCACAAAATCATTACCATCTAATTTTACATAATTCAAATCAGTTATATGTCCCCCTGTAGTTCCATTCCATGCAGGGATTTGTTGTATGTCACCTACAAAAAGGACAAAACTTGGAGCCGGGTCTTCTGGTGTAGCAGAATCATAAAGGTCTTGAATAAAAGCTTTAATTGCTGTGGTTGAAGAACCGATAACATCAGTATAACCCATAATTACTTCATACCCTTTTAAGATTTTCCATTCTATGAAAGGCTCTAATTGCTCTTCAAACATGCGATCAGAAATTATGATATATTTGATCGGATAATTAGTAATCACATCTCTACTTGATTGCTCATCATAATTTAATATAGTTTTTCCATAAATTTTTTCAAAATAGGGTGAGTAAGTTCTTCTTCGTGAATATCTTGTTTGTTCAATATCACCGCCTATAAAATCTACTTTTACAGAAACATTATTATAAACTTTAATAGTTCCTTGGGAAGGATTGTATTTTATGGGTTCGAAGGTTAGTATAAATAATCTCACACCGCGCATAATTCCCAGTTCTTCAACAGATACAATGATTTTTTCATCGTAATAATTTAAAGTGTATGCATCGGGGTTATAGATAAATTCGATATCTTCCGGATTTGCACTTTTTGAAAGGGAAGGTTGAGCGGGCATTATCGGATGGTTAATGCCATAATCACTTAAAAGAAATTCATTGGAATCAAAGTCAGTTATTGAAATATTAACTTCAGCGTCAATAGGGGCAGAAATTATTTTTCTAAGAATCGGTATTCGAGGTGAACCTAAAATCTTTGAGTGTGTATAACCTTCTAAATTAATAGATGAAAATTCACCTTTTTCCGTTTTTATATCAAAAGATCGTATTTCAGATATTTGATATTCTACACTAAAACCATAATCATTGTTATCTAATACTATTGTGTCTGTATTTTCCAAATCTAAATTTATCATCTGATTTGCTGATAAAGTTATAACACTTGATAGAATAACAAGCCAAAAAGTTAAAATTTTTCTCTTCATTCTTATACTCCTTATTTTTCTTATTATCATTAGAAAGTAAAAAGAACGCAAGATGAGTGCCAAAGGTAAAATTATTTTGTTAATAAATATTGTACATATAAGGGTTTATATTTGAAATAATAGAAATCGCTTTTAATAAAAGAATTGACAAAAAAATATTCTTGAAAATATCAAAACATACTCAGGGATTAATATTGATAAGAAAGTTTTTTTTGAAAATATGAGAAAAGAGGTGGGGGTAGCATTATCAAAGGCTTTTGATAAAGTAGAGGAAGGTTGTAAAATTTCAGGATTAAAAATCGAGATTAATAGTTTGAAAGCTAAAATAAAAGATAATGAAAAAGAAATGAGGGATTTACCAGTAATAACCAGGATAAATTTACGGGAATAGATGAAGTCCTGGTATGTTTTGACAAAATAAAAAGTAATCTAAGAGGAGATTGAAAGTATTAAGGGTGAAATTGCTGATTTAAAGGAGAAAGATGAGACAGAGAGTGGTAAAGCAGAAGATCAGGAAGCCTTTTCTTTTTAAAAGATTATTTATGGTTATATAAGTTGACGGTGTCTACGTTGTTGACATAAAAAAACTTAGAGTATGGCATTATTCAGAATAATGGGAATAGATTATGGCAGTGTGAGAATTGGTATTGCCTTAAGTGATCCTATGCAGATAATTTCTCGTCCTTATAAAGTTATTCTTAACAAAGGAAAAGAAGTCTTTTTCGAGATTAAGGAAATAATCGAATCACAAAATGTTGGAAAAGTAGTTTTAGGTTTACCATATAAGCTTGATGGTGGAGATTCTGAAAAAACTATTGAGGTAAGGGAGTTTAAAAAACATTTAAAAGAGGTTATTTCTATACCGATTATTTTATGGGATGAAACTTATACTACTTCAGATGCCAATGAAATATTAAAAGAAATGGGATATAATACCAGAGAGAGTCGAAAAGTAGTTGATAAAATAGCAGCATCAATTATTTTAAAAGATTTTTTAGATAGACGGAAATGAAACTTCTACCTGTAATTTTAATTTTGATAATTTTTTTCTTTATTGGTCATGGAATAATTTTATTCTTTAAACCAATTAATATTAACGAAACATTAGTAACAATTAAATCGGGGGAAACAGCTTTATCAATAGCGCAAAAGCTTTATGACAAGAAGATAGTGAGAAACAAAAACTGGTTCTATTTATTTGTGAAACTTACCGGCGTTAGTAAAGACCTGCAATATGGAAAATATTTATTTTTTGGGAAATATTCGCTGATAGAGGTTGTAGAAAAAATAAAAACAGGTGAAATTTATTTAAAAAAAATAACAATTCCCGAAGGATTAACTGTAAAAAAGACTTGTAGAAGATTGTCCTATCTTGGTATGGGAGATTATTCAAAATTTATGTCATTTGCTAATGATTCAACTTTTGCTAAGAAAATGACCGGTTTTTCTATTTCTTCCTTAGAGGGTTTCCTATATCCTGAAACCTATCATTTTCCTGAAGATATAAGTGAAGAATATATATTAAAACATCTGGTTAGAAGATTTTTTATACAAACAGCAGGTCTGGATTTTAAGCCGAATGAGAATATTGATTTTTATGATACCATTATCTTGGCGTCTATCGTTGAAAAAGAAGCTCACTATAATGATGAAAAACCTATTATTGCCAGTGTATATTTGAACAGGATTGAATATGGTCTGAAATTGCAGGCAGATCCCACTATAGGCTATATATTGGAAAAAAGCAATCAATCCCGAGATAAAATATATTATAGAGACCTCTTAATTGAATCTCCATATAATACGTATAAGTATCAGGGATTAACACCTACGCCGATATGTAGTCCATCAGCAAATTCTATCGAAGCTGTGCTGAATCCGATTGATAGTGATTATTTCTTTTTCTTTGCCAATAGTAACAGCAGAAGACACATTTTTTCTCAAACCTACAGTCAACATTTATCCAAACAAAGGGAGCTGAAGAGAAGTAATGTTAGATAATATTTTTCTAAAACTGGCAATAATAATAATTCTCTCAAAATTATTAGGAGCTGTTTCAAGAAAGATCAAGCAACCTCCTGTAATTGGCATGCTGTTGTTGGGTATTTTTTTAGGTCCGACAGTTCTTCACCTTATCGAACCATGCCATATTATATTATGGATTGGTAGGATCGGGGTTCTGATTCTTCTTTTTGAGGCAGGTTTGGAAACAGACTTAAAGAGAATTAAGAATGAATCTAAACAGGCATTACTTCCTGCAGTCGGGGGAATATTACTTCCTTTTATTTTTGGATTTTTACTTTCATATTTTTTCAAACACAATATCTTTGAAAGTCTGATTTTAGGTGTGATATTTACTGCAACAAGCGTTAGTGTAAGTGTAATGACTCTAATGGATCTGGGGAAAATGAAGGGAGTTGAAGGTAGATGTATAGTTAATGCTGCAATCCTGGATGATATTGTAGGGATATTATTACTTACTATAATTTTCGGATTAACTATAAATGTTGGTTCCGGGTCTTCTAGTTTGATTATACCAATAGTTAAAATAATAGGATTTTTTGTTTTGGTAATAGGTATTGGATTTTTTTTATTAAAGCCTTTTTTCCTTAATTTGAAAAAATTATTATTGGATAACGTTGTACTATCTTTAGCGATAGTGGTTTTACTGATTTATTCATGGTTTGCTGAGATAACCGGTCTTGCAGCAATTACAGGTGCTTACTTTGCCGGGTTATTTATAGGACAGACCGAATATAAACATTCTATACAGGAAGGAGTTTCAGTCCTTGGGAAAGCTTTTTTTGTGGATGTGTTTTTCGTTGGTATAGGTTTGGAATTTAATTTGTTTAACTTAAAAGCAGAACCTTTATTTGTAATAGCCTTTGTCTTCTTAGCCATATTCGGGAAAATACTCGGGAGTGGTTTGGGAGCAATACTTACGAAATTTGATTTTATTCGTTCATTCAGAATAGGAGCAGGTATGATACCCAGGGGAGAAGTCGCCTTGATTGTTGCTAATATGGCTTTGGGAAGAGGTTTGATAACAACAGATATCTTATCAGCAACAATTCTGATGGTGATTTTTAGCGCTATTATAACACCTTTTTTACTTAAATATGGTTTCACAACACTTACCCGTAAAACTTTTTAAGGAGTATTTATATGTGGAAAAAGACAATAGATAAAAATTTGATAATTATAAATCCGGAAATAAAAAGCAAGAAAGACCTTTTTGAAGGAATGGTTAATCATGTTTATAATCATGATTATATTATTAATCAAAAAAAATTCTTAGAAGCACTTTATGAACGGGAAGAAATGTCCAGTACTGAATTGATGCAAGGGGTAGCTTTTCCGCATGCCCGGAGTAATACTGTTGATAAACTTTTCTTAAGTATAATCATTTTAAAAGACGGGATAGACTATGAAAATCCGGAGATGGGTCCTACCAAGATAATATTTTTCTTTGGTTGTCCTAAAAAAGAGGTTAAGGAATATTTACAGTTATTGGCAAAGTCCAGTAGAGTACTTAAGAACGAAGAATTTCGTGAAAAACTTTTGCAATGTACAACACCTGATGAGATTATTGATCTGCTTCACCAGTACTCTGAGGAAGAAGATGAAATTGGAGGAGATGGTGATCATCTTCTTATTCTGACTTTAAATGATGTTGGGAAAACTTCAGAAGTAATGTCTTCTATGGTTGAACTCGGGATTACCAATGCTTCAATTGTAGATGCAATATCCATGGCGAAAAAGCTGGCATATGAAATGCCTATTTTTGCAGGATTAAGTTATATGACACAGGGAAAGTCAAAAAAATCAATCCTTATCTTTGCTCATATAGAAAATAAGGAAAAAGTTCATAAACTAGCTAAACTACTAAAAGAAAATGGTATAGATTTAGATAAAAAAGGTGTGGGATTTATTCAAATCATAAAAGTTGAAACTGTTATCGGTAATTATGAAGAAGAAATTGAATTATGATAAATTATAAAAAAAATTAGAGGCAAGCAAATGGAGTGGTATTAAAATGGAATCAATATTAATAGTTGAAGATGATGTAAAAGTTCAAGGTCTTATTTCTTATATTTTAAAACAGGAAGGCTATAAAACAACTGAAGTGGGAGACGGGGAAAAAGCTATTCAGGAAGTTCAGAAATCTTTACCTGATTTAGTCTTATTGGATATCGGATTGCCCGATATGGACGGTATAGCAGTTCTTAAAAATATAAAGGAAATAAAAAGAGATGTAATAGTTATAATTGTCTCCGGATATAAAAGTATAGATCAGGTAGTTCAGGCAATGAAATTGGGCGCGTATGATTATGTTTCAAAACCCTTTAATAATGAAGAATTATTGCTGGTTATAAAGAAAGCCTTAAAAACCCAATATTTAAGTAAAGAAGTTGATATTCTTAGAAAAAGACTTTATGAAAAGCAGGGAGCAGAAAAAGTATTGGGTAACAGTATACAAATTCAAAAAGTTTTAAATCAGGTGAATTTGATCGCTCCTACAAATATGAGCGTTATCATTCAAGGGAAAAGTGGAACAGGTAAGGAAGTGTTTGCCAATTTAATACATCATAAAAGTAATAGGAAAAACAAACCCTTTATTGCTGTTGATTGTGGAGCGATCCCGGATACACTGGTTGAGAGTGAATTATTTGGATATGAAAAGGGAGCCTTTACCGGAGCAGATACAAACAAAAAAGGAAAATTTGAATTAGCCAATGAAGGAACATTACTTTTAGATGAAATTAGTAACTTATCTGTAGACGGACAATCCAAATTGTTAAGGGCAATAGAACAGAAAAGTATTCAACCTGTAGGTGGGAAAAAAACGATCAAAGTAGATGTGAGAATTATCTCCACCACAAACCTCGACTTATTGAAAGAAACACAAAAAGGGTATTTCAGAGATGATCTCTATCATAGAATTGATGAATTTGCTATTTTTCTTCCTGAACTTAGAGAAAGAAAAGATGATATTCCAATTCTTGCCAAAGAATTCCTGCACGAAGCTAATATTGATTTTAATAAAAAAATCGAAGGCTTCTCTAAAGAAGCAATAAATAAACTTCTGGATTATCACTGGTCTGGAAATGTTCGTGAATTAAAAAACGTGGTGAAAAGAGCAGTCTTATTAACTGAAATAAATGAAATACTTCCACAATCTTTATATTTAGATATAAATGAAAAAAAACCTGAAACTGAAATTCAATTACCCGGAATTTTAAATGATAAAACCTCTTATAATGAAATAATAAACAACGTGGAAAGAGAACTTATAAAAAGGGCATTAGAAACGAGCGCAGGGAACAAAACTAAAGCAGCCAAAACTCTGAAAATCGACAGGAAAGCTCTTTATCGCAAAATGAGCAAATTGGGTCTATTGTAATATCTTATGGAACACTTATTAAATCAAGCACGGATAGAGATATATTGAAAATGTCAGAGTGCTGTTTAATTTACTTGACAAAGAGTTATATATATTTTTTTAAATCTCTAATGATTATAATGAATATTTAGATATAAAATTTGTATATAATATTCAAATTAATTTAAATAAACCAATATAATTAAGTGATCAATAAATTCTCCAAAATTATTATTAAATAACTTTTTTGGTAAAATGATTACTTTTTATTAAAACTTAATGTAATTTTTTATATTAGAAGAGGTAATTAAGTTGCATTTTTATTTAAAATCAAGATCATTAATAAGCTATATTGTTTATTGTATAAAAAAAATCAGAATTATAACAAACATGTTATTATTTGCTATTGTTTTTTCTTTTTTTATAAGTTGTGAAGAAAAAATCAATAATCCTTTTGAGCCAGAATATGCACCATGTATCCATATTATTAATATAGATGGAAGTAACTTAAACCAAGTAACAGATTTTGGTGCTGAAAACGTACAATTTATACCAGAAAGCCAAGAAATACTCTATCTGTCTTGTGATTATAAATTATATAAAATTAATTATGACGGATCTAATAACATTCTTCTATCAGATATAATTCAGGTGTATTGGCGTTATGGAATACCATCAGTTAGTGTTGATGGTCAGAAAATTGCTTTCAGTGGATCTACTAATAACAGGTCAATTAGAAACATTTTTCTGGTAAATACAGATGGTTCAGATTTAAAACAAATAACTAATATTACAGAAGGACAAGCTAAAGCACCGAATTTCAATAATGATGGATCAAAAATTGTTTATGTTATTACCAATGAAAATGGAATGAATAAGTTATCGATATATGATTTGAATAATAATTCAAATAATCTCATTTTGTCATCATCTGAAATTGTATATTATGTACCTAAATTTCACCCCACTATTGATAAGATTTACTATATTAGAGGACCATATGGTCCACAACGTGGTTTATATATGTGTGATTATAACGGAGAAAATGAAGTTTTTGTTTCATCTAATGTTGATATATTGTATAACATTGCAGGAAATGGTGAAAAGATAGTATATGAAGATAATCAAGGTAATGTATATAGTATGAATTTTGATGGAAGTGAAAATATTCATCTTCATCAAGGTATTGATCCTGTTATATCATATAATGGTGAATTAATAGCTTTCCACTATAATTGGGTGGAGTTAATTAATAGTGATGGGACCGACTTTCGTCATTTATATCCTGGTGAAAAACCTCAGTTTTCAAATTCTGGGAATAAAATTGTCTTTATTGGAAATTATCAAATAAATTAAAAATTTCAAATTCCAATAACAAAAAACAGTTATCCTATTTGTTACAAAGTTTCTTCTGTTCTCTCCAAAAAGTAATCCGGCTTCATTACATTACGCCGCGACAAGAAATCAGTGAACATCCGTCTAATCTGTGTTATCTGTGTTCTATAAAAAAAGTACAAAAAATCCGTGAATATCCACGAGCATAAATATGAAAACAATTATAATAGAAGTCATTGATAGTCTGTGTAAGTCAGCCTGCCCCCGTTAGCTAACTGGGGTGGCAAAAAAATCCGTGAGAATCCGTCCTATCCGTTTACCCCGTGAAATCCTGCGAAGCAGGAACAGCGAAGCTGTATTTAACGGGGTGTCATCCGTGTTCTATAAAAAAAGGACAGAATCCGTGATTATCCGTCTAATCCGTTCACCCCGTGAAATCCTGCGAAGCAGGAACAGCGAAGCTGTATTTAACGGGGCGTCATCCGCGTTCTATTCTATCTCCGCAGCTTTTTCTCCGGCTCTTTCTGCCATTTCCAGGTTGCCTAATTGAAGATAAATTTCCGCTGCTCTTAAGTAAAAGCTTTTTGCTTTTTCTATCTTATTAAGATTTTCATAACAACTGGCAATTGCATAAACATCATCAGCCAGATTAACAATATTTTCCAGCATTACATCGATTTCACGAGCCTGTTTAAAATTCAATAGTGCTGTTGACCAATTTTCTTCTTTTATATAAAGATATCCTGTAACATAATAAGCATAGCTGTAAACTGAGGGATCAGCTAATTTATTTTTATTATAGGCTTTTTTTAATTTTTTTATATTTGATTCAATATCTTTAAATTCTCGGAAGTAATCCATTCCTAATTTCTGCAATGACATAGCTCGATAACAGAGTTTTTCAGTTTTCCATTCGATATTATCTGTCTTTATATTATCAGTCATCTTCAGCATCTTCAGCACCTTCTCATAGTCTTCCTCATAGAAAGCGATTTCGATGAGAAATAAATCTCTGGCGGGTTTCATGCTTTTCCTGTTTTGATCTATGAGGAAGGAAATATTATTGAGCCAATCTTCATAATCCCCTGAATTCCCCAGGTAATAATGAGCTCTGGCAATAGAAAGACCAGCATTGATTTTACCTTCCACATTATCTATTTGAGTGTATAAATTATAAGCTTTTACATAAAGATTCAATGCCTTTTCATAATCGAGTAAAGCTTCATTTTTATGAGCATATCTCATGGTTCTATTAGCATCAATAAAGGTCTGGGTCTCAATATATTTAGGTAAAGATGAGCATCCAAAAACAATGAAAATCGTTATAAGAGAGTATATGATTTTTTTCATTTATCAAAATCCTTTAAACGAATCTTTGTATCTTTATTCGTACTAACTGTTTCTTTTTGAATACCACCACGGATTAAAGGATTATTGTTTATTCCCTGCAGGGTCTTCTGAACAGTCTTTAAAGAGTTTTTACTTTCATATAAAATATCTGAAATTTCAGTTGATTCCGTATTTAGAAAGATAAGAAGCTTATTAATTTCAGTCAGACTCTCATTCACTTTCTGTATCGATTGATTCAATGGCTGAATAAGATTTTTTTCAGTCGGGTCGATCATTTTCACTACAATACCATCCGGATTTTTATAATTGTTTACCATTTGTTCTGTTGCTGCAAGTGTATTATTCAATTGGTCTGTAGTCGTTTGGATTTGATTTTTTAGAACAATAATCAGGTCTTTAAGCTCGATCAGGTCTTTATTCAGATTTTCTGAAGAATTTGCCAGGTTGTACAGCATCCTGAATAAAGCTCCTTCATCCTGGTTGTTGTCCTGGTTCAAGTTGTAGAGTATATCATCAATATTTTGTAAAACAGAAGATAACACATCTCCGCTTTTAATTATCTTTTTTTCAATTAATAATCTTTGCCCCTCCGGCATATTTAAAGAAGGAATATAACTCCCTTCAGGAAGAATATCACTCAAATCAGGTCCCTGTAAAAATTCCAGGTTGCTTTTACCTGTAATGGGATTACTCGTCTTATTTATCGCAGAATTAGACACTATTTTGTTACGAAAATCTTCAAAAACAATTATTTCCACATCAATATAATTGTCCTTATTAAGAGTAAATGTTTCGATTCTTCCAATTTCAAAGCCTTTGAAGTTTAAACTGGTGGATTCGGATATTCCAACTGCATCAATGAATTTTGTATTAAAAACATATTTTTTGATAAATAATTTCTGGGAAATTGCGATTACAAAGAAACTGATCAATAAAACCAGAATCGCAACGAAGAAAAATATTCCAACAATTTTATCCGTATGTTTAAATTTAAATTTCATCTTCTACTCCTGTTAAATCGGAAAGTTCAAATTTTCTCGCTTTCTCTAAGAAATTTTCATCTTCTTTGTTCAGGACATTAACAATTTTTCCATCCTGCATAATGATCAAACGATCTCCCACTGCTTTCAGGACATCAAACGAATTACTGACAATTAAAAAATTTATTCCTTTCTTTTTTAAATTTTCCAGGAATACTATCACTTTTTTTTGACTCATGAAATCCAGATTGAATAATGGTTCATCAATAAGCATCAACCTTGGATGCATAATAGCTGCCCTGATAAATGTTAACAGCTTTTTCGAAATTTCCGAAACCTCTGCAGGTCTTTTTTCCAATACATTCTTGATTCCAAAATAATCAAGATATTCATTTATTTCATTCATAATTTCATCATAAATAAAATTCGGAAAATGATATTTTATAGGAAGCAGCAGATTTTCCTCAATAATCAAGTTTGAAAGTAAAGCTCCATCATGAAAAAGGAATACAATTTCTTTCCGAATCCCCTTGATGACCTCATCACTGCTATCATATATATCTTTATCATAATAAAAAACTGTACCTTTGTCCGGAGGAGATATTCCTCCTATTACTTTCAATAATACACTTTTTCCTGATTCATAAGTACCTGCAATTATAGTTGATCTACCTTCTTCAAGAGTGAAACTGATATCCTGGAGTACTTCTACTCTTTCAGACTTCCAAAATACATTACTGACTTTTAAAAAAATCATTTACTATCTCCAAATCATATATAAAACAATATAGTAATAATGATATCGGAAAATACGACAAAAACTATCGAAAACACAACTGATTTTATTGTTCTTTGCGGAACTTCAGTGCTGGCAAAATTAACTTTCAATCCATGATAACAGGAAATTAAGGCAATTCCAATACCAAATATGATGGACTTCAAAACACTGATCAGAACATCAGCAGCAGACATTTGAGAAAATAACTGGGTAACAAAATAATTAAAACTGATGGGGGAAAAAATGAAGTGAACAACCAGCCGCCAAACAAAGCAACCAGGTTAAAATAAATTGTTAAAGTAAAAAGTGCAACAACAACTCCAACTAACCGGGAAACTACCAGATAGGATATTGGAGAAATACCAAAGGAGACCAGAAGATCTATCTCGTTATTTACAACCATATTTCCAAGTTCTGTGGATATAGCTGTTCCAGACCTGGCAATTACTATCAACGCTGTAAAAATACTGCTTAGTTCCCTTATAACAACTGTAACCAGAATAACATATACCAGACGACTCTGTCCAAAGCCCCCCAGAATGTTATTACCCTGTAAGATTATAAGACCACCGATACTTAAAGCGATGAAGCTTATTAAAGGAAGTGCTTCATATCCTGTAAACATAATCTGACGCAGAAGAACTGTAAATCCTATCTGTCTTTGCCTGCTAAAAGTAAGTATCTTTCTGAAAGTTTTTACTGAAAATAACAGAAATTCGAATAAATCTTCGGCTTTCTTTCTAATAGAAATCCCGCTGGATATGAAAATATTCAATTTCTCAGCCCCTAATACTCATATTTCTCAAAATTTATAATTCTTCAAAAATGATCCTTAATAAATATTATGAATTCAATATCACCCAGAAAACATCCACACCAACATCAATTGAACGTTCATCAGGTAAAAATTTCGTTGAGTGCACGTCATAATTTTCTCCCTGATCTGCACCTAACCAAAACAGCAATCCTTTATACTTATAAGTAAAATAACCGAAATCTTCACCTGTAAAGACTCTTTCAGCTTCACAGAATTTAACATTGGTTTTAGCCAAGCATTTCTTAAACTTTTCGAAAAGCTTAACATCATTTTTTACATTCCGGTAATAACATAAATAATTGATCTCATATTTTAAATCATATTCTTTAGAAGATACTTGAGCTGAGTTTTTAATAATATTTTTCACTTTGTACATATCTTCATCATTGAAAGTCCTGATAGTCCCCTCCAAAGTACATTCTGCTGCAATGGCATTCATAACAGTTCCTGCCTGCATTTTACCGAACTCACAGATAATGGATTTGTTTCCCGGAACTTCCTTTTTTAACTCCTGATGGATCAATCTATAAAACATAACACCTGCAGCCAGGGCATTCCTGCCATTTTCAGGGAAAGCAACATGAGCACTTTTACCATGAAAAAGAACTTTTACCTCCTGGGTGTTTGCAAAAAAAATTCCTGGTCTGGATGAAACAGAACCAACTGGAATATCTCCTTTCACATGTAGTGCATACGCTTCGGAAATTTGAAATTTTTCCAATATGCCTGTCTGCAATAATCGATCTGCTCCGCCTTTTCCTTCCTCTGCAGGTTGGAACAAAAATAGTAAATTCCTCTTAATCCCGGAGCGAACAACCTTTTCTATAAATCCAATCAGAACTGTCATATGGATATCGTGTCCACAAGCATGCATTTTACCTTTATGCTCAGACTCAAAACCACAATTGGTCTCTTCATAGACAGATAAACCATCCATTTCAGCCCGGAATAATTTATATTCTTCATCTCCAAAAGCATATTCAACCAATATCCCCGGAAAATCAAACCGGTGAATTTTAAGTTCAGGAAATTGATTTAAAATATTCAGGATATATTTCTGTGTTTTAAATTCCTCAAACCCAAGTTCAGGAATCTTATGCAGCTCTTTTCTAACCTCTTTTAAGTTTAACATTACTTCCTCAGGAAATTTTTTGGAAATATTGGTTTTGATTTATTTTTTGTCAAATTATATTCAAAATACAGAGGTAATAATTCAGAACTCAGAAGAATTTATTCAGCCACCCCAGTTAGCTGGCCACGGTATACACCACGGCTGGCAGGGCATGTGAAGTACACTGCTCCCCGATTATCGGGACGAAGCTGGATTATTTTTTCTTTGATCTTTAAGTATTTGATATTTTTCTTTCTCGAACTGGCAGCATGCCATGATTCGGGTTACTTTCTTTAGTCATGGCGTCTTGTCTGGGCGTATCCGGCAGTGTTTACTCCAGCTTTTGACGGACGCCGGAGAAGACTGAAGCTAAATTCTTCCTTTAGTCACGTCGTAGCTAAATTCTTCCTGCTTATCTTTAGCGAAGACGGATTGCTTTTCTACGTTTCCCTTTCGTTGAAAGGGAATTTATAAGCCCTGCTTGCAGC